>CAJTYC010000012.1 GCA_910584185.1 uncultured Muribaculaceae bacterium
CCACGACCCAATGATTAAGAGTCATTTGCTCTACCAACTGAGCCACGGAGTCATGCTCTGCTTGAAACTTGTTGGTGTTGTTTCTGCTTTGCGAGTGCAAAGTTAATATGATTTTTTTGATTGTGCAAGTTTTTCTTTAATTTTTTTCATTTTTTTGTTTTTATGGGGTGATTTTTCGGGGGCGGTTTATTTATAGTGATATTGCCGCGGCTAAGGCCGCGACAAACTTAACACAACTTTTAGGCTTTAGGCTTTAGGCTGCTTTGCAGCTTTGCTGCCTTGGGATTTTTTTTGGGGATTGGGGTTTATTTTAACATTTTTTGATAGTTAACTCTGACTTGGTAATTATTTTTTTTGTATTTTTGGAGCTTATTAGGCAAACTAACTAAAACAGCATACATGAACAGCAAAGTTTATTATGTGGCGTTGGCGGCATTGGCGCTTACTGCCACGGGATGTTCCAAGAAACTGGGACAGTTCAGGAGTGATTATTTCAGCACTACACCGACACCTCTTGAGACAGTCGGCGCTACTGTGCCGGGCACCGTAAATGGTACTATACCGGCTAAGTTTATGGTGAAGAATGCCAAGGTTACGGCAACTCCGGTGCTCCAGTGGAACACGAGCCGCGGCACTACGGGCGAGGCTACAGCGCAGCCTGTGATATTCCAGGGCCAGGATGTACGTGCCAATGGTCAGGTGGTCAATTATGCCGATGGCGGCACGGTGAGCATACCTTTCTCTATCGTATATCAACCTGAGATGGCGAAGAGCGACCTCTATCTTGACTTTACCGTGGACCAGAACGGCAAGGTATATTCGCTTCCGCGAGTAAAGGTTGGCTCAGGCGTTGTGGCCACCTCTACATTGGCATCTGCCAAGAGTGTGCGTCCGGCGCAGGCGGCCGACAATTTCCAGAAAGTGATAGCGGAGAAGTATTCAGCCGATATCCACTTCCTTATCAACCAGGCGAACGTTCGTGCTAACCAGACCAGCAAGAGCGACTACATAGATCTCAACAAGCGTCTGATGGAAGCCAACAATGCAGCCAACCAGGAAATCGCGGGCATAACCATCAATTCATACGCATCACCCGAGGGCACACTGGAATTTAACACGCAACTTGCAGAAAAGCGTGAAGCCAACACCACCAAGCTTATGGAAAGCCAGCTCAAGAAAGATAAGATTACGGAGTTTGGCGAGCTTACTGCTTCATTCACTCCTGAAGATTGGGAAGGTTTTGAGAAACTTGTGGAGAAGAGCAACATACAGGATAAAGACCTTATCTTGAGCGTGCTTAAGATGTATCCGGACCCGGTGCAGCGCGAGCAGGAAATCAGAAATCTCTCATCTGTATTCAACGAACTGGCTGACCAGATTCTACCCCAGCTCCGCTATTCGCGCGTGATGGCTACCATTAATGTGCTCGGCAAGAGCGATGAGGAGATGCTCAAGCTCTTCAACACCGACCCCTCCAAGCTTACTGAAAATGAGATGCTCTATCTGGCTACTTTGACCAACGATAACTTCAAGAAGATGGAGGTATACAACACAGCTGCTGAGATTCATTCGAAAGATTACCGCACTTTCAACAACCTCGGTATGACCCAGTGGATTGCAGGTGACTATGAGGCTGCACAGGCCAACTTCGAGCATGCTCACCGTCTTGACCCGTTGGCCAAGGAGCCTGAGATGAACCTCGGCTTGGTGCAGATGCTAAACAACAACTATGCCAAGGCTAACGAACAGTTCGGTATGGCAGCCGGTGTGCCTGAGGCAGCAGATGCCATGGGTGTGTATTATATGCAGCAGGGTGACTTGCAGAAGGCTATCCGCACATTTGGCGACATAAAGACCAACAATGCTGCATTGGCTCAGATTCTTAACAAGAACTACAGCGGTGCACGCGACATACTCGGTGCAATCAAGGCTCCTGATGCCACTACGTATTATCTTTCTGCTGTGCTTGGCGCCCGCACCAACAACCAGAACATGGTAATGAATAACCTGCGTCAGGCCGTGAAGCTCGACAAGACTATGCTGCAGCGTGCGCAGAACGACCTTGAATTCGCAAACTTTAACCTCAGCTATCTCTGAATTTAATTAGGAATTAGGAGTTAGGAATTAGGAATTAGGAGTTAGGAATTTTTATTCTTAACTCCTTTTTAATTTTTTGGGGTTGGTGGCGTTATATTATTATGAAGAAATTGTTTCTGCTCGATGCTTTCGCATTGATATTCCGTGCTTATTATGCACTTATAAAGATGCCGCGAATCACTCAGACGGGGTTCAACACTTCGGCTATCTTCGGGTTTGTCAACACGCTTGAGGAGCTTCTGCGCAAGGAGAATCCTACGCATATCGCGGTTTGCTTCGATCCGCAGGGGCCTACATTCCGCAACGAGGCTTATGCCGAGTATAAGGCCGAACGTGCCGCTATGCCAGAGGATATACGCCTCTCCATACCTTTTATCAAGGAGATTGTCAAGGCTTACAATATCCCCATCGTGACTGTGGATGGCTTTGAGGCTGACGATGTGATAGGCACATTGGCGAAGATGGCTGAGAAGGAGGACTTCACCACTTATATGATGACTCCCGACAAAGATTATGGCCAACTTGTGAGCGCGAATGTGCTGCAATACAAGCCATCGTACAGAGGCCAGGACTTTGAGATACGAGGAGAGGAGGAAATATGTGAGCGTTACGGGCTGCAACGCACGAGCCAGGTGATAGACCTGCTGGCCCTGATGGGTGATAAGGCTGACAATATACCGGGATGCCCGGGCGTGGGCGAGGTGACTGCCGTCAAGCTTATAAAGCAATTCGGCTCGGTGGAACAACTGCTCGCCAACACCGACCAGCTCAAGGGGGCGCAGAAGAAGAAAGTGGAAGAGAATAAGGAGCAGATTGAGTTTTCTAAATTCTTGGCTACCATACGCACGGATGTGCCGGTAGATGTAAAGCCTGACGACCTTGTGCGTAAGCCTGTGGATCGCGACAAGCTGTTTGCCATATTCAAGGAGCTTGAGTTCAAGACCTTGACCGACAGGGTGGCGAAGCGGCTTGACCTTGCAGAAGGGAAGCCGGCAGCTAAGAGCGATGGCGGCTCCGGCAAAGGTGCAAAGGCTTCAAGCCCTATGGCTCCGTCGCTATTTGACGACAGTCTCTTCGATGAACCCATTGAGAGTAACGAAGAAGAGACCGTAGCTGAAGATAATGCAGTAACCGACATGAGCGAGCGCGACTACCGCATAGTTAGTGATGCCGCTGCGCTTGAGGAGATGAAACGTGAGCTCGAGGGTGCTAACCGATGTGGTGTCTGCATCCACTCCGAAGGTGAGAACGATGCCATGAGCGAATGGCGCGGCAGCGGCATTGCTGTGGCCGGAGGGAGAGGCTGGTATGTGCCCACGAGCTATGAAGAGGGCTTGGCGGCGGTGCTCAACCTGCTGGCACGCGGTGACATAGAGAAAGTGACAGCCAACGCAAAGCGTGACTATGTGGTGGCGGCACGTCGGCGCACCGATGATATGGAGGCAAAACTCAACTTCTACGACATTACCTTAGCCCACTATCTATTGCAGCCCGAGATGCGCCATGGACTGGAGCAATTGTCTTCTACTTATCTTGGATACGACCCTACCCCTTATCCCGTAAAAAAGAGCACTTCTCTCAAGAGCGTAAAGGATACGCTTGCAGAAGGTGGGGAAACTGAAAATGAAGAAGAGGCATTGGCGATGTGGGCATGCGAGCAGGCCGACGTGACGCTGCGGCTGTATGAGCCTCTGGATAACGCGGTGAAAGCCGGTGACATGGAGCGGCTTCTGCGGGAGGTGGAGTTTCCGCTTGTGCGCGTTCTCGCCGACATGGAGCTTAGCGGTGTGCGCATAGACACCGCCACACTCAGTGAGGCGGAGAGAGAGATGAACCAACGCATCGGCATACTCGAGTCGGAGATTTATGAGTTGGCCGGAGAGGAGTTTAATGTAGGGTCGCCGGCCAAGGTGGGGGAGATACTCTTTGACAAGCTGCAGCTTGATGCTAAAGCCAAGAAGACAAAGACCGGGCAATACAGCACGGCTGAGGATGTGCTCGAGAAGCTGACGGCCAAGCATCCTATAGTAGGCAAGATAATGCAATACAGGGCACTCAAGAAGCTCGTGAGCACATATCTGAGTGCATTGCCGGCTGCGATCAACCCGGCTACGGGGCGTGTACATACCAATTATAACCAGACGGTGACAGCCACCGGCAGGCTCTCCTCGTCGGCTCCCAACTTGCAGAATATACCGGTTCGCGATAATGAGGGCAAGGAGATAAGGCGGGCCTTCATAGCCGAGCCGGGTTGCATGTTTCTCTCGGCAGACTATTCGCAGATAGAGCTTAGGCTACTGGCCGATTTCAGCGAAGACCCCATCATGCTCGATGCGTTCAGGCATGAGAAGGATGTGCATGCCATCACTGCGGCCAAGATATATCATAAAGATCCTGAAGAGGTGACCGTGAACGAACGGCGCAATGCGAAGACTGCCAATTTCGGCATAGCTTACGGCATATCGGCATTCGGGCTTAGCCAGCGGCTCGGCATACCGCGGGCGGAGGCGAAGGAGATTATCGACAATTATTTCGCGACTTTCCCCACGGTGAAGCGCTACATAGAGCAGAGCATAGAGCATGCCCATGAGAAGGGATATGTGGAGACCCGCATGGGTCGCAGGCGGATGCTTCCCGACATCGGTAGCCGCAACCCTACGGTGCGCGGCTATGCGGAGCGCAATGCCGTCAATGCTCCGCTCCAGGGCACCGCCGCCGATATCATCAAGGTGGCGATGATTAAGATTTATGATGAGATGAAGAGCCGGGGGTTGAAGTCGAAGATGATCATGCAGGTGCATGATGAGCTCAACTTCAATGTGCCCGAAGATGAGGTTGGGGTGATGCAGGAACTTGTGGTGCGGCTCATGGAGGAGTCATGGCAAGGCCAGGTGCGTCTCACCGTGGGTTGCGGCGTGGCTACCAACTGGCTTGACGCACACTAACTTTAATTAATAATTAATAATGAATAGTGAATAATTGTTTGTCTATAGTTATTCATTATCCATTATTAATTATCCATTATGATATATAGGTGGAACAGGGCTATTGCTGCCGAGGTGGAGACGTTTAGTGAGTGCTTGGTGCCCTCTTGCGGGATTTCGAGCACATAGTCTGCTATGTCAACTATCTGCTGGTCCACTCCTTTCACCTCATTGCCTACCACTAAGACAAATTTCAGGTCATCCCCCTTCGGAGCGAAGCTCTGGAGGGGGATGCTGTTGTGTGTCTGTTCGAGCACGCAGAGCTTCCAGCCTTCAGCCTTGAGGCGCTTGGCCTCGGCGAGGGCATCGTCGGCATGTGTCCAGCTTACGGAGTCTTCTGCTCCGAGGGCACTCTTTGCAATCTCCGGGTGAGGGGGGCAGCCTGATATGCCTGCGAGAATGATGGAGTCGATACGGAAGGCATCTGCCGTGCGGAAGAAAGCCCCGATGTTGTGCATGGAGCGGACGTTGTCGGCGAGCAGGATAATCGGGTGCTTAGGGAGCTGCCTGTATTCTTGCACCGAGCAGTTGGTCAGCTCCACTATGCTTTTCTTTTTTCTTTCTTGCATCACTACTTGGAGAGTTCGAGCATTCTTTTTATTGGCTTTATTGCCTTGGCTGCTATCTTGGGGTCCACTTTGATTTCGGGCTGTTCGTTGCGTAGGGCCGCTGCTACTTTCTCGAGGGTATTTAGCTTCATGTACTCGCAGTTGTTGCATTGGCATTCGGCATCGTCGGCCGGGGCTGCGAGGAATGTCTTGTCGGGGCATTCGCGGCGCATCTCGAAGAGGATTCCGCATTCGGTGACCACTATGTATTCCTTGGCCTCGTCGTGGCGTGCGAAATCGAGCAGGGCGGCTGTGGAGCCTACTTTGTCGGCTATGAGCTGGAGCGGTCGGCGGCATTCGGGATGCACGAGAATCTTTGCGCCGGGGTGCTGACGTTTCATCTCCTCTATCTTTTCGATTGAGAAACGGTCGTGCACGTGGCAGGCACCGTTCCAGAGGAGCATATCGCGCCCGGTGACTGCATTGATGTAGCCTCCGAGGTTTCGGTCGGGTCCGAATATTATTTTCTCATCGGCAGGGAGGGAGTCGACTATCTTGCGGGCGTTGCCGGATGTGACCACTATATCGGTATGCGCCTTCACGGCAGCTGAGGTGTTGACGTAGCTTATCACGGTGTAGCCGGGATGTTCTTTCACGAAGTCGGCGAACTCCTGGGGGTCGCAGCTGTCGGCAAGTGAGCATCCGGCTTTGAGGTCGGGCACGAGTACCTTCTTGTCGGGGCAAAGAATCTTGGCGGTCTCGCCCATGAAATGGACTCCGCACATCACTATGATGTCGGCATCGGTTTTGGCGGCCTGCTGCGCGAGGGCGAGTGAGTCGCCTATGAAGTCGGCAATTTTCTGGATTTCGTCGCGTTGATAATAATGCGCCATGATGAGGGCATTCTTCTGCTTCTTGAGCCGTGATATTTCATCGCGGAGTTCGGATTCCCGCTGGTTCATTTTTTCTTATTTAAAAGATTAAAATTAAAAATAAAATTAAACTAAAAAAATAAACAACAACAAACGCTGTAGATAACTGCAAATAACTTTTCGGCTTGAAATTTGGAAAAGCGGGTTATCAACGATTTGAAGTGTGTTATCAACAATATCTACAACCAACCGGAGTTGAGAATCAGTCGGATGTGGGTGTTTTGAACATACTGTTGATAAGTGCAAAGTTAATAAAATCTTTTAGAAGAAGAGCCGAAAATTGTAGAAAAGTGGCTCGTGGGGTGTTTAAAAGAGGAGGTGGGAGGTGTAGAAACTAAAAATGGGTAAAAATTTGGAAAATCGAAAAAGTGGTTGATATAAAATTAATTAGGAGATATGCAATAGTTGGTTGTTTTAGTTATGAATGAAATTTTTACAGGTTTTCTACCGGTTTTCTACAAGTTTTAGACAGGCTTTTCCCGGCTTTTGGTCGGGCTTCCGCCCTCACACAACACCACGACAGGGGAGGGCATTTTAAACCCTTTTTTGGGTGGGGTGTTCTTATTATAGGGGAGTATTTGATGGTTAGGGATTTTTTTTAGTTTGGCATTATAAAAATTATGGGATTATGAATAGACGTTTACTTCATGTGTTGGGATGCGTGGGTGTTGCTTTGGTGTCGATGGTGTCGTTGACGGGATGTGTGGATGATGATGGCATATGGTGGGATAACCCTCCTTATGGATGGGATGACAGTTTCCAGGATCGCCGGCTTACGGGGTATTGGAGGCTTGTGCAGGCCAATTCGGATGAGGTTTATGATAACGAGACGAATTATCTTTATTTCAATGGTAATGGTTCGGGCTATTATTATTATCTGGACAATGGTTATGAGGAGCGTGAAAGACTTCGATATTATTGCCAGGATTCGAATATAGGTGCTTCGAATTATCAGATAAATATACAGTATGAGTATTCGTCGCCATTGACCACGAGTTATTGGTTTACTCATGGCAACAATACGCTCTGGATGCAGTGGCAGACGGGGGGCGGTCGTGTGCAGACTTATGTGTATGACCGTGTGAATGGAGTGGATTGGTAAATATTAAATCGCCGTCTCTTGCCTGAGACGGCGATTTTGCTTTTGCTTCGGGCTTCCGCCCTCACACAACACCACGACTGGGATGGGCTCTTCGCGCCCTCACATAACAAAAGCTGGTTTGGTGGCTTTGGCTGGCCGGGCTTTTGTTTTATTTTGGTTTAGAAGTCGGTGAAGGAGTAGGGGAGGAGTGTCGCTATTGATGGGAAGATGAAGGTCTCTTCTTGGCCGTATAAGAGCACTTGTATCGGGCCGTGGAGGTGTTCGTATTCCATCAGGGCCTGGCGGCATGCTCCGCATGGGCTTATCGGTCTTTGCTGGAAGTAGCCGTCGGTGGCTGCTGCTATGGCTATTTTTAGCATAGGCATGCCTGGCTTGAGTGCTGAGGCTTGGTAGGCTGCTGTCCGTTCGGCGCAGGTGCCTGATGGGTATGCTGCGTTTTCTTGGTTTGAGCCTTTTATTATTGAGCCGTCGGCCATCCTTATTGCCGCTCCTACGTGAAATTTGGAGTATGGGGCGTAGCTTGTGGCGGTCATTGCTTTTGCTGCCTCTATCAGTTCGTGGTCTTGTGGCGAGAGTTCGTTATTTTTGTATACCTTTATGGTTGTCTCTAATTTTTCGATTCTCATGGCTTTTTATTTTTAGAACGGTTGTTGGTTTTTATTATTTTTCTTGTTTTGGTTGGTTGGGGTTTTCTTTGGGGAGTGGCTCAGCCAGGGCAAACTTTACACCCTTTTTTCTTGTTTTTATGTAGGTGGTTGGCTTTAGTTTTTAGAAAACATGCTTAAAAATTATGTTGTACAACATAATTTTTAAGTTTTGCTTATAACTTTTTTTGGTTTTCTGCGTTATAATAGGTGAAAGTTTAATAATTTAAAGTTATGAAACATTTTATTAAAAAGGTGGTATTGGCGTATTTTGAAAGTTGCGCTCAGGTTTATGCCACGGCGAAGTGACCCTTCGCTCTTGTTTGAGAATTAAGTTTTACATGAAAAGGGAATCGAGCTTGCTCGATTCCCTTTTATAGTTTTTGCTTTTTATATTCGCGCTTTGCGCTTACACTCCTTCAAAACCGCTATGCAGCTTTAGGCTCTTCTCTGCTTTGGGTCTTCTTGGCTTTGGGCTCTTCGAGCCTTCACAGAACAAAAGCTGACGGTTTTTGCTTGCTTCGGTTTTGCTTGGTGTTTTGGTTTTATTGGAACATGTGGCGGCTTTTTTTCTCGTCGAAGATGTCGTCGATTGTCAGGAATATTCCTGATTCTTCTACGTTGCCGAATTCGGGGTTTATTGCAGTTCCGAACATCCGCATAGTTGGGGAGAGAGACATGTAGGCGTTGACGAGTGGGGGTATTTTCAGGCCTTTGCTGCGGATGAAGCGGTTTAGTATGCGATAGTCTTCTGCGTAGTCATTGCCGTTGAACCGGGATTGTATCTGTGGGGAGAGGGCTGTGGTGTTGAGGGGTATAATGGGAGTCACGAGGTTGTCGTGGTCGGGGAAGTGTTTGTGTATGAATCCGAGCAGCATGTCGCGGCATTCGGGGGCGTAGGTGGGATACATCGTGACCTTGCCGAAGAGGTATTTGATGTCGGGGTTTTTGACCACTATCGCTCCGAGGCCGTCCCAGAGGTTGTCGAGGGCGTAGATTGATGCGGGGATTGTTTTCTGGGTGTTCTGGTAGTTGACTACTACGAAGGATCGGCCGAGTTCGAGGGTGTTTGGGAGGAATTCGTTGAGGAACCGTTCGGAGAATCGGAACATGTGAGATGTGGCGATGTGCGGTATGCCGTCGTTGATCCGGATGTCACGGCCTATTATGAAGCGGTAGCCACCGATTATTTCTTGTTGTTCGGGGTTCCATACGATCATCTGTCGGCAAGGGACCGGCTTCATTGTGTCGAACTCGTCGATGTCGCAGCTGAGTCCGGTGCCACCTCCGGCGTCGCGGAATGCTATTTCGCGCAGGCGGCCTATTTCGCGCATGGTGTTAGGCGCGTTGAAGGCGTCTACGACGTATATGAGGTTTCCGCCCTTGTTGGCGGGTCTCAGCAGGCGGTCGTCGGTCAGTTCGTTGATTATAAGCTCTCGCGGTACTTTAGGTATTATTTCCTCCATGTATGGGTGGTTGGAAGGCCCTTATAGGGGTCTTGGAATTAGACGTTATACGTTGAAGCGGAAGTGCATTATGTCGCCGTCGCATACGGTGTATTCTTTGCCTTCGACGCTCATTTTGCCGGCATCCTTGACGGCGGATTCTGAGCCGAGTGTCACGAAGTCGTCGTATTTGATTACTTCGGCCCGGATGAAGCCCTTTTCGAAGTCGGTGTGTATTATGCCGGCGGCTTGCGGGGCTTTTGTGCCTCTGAGGAAGGTCCATGCGCGGACTTCGTCGGCTCCGGCTGTGAAGTATGTCTGGAGGTCGAGCAGTGCGTATGCTGCGCGTATGAGGCGGTTCACGCCGCTCTCTTCGAGGCCCATTGATTCGAGGAATTCACGGCGTTCCTCGTAGGTGTCGAGTTCAGCGATTTCGCTTTCGGTCTTTGCCGCCACTATCAGTATTTGGGCGTTTTCGTTGGCTGTGGCATTGCGTACTGCTTCTACGTATTTATTGCCTGTGGTGGCGGAGTCGTCGTCTACGTTGCAGACGTACATCACGGGTTTGTTGGTCAGGAGGAACAGTTCGCGGGCGAATTTTTGTTCTTCCTTGCCTTCGATGCTGACGGTGCGTGCGGGTAGTCCTTGCTCGAGTGCGTCTTTGTATGCCTGGAGCACGCTGAGTTGCATCTTGGCGGTCTTGTCGGCTCCGGCTTTGGCTGCTTTTTCGGTTTTGGCGAGGCGAGAGTCAATTGTCTCGAGGTCTTTGATCTGGAGTTCGTAGTTTATGATTTCCATGTCGCGGACGGGGTCTACGGAGCCGTCAACGTGAGTGATGTTGTCGTCGTCGAAGCAGCGGAGCACGTGGAGGATGGCGTCGGTTTCGCGGATGTTTGCGAGGAACTTGTTGCCGAGGCCCTCACCTTTTGATGCGCCCTTGACGAGTCCGGCTATGTCGACTATTTCTACTGTGGCGGGCACAATGCTCTTCGGGTTGCAGATTTCCACGAGGCGTGTCAGGCGGTCGTCGGGGACCGAGATGACGCCCACGTTGGGTTCGATTGTGCAGAATGGGAAGTTGGCCGACTGGGCTTTCGCGTTGCTCAGGCAGTTGAAGAGGGTGGATTTTCCCACGTTAGGGAGTCCTACTATGCCGCATTTTAGAGCCATAATGTATATAGATTATGAATGGGCCGGGGCTGGGTATGCTCCGGTATTGTTTTTATGAAGTGATGATTGGTTGCAAAATTACAAAATTTTGGTGATATAGGCAAAAAGGAGTTTTTTGGCTTTGGTTTTCGGGCTTCCGCCCTCACACGACACCACGCGGGGTGGGTTGATGCTGCTTGGGGGGTGATAAATTTTGGTGGGTGGAAATAAATAATTAACTTTGCGGTTGGGAATTGTTGTCTTAAACATATATATGTGTGGGTGTATATGTCTGGGGGTTAATTATGGTTGGCTTAATTGGATATGAAGCTTAAAGAGATTTATAATCCTAAACGGGTTTATGACGGTTGGTTCGAGAGTTATTTCATACGGCCGTTTTTTCATCATTATGCGGACTTCCGTGGAGGGGAGTCTCTGCGGACTTGCGTGATGTCGCTGTTGGCGTGGGTTGTGGTCACGCTCGGCATCGTGGGTGTTTTGATGGGTCTGGTGGGTCTTTTGGGCCCGGAGGTCGGTTTTTGGGCTTTGGGCGTAGTTGGCACGTTGTGGGGCTTGGTGTCGTTGGTGCCGTTGGTTTCGTTGGCGGTGCGCGGCGCACGCGGAGGGGATGACGGGCTTAAGCCCCGGCTGCTTGGTGTCGACACGTTGCTTGGCGTGAGCTCGCTGTTGTTTTTTGTGTTCGGCTTGCTTATGATGGTCACTACGGTTAACTCCGGCAAGCTGGATCCTAATGCGGGGGTGACCGATGAGGAGGACACGAGCGTGATGGAGCTTGAGGAGGTGGTGGAAGAGCCGATCTTCACATATCAGGATGAGGTGAAGGTTGACACTACGGCTGCCACGGTCGATACGCTTGGCGACATGACTGAGCCTGACTTGGTGGCGCCTGAGGAGAGTTTCGACCCTACTTTGGCCGTGCCTGAAGAGGAGGTTGTGATCGACAGCTTATGATAGAGGTTGTGATCGACAGCTTATTATTTATACCCACAAACTTAAACAAACTTAAATAGGAAGCAACAAAAAAAGAGGGCTAATCTCAGCGATCGGCCCTCTTTCCAATTAAAATTAGGTTGAATCAAATCGACTTATTCCTGAAGAATAATTAGATCTTTTCAATTACACCGCAGCCGCCGTCCGGAGGTTGCGGTCCGCATTTTAATTAATTCAAGCAACAATTTATCAATCTAATCAGCTAAGTATATCGTGTCTTGGCTTGCTCGTGGGCATTTGGCCGGGGGAATGATGGCAAAATGCCGGCGGCAGGTTGGACACTTCACTCACAATTTCTATTGTAAACGCATTAATACATGATTGCGATTTTGTTAAAAATTGATTATGATTGCAAATGTATATAAAAAAATTTAGAATCCAAACTATTTGCTAAAATTTTTTATTTATTTTTTTGAATGAGTGCTTTGGTGGCTTGCTTGGCCGGGGGTTGGCGCTTGCCTGGGTTGGTGCTTTTTTGGATGGGTGCTTGCCGGGGATGGTGCCTTCGGCACCTCACAGAACAAAAGCTGCCGGGGGTTGGAGGGGTGGGGGCTTGGGAGGGCTTTGGGGTTGATTTTTGGTTGATTGGTAAAAAAGTTGTAAATTTGCATTTTATTAGTGTAGTAACATCGGATAATTATAGCTATAATCAATATGAAAGAGGTTTCTGAGCGACGTCGTGCGTTGATAACCGGCGTGACCGGTCAGGACGGGAGTTACCTGTCGGAGTTCTTGCTTGAGAAGGGGTATGAGGTGCATGGTGTGATCCGCCGTTCGTCGGTGGACTATCGTGAGCGTATCTCGCACTTGGAGGGTCATGAGCGTTTCCATCTTCATTATGCTGACTTGGGCGACTCCATGTCGATGCTACAGGTGGTGTCGAAGGTCCGTCCTGATGAGTTCTATAACCTTGCAGCGCAGAGCCATGTGCAGGTTTCGTTTGACTCGCCGGAGTTTACTGCCGATATCGATGCCACGGGTGTGTTGCGTTGTCTGGAGGCTATAAGGCTTTGCGGGCTTGCTGATACCTGCCGCTTCTATCAGGCCTCTACTTCGGAGCTTTACGGCAAGGTGGAGGAGGTGCCCCAGAACGAGAAGACGCCTTTTCACCCCTATTCGCCGTATGCTGTGGCGAAGCTCTATGGGTTCTGGATTGTGAAGGAATATCGTGAGGCTTATGGCATGTATGCCTGCTCCGGTATACTCTTCAACCATGAGTCCGAGCGTCGCGGCGAGACCTTCGTGACCCGTAAGATCACGCTTGCGGCAGCGCGTATCGCGCAGGGCAAGCAGGATAAGCTCTACTTGGGCAACCTGTCGTCGCTCAGGGACTGGGGCTATGCCCGCGACTATGTGGAGTGCATGTGGCTTATACTCCAGCAGCAGCGGCCGGATGATTATGTTATCGCCACGGGCGAGCAGCATACCGTGCGGGAGTTTTGCGAGCTTGCGTTCAGGCGTGCCGGCATCGAGCTGCGCTGGGAGGGTAAGGATGAGAACGAGAAGGGTGTCGACGTCAAGACCGGCAAGGTGCTTGTGGAGGTTAGCCCGGACTTCTACCGTCCCACTGATGTGGTGAACCTGCTTGGCGACCCCACTAAGGCGCGTAATGAGCTTGGCTGGGATCCGGGCAAGAAGACGAGCTTCGAGGAGCTTGTTAACCTGATGGTAGACCATGATATGGAGAAAGTGGCTGTGGAGCGTGCCGGAGATCATATCCGCACTAACTTGGCTGAGTATCTTGAGAAGGGAATCGTAAAATAAGTGTTAAGTTATAGTTATTAGTTATTAAGTATTAGATAGTGGGTTTTGGGGCTTCGTTTTTGGGATTTTTTGGAGTTGAGTTTTTGTATGGACATTGATGTTACTTTGTAGCATTAAATATATATACGTTGTTGTAACTGCTTGTGGGTATGTGTGTTGTACTTGCATGCAGGAATAGAAGGTACGTGCCTATGCGATTGCTGGAGTATCTTAATGATAGTGTGGAGCCGGGGTTCAACTTGGCGATGGATGAGCTGCTTATGAGCCATGAGGCCTGTAAGCGGGATGCAGTGTTTGGGTTCTGGCAGAACCGGCCATGCGTGATAGTGGGAGTTCACCAGTGCGCTGAGCGGGAGGTTAATTTGGATTATTGCCATTCGGAGGATATACCTGTGGTGAGGCGCTGCACGGGGGGAGGTGCTGTGTATCATGACTTCGGCAATCTTAACTTTTCGTTGTTTGTGCCGGCGGCGGGTCGGGGGTTGGAGACGGATTATCGTATTTGCTACGAGCTTTTTGCGCCGATATTTGCCGAGATGGGGGTAGAGATAGAGCTCAGCCAGACTAATGACTTGCTGCTTGAGGGGAAGAAATTCAGCGGGATGGCGAGCAGAAAGACGCAGGACGTGCACTTGTATCATGGCACGTTGCTGTATGACGTGGACACTCACCGGATGTCGCTTGCGCTTGGGAATCCTGAGGGTAAGTTTTTGCAGGCCCGGGGTGTCAAGTCGCGTCATGCAGAGGTAATCAACTTGCGGGGATGGTTGCCCGGGGTGGAGAGTATGGCTGACTTCCGGGCGGCGTTGGAGCGTGGGCTTCGTGAGCGGCATGATGTTGGGGAGCTTGAGCTTTCGGCTGAGTTTATTTCTGAGGTTGAGGAGTTGGCTGCTGAGAGTTATTGTGGGATTTAGTTTTTTGCTGTAGGAGGGGGATGAGAGAATAGTTAGGGTGATAAAATAGATAAGTGCATATAGATGGAACGCATCATAATAGAGAGAATAGGTCCGATAAATAGAGTGGAACTTGCGCTCAGGCGTGTAAATGTATTTATAGGACCTCAGGGGAGCGGCAAGAGCACTGTGGCCAAGTTGGTTAGTTTCTGCCAATGGGTTGAGAAAGACTGTGTGCGCAGGCAGAGTATTCATCACCTTGATGGACCATATGTGCATGAACAGCTTATCAGGTATCATAATATAGAAGGGTATCTTTCGGATAAGAGCTGTTTTGACTATGAAGGGGAAGCGTTGCATCTGCACTATGAGAAAGGAGAGATACGTGCAGAGAAAAAAGAAGGATTTTACAGCAAAGGAATTTCGAAGAACGCATATATACCGGCAGAGCGTAACATTATATCGGTGCCCGGGATATTTTCGACCAAGATGCCGTTTAGCTATCTTACCGACTTCATAGATGACTGGCAGCGCGTACGCGACAAATACAGGAACGGGGAGAAAGTTGAGCTTCTTGACTTGCATCAGAGTTATCGTTATGATGTAGGACTTGGTAAGGATATGGTGGTTAGTGATGGCGGTGAGCGCGAGTTCGAGTTGTCGCAAGTGTCGAGCGGTTTGCAGTCGGTGGTGCCCCTGTGTGTCATGATAGACTATCTTACTGATTGGGTGTATTCGCATAATGAAGACAGGTCTTCTGAGGAACGAAGATTAATAAGAGAGGCGGCCTTGGTGCGGTTGCTTGCCAATCAAGAGGGAATTGAAGATGTAAGGGAGAAACTTGAACTTAATCCTAAGGGAAAGGAAGCCTTTATAAGATTGAGCAACGCCTATGAGCATTTGGCTGAGGAAGATATCAGCAATTTGAATAAGGAAGCTATAGAGGAGTTGAACAAGGTAAAGGAGAGGGAGGAGACGTTGACACGTCCCGGCATGTCAAATCTTGTGATAGAGGAGCCGGAGTTGAACTTATTTCCTACTACACAGGTTTCCTTGGTATATTATTTATTGAAAAAGATAAACCATGGCCGAGATATGATGGTCATCACAACTCATAGCCCGTATATTTTATATGCTTTGAACAATTGTATGCTTGCATGGCTTGCATCGCAGACAGATGCGGAGCTTGTAACACAGATTTCGGAGATACCCAAGGGTTCTCGTGTTAATCCTGGAAATGTAGCTGTTTGGGAGCTTCGTGAAGGTGAGATTTATGCGGATTCTGAGATACAGGATAATAGGGGTTTAATACGTGACAATTATTTTGACCGTGTGATGAAGGGGGTAATGGTTGAGTTTCGTAACTTGATGAACTTTGTGTGATGGGATTGATGAATGAGAAATATTTCAGTGAAGCGAAGTATTATGAGGGAGACTGTTATGTAGCGGACTATACCGAAAAGTCCTCAAGCGAGCGTGGTGTTGAGATATCGGAAGAGCCGTTTGAAGACATATCCTATTTTCATTTGAAGAAAGCCAATAACTCGCATATACGATATATAGGGGTTAATTTTGAAGAACATACTGCATTTATCAGGGGGATACAGAATTGTGAGTGCATGTTTGTGTCGTGCATGGAGGTCAGCAAGCCTTGGTTGATGATGTTGGAGATGAAGTATTGTGAGGAAGATAACATAGAGGGATATGTATATAAGGCATATTCGCAGATGTACGACACGCTTGCGAAGGTGGAGCGTGAGGGGGTATTGGCATCGGGAGATTATCGGAAATATTTTGTGTACTCGGTGCCTGAACATGCAGACCGAGCACCGTTTGGTGAGTTCACGCGGACTCAGAATGATACGTTGCGGGCTTATGAGAAAGAGGGAATACAGTTGATAGGTAATAATCGGATGCTTATTGCTACTTCGCAGTATCTTTTTGAGTGTAGGTAGATTTCCTTTTGGAGATTATAATGAAATTGTGGAAATAGGGTATAATTGGATAATAAAGTAACGGAAAATAAGGAGGAAAGGCTTGAGAAGAACGACATTCTTGGCGCAATGCTTCCGGATGTTGCAGAAGAAGTTGCTTCGGAAATAAGTCCAAATGACGCCGAGGCAGATATCTTGTCGGCCGAGAGTGTGGCGAGTGTCGATGCTGAGCTTAAGTCGGAAACAGAAGCTCAAACCGATGGAGGAGAAAAAAAAGTTGAAGCACCTGTGCGGGAGAGCAGGGTTAAGAAGACACTCCTTAATGCACGTGTGAATCTTATCTTCTACTTTCTTAATCTCATTTTAAGTTTCTTTACACGTAAGATATTTTTGGATTGTCTCGGCACAGAGTTCATGGGTCTGACAGGTACGCTTCAGAACCTGTTGGGCTTTTTGAATCTTGCGGAGTTGGGGATAGGTGGAGCAATTGGATTTTTGCTTTATAAGCCACTCTTTGATCGGAATCAGCAAAAGATAAATGAGATAATCTCAGTGATGGGTTATCTTTACCGATGGATTGGTATAATAATCTTGGGGGGAGGAGTGATAATGAGTTGCTTCCTGCCTTTGATATTTCCGGACACCGGATTCAACTTAGCGCTGATATACTTTGCATTCTATAGTTTTCTGGCATCGAGCTTAATAGGTTATTTTATCAACTATCGGCAAAATCTACTTGGTGCGGATCAGAAGAATTATGTAGTGGCGGCATATTTCCAGACAGGAAATATAGTTAAGACTATCATACAGATGGCGTTGGCCTATTATACGGGCAGTTATTATCTTTGGGTCGCAATTGAGCTTGCATTTGGTATCATTTATTCAGTTATATTGAATTGGAAGATCAATAAGACATATCCTTGGCTTGCAGCAGATGTGAGGCTTGGTAAACGGATGTTTAAGAAATATCCGGAAGTGATGAAAAAGACCAAGCAATTATTTGTACATCGTATCAGTGCGTTTGTTCAGTTTCAGACTTCGCCATTGTTTATTTATGCTTATGTATCGTTGAACACAGTTGCTTTATTTCAGAATTATACGATAATTTTTTCTAAGATAAGTATAGTTTTATCGCAGATGCTTGGTGGAGTTTCTGCAAGCGTAGGAAATCTTATTGCAGAGGGTAATAAAAGTAAGATAAATACGATATATTGGCAGTTGACATCGTTTTATTTTTTTATGTATGGAATAGCATTATTCGGATTTTATAGCTTTTCAAATGAGTTCATAACTCAATGGCTTGGAAAAGAATATTTGCTGCCATTCTATGTAGTCATACTGTCATGTATAAATTTCTTCATTAATATTTTTAGAAATTCCAATGATCCTTTTTTATTTGGATTTGGATTATTCAATGACACATGGGCTCCAATTGCAGAATCTGCTATTTATGCAATTGTGGCAATTGTGGGGGGGTATTATTGGGGATTAAAAGGAATATTATTAGCGACTACAATCAGTGGTGTTATGATATTAGGGATATGGAAACCTTATTTCTTATTTACTAAAGGAATTGGGTTAGGATATATTTACTATTTGAGACGGTGGTTACCCTATCCGATATTTATGATATGCAGCATATATTTAGTTGAGGAGTTGATGGGGTATATAAGATTAAGTTTCATGTCCGGTTGGTGGAATCTGATAATAAATGCAGTTATATCGTTGTCTATTTTTATTGCATTATATTTTATAATGATGTTATTGTTATTCCCTGTATTTAGGGATTTTATGAGACGCTTTATTCCTGCTAAGTTTAATATCAGGTAATAACTTTCATAAAAGAATTATGAAACAAAATAGAAATATGATACCTAAGATAATACATTGTGTTTGGCTTAGTGGAGATGTTAAAGAGGGTCTTCACAAGAAGTGTCTGGAGAGTTGGAAGAATATTATGCCTGATTTTGAAATCAGGGAATGGAGTCTTAATAATTTACCTGCGGAGGTAACTGAACATCCATTTGTAAAAGAGGCTTTGTCAGCTCGTAAATGGGCTTTTGCAACTGATTACATTAGACTGTGGGCTTTGTATAATTTCGGTGGGGTGTATATGGACTTGGATGTTATAGTATACAAAAATTTCACACCGTTTCTTGTGCATAGAGCTTTCAGTTGTGTGGAATTTAATCCGAAAAATTTCTATAAGGCTGTTAAAAAAAATCAGAAAGAAAATATTAGGGGTTTGAATATTGAGGCTGCTGTTATGGGTAGCGAGGCGCATCATATGTGGATTGGAAGTATGTTGAAATATTATGATGAGTTAAAGTTTAGTGCGGATTCGAAGTTTATGGATTCCATATTGATGCCGTTGATTGTAACTCGACACACTATACCGTTGGGTTTTCGTTATGCTCCTATCTATCAGGAATTGAAGGAAGGTGTTGCTATTTATGGTCCGGATGTTTTTTCAAGTTGCTATGATAATTCTATATGTAGAAGCGACAAAGAAGATATAACAAATAATCAGACTCGATATGCACGTCATTTTTGTGCCCATAGTTGGTATGAAGACTGTGATGATAAGGGCTTGATATGGAAGTTTAAACATTTCATCATAAGAATAATTGGAGAAAAAAGATGGGCTTCATATAGAGGGAATAATAAAGAAAACAATCGAGGATTGACTAATATTTAATTAGTGGATAAACAGGAATTGCGACATATAAGAGGGGCACGGCTGAGTTGTTTTGGATGTGGAGTTTGTGAAAACACGTGTCCGGTTCATGCTATCGGAATGCAGGAAGATTGCATGGGTTTTTTATATCCTCAGGTAGATGATTCAGTATGTATCTCTTGTGGCAAATGCTTAAGGGAATGTCCAGATGAGGATAAAGCGAGGGAATCCGTTTTTAATAATCCGGATAATTATTATGGAGTAAGGCTCAAGAGCCAAGAGGTATTATCTAAATCACAGAGTGGAGGTGCTTTTGGAGCTGTGGCTGAATTTGTGATAGGCCAGGGGGGTGTTGTGTATGGTGCAGTATTCGATAATGAATGCAGGGTAACTCATATAGGGACTGATACAAAAGAGGGGTTGGAATTGATGCGTGGCAGTAAGTACGTGCAAAGTAAAATAGTTGATTGTCTTGATAATATAAAGCAGGATTTGGCGAATGGAAAGACTGTATTGTTTTCCGGCACACCATGTCAAGTTGCTGCCGTGAAATTACATATATCAAAGAAATTTCAGGAACGACTGATATTGGTTGATATTTTGTGTCATGGTGTTGGTTCTCCCGCAGTATGGTCATCACATGTTCGAGGAATCGAATATAAAGAGGGGCAGAAAATTAAGGCGGCAAAATGTAGAGATAAATCAATCAGCGGATGGCATGGCTTCACAGAAAATTTATTGCTTGCAGATGGAAGATCTATACATTCAGATGAATATACGGAGATTTTCATGAAGCAAATAGCATATAGACAGTCTTGTTATCAATGTCCGTTTGCAAATATACATAGAGTTGGTGATATTACAATAGGTGATCTTTGGGGTGTGGAAAAAACTAAGCTTGCGAAAGAAGCCTCTGATGAAAAAGGAATGTCGCTGCTTATGATAAATACGGAAAAAGGTAAGCATGTGTTTATGGAGGCTAAAGAATATTTGCATTATACGGAAATGACTCAATCAGATATAATGCAGCCGAGGTTAAAACGTCCCTCTGAGAAGAATCCGTTGCGGGATAAATTTGAGGTATGGTATGATAAAGATGGTTTGGGTTATGCATTAAAGAGATGGGGTTATTATAAGGGAGTGGATAAAGTGAAGTTAAAAGTGATGGGTCTATTTCCCACGTCAGTTAGGAAACAAATTTTGTCGATAAAAAATAAGATAAGTGGAACAAAGTAAAGATAAAAAAATAAGGATATTGACATTTCACAGCGCATATAGTTATGGAGCTGTCTTGCAGACATATGGATTATTTACGTTTTTGAAGAAACATTTCAAGGATGTAAGGGTTGTGGATTTCAGATGTCCTCACTTTTCGATAACTTTTAACTGGAAAAATATAAAGTCGTGGTTGACATATCCTAAATTTTCAGCGTTTAAAAGAAAAATAAAATTTACGAGACAAATTGATGCCGAGGAGCTTAGAAGTAGAGGAATAGAAGCGGATATATTAGTTATCGGCAGTGATCAGGTTTGGAACCAAAATATAACTAAAGATTATTCTGATATATATTTGGGGAATCTTGGTAAATTGACAGAAAACAAAATATCATATGCAGCATCGATTGGTAAGTCTGAGCTAAATGATAATGAAAAGAACCTGATGGGGGAGATGCTTCCGAAGTTCAGTAAAGTTTCGGTAAGGGAAAAAGAGGCAGTGGATTTGTGTGAAGGAATTGGCGTAAAGGATGTGGAGCATGTTATAGACCCCACGTTCCTTATTGACGATTACAACAAACTGATAGGTAGAGTAGAAGAAAAGGATGAATTGGGGTTGTTTGTGCTTGATAATTCAAGCAACGAATGTTTTGAAGCAGCCTTGCAAATAAGTTCTAAATTAGGGCTTAAACCGAAGGTTATAAATAAGGCAAAGAAGCAGGAGGGATTTAAGGTAATACCTTTTCCGGGAATAAAGAAATTCTTGCGAGAAATAGCTAAAAGTAAGTTTATGATAACAAACTCTTATCATGGTTTGGCTTTTTCGATAATCTTCAGGAAGCAATTTGCATATGTTACTACGAATCCTAAATTGCAGAGCCGCGCAAAATCGCTGCTTGAGCTTTGTGGATTGGAGAGTCGGATGTTCTTTTCATATGATGAGCTTAAAAATAGTGAAATCTGGGATAGAAAGATTGATTATAATAAAGTAGGGAACAAACTCGCGCCATTTATAAAAAAGTCTAAAGAGTTTTTAATTTCAGCTTGTGAATAAGGCTATGTTGAGTAAAGAGAGAATAGAATCATTTGATTTTATAAAATTTATTGCCATTTTATTAGTGGTTTGGGGCCATGGCATAGGCTATTTTATACCCGGAGACCATAGTATGAATTGGGCATATACTATTATTTATTCGTTTCACATGCCCTTGTTTATGATGGTTACCGGCTTCTTTGGGGCAAATCTTTATAAGCGAAGTTTCCGGGAAATGATAAGCAAGAAGTTCGTACAGTTATTGCTGCCTGTACTGAGTTTCGGGTTGCTGCTGTCGTTGTATCATGCTGTGATATTGAAAGATGGTGTGAGGTTTTTATATGGTTTCTATAATTTTTGGTTTCTTCCGTCTGCGTTCATGTGTGCAGTAATGTTCTATTTAGCGACCAAGATTCGGAAATATAGAGCTGTTGGGGTGGTGACGATGCTTCTGATAAGCCAGCTTTTGCCGGTGATAAGTAATCACGTGCCTATGATTGTGATGCAGTTTATGCCGGATATGGATTTGCAGCGGATGTTTCCGTGTTACGTGGCCGGGGCGTTTATAAACAGTTGGTATTATGAGTTTCAAAAGAATAGAAGAATAATATTTATAGTTTCAACGGTTGTATATTTGTTGATTTATTTGTCCTTGATGTCTCCTGTCCGGATTAGCTTTGATCAGGGGTATTCTTATCTTTTCGGTCTTGTAAGATTGGTGGGTGGAATAGCGGCTTCGATTAGCTTGATATCATTAGTTGAATTATGTTACGGAGTGATTAAAAAAATAGCACCATTATTTCTTCCAATATTAACGAATGAATGATATATACCCCTAACGTTTTCCTGCCTACCTTACATGTCCAATTATAATGTGGGATTGTTTATGATAGACACCGGTAATGAATTTGTTGACAGTTGGATAATATGTATCGTTTTATCATTGATGATTATGGGTGTGTGTTATGGAGTAATCCGACTTATTGAACAGTCTCGTTTATTGTCATATTTGATGCTTGGGAAAGGGTCATTGAAGAAAGAGTCACAGGCTGCTGTAGTTGAAGATTAAAGCGTTATATATGGTGGAACGGGTGTATCATGACCGGGCGGTTGAGGATAGTGGGTATTGTCCTCGGTTTGGTTATCTTTTTTCGGAGATTCTGGAGAAATAAGTAAGACCTGGGCGCTTTGCGCCACATATCCGGCTTCGCCGGGACATATTTCCTTTTGTTCCTTTTGAATATTTTTTGTACGAGGATGGCGAGGAAAGCGAGGAAATAAAGGGAAATTGCAGGTTTTTATCGTTTAATTTTGGATATTAGGTATTTGGTGCGTATATTTGGAGGTTGATTCTTTAATCTTTAAGTTTATGATGGATATGAGGTTTTGGGGAGTCCCTAAAAAGCAGATTTCTTTGGAGTCTATCTTGGAGTATGCGCAGCTTAGTCCGAGGAGAATTCATTTCGCCAGCACTCATCGCAAGGCCTTGCGCGAGGTGGATGACGGGTCGGAGGTGTTGGCTTGGTTGAATCTTCCTTTTCGCGATACGGTTGGCGTGTTGTTGTCGCATTTGGCGGGCGCAACTTTGTATGAAAGAAGAACCGGTAAGGGTGTTTGCTGTCCAATCAAGAATGCTGACCAGTTGGATTTGGTGAAGTCATTTGTGGAGAGGTTTAAGGATATTGTGTTTTTGAGGGACAATCTCGACTTGTCGGCGGCTCTCTCGATGAATATGGAGGAAGATGGGGCTTCGCGCACCGAATTGGGGGAATGTGAGTATCAGGTGAAGTATCATGGCTTGGGTTGCGGTTCGGAGGAATTTGTCAAGCTTCATGAAGCTCTTTGCGAGTGGTTGGAGGAATTGCCCTTTTATAAGGATGCGGATTATATATGCGCTGTTCCGAGCGGTCATTCTTTTGTGGCTGATATCATCGGGGGTCTGGATGATTGGAAAGGTAAGGATATATCTGAGCATGTGTCATGGGCCGATAAGAAATGTGACATTAAGAATGCGGAGAGTGTTGAGGAAAAGTTGGATGCTTTGGAGCGTTCCGGCTTGGAGGTAAATGGCGTGGACTTGAAAGGGAAGGTTGTGGTGTTGGTTGATGATCTGTATAAGTCGGGACTGACTATGCAGTATGTTGCCATGAAACTGAAGGAATCTGGAGCAAGTCGTGTTTTCGGCATATGTCTTGTCAAGTCTCGTGGTAATGATTGAGTTTTTGTGGTCTTGAAAATTAATTAGCTATGTGTGAAGTCAGGGATGTTAAGGCGGTGTTCGGGTATATGCGGCTGAAGGGTATCGGTGCGAACCGGACTAACCGGGAGCTTATGTCTTATACGAATGGCATTCATTCGGGGATGCCTTTGGCTGATTTTCTGAGCATGTCGCTCAGGGAGGATCAGAGGGGTGAGTATCTGTCGCTTTGCGAGAAGGTTGTTACTCACCGTTATTCGGATGTTCTCAGGTTTAAGATGGTAATAGAGAGTTCTTATCCGGTTGGGTTGCAGCGGATGTTGAAGCTGAACACTCCTCCTGTGTTGACGTTGCTTGGCAATGTGGGTCTTCTGGAAACGAAGAAGGTGGGCTTCAGCGGTTCGAGGAAGGTGTCGGATAAGGGTTTGGAGATAACTCGCGATTGCGTCTCGCAGTTGGCGGTGTTGCCGGGAGTTAGCATAGTGAGCGGATATGCGCAGGGTGTGGACCGAGAGGCTCACCGCACGGCTCTTGCTTCGGGTGGGTCTACTATTGTGGTGCTTCCAAATGGCATATCTGAGTTTAGTATGCGCCGTGAGTTGAGTGATGTGTGGGATTGGGACAGGGTGCTTGTGGTGAGTGAGTATCTTCCTGAAGATAAGTGGAGTGTTGCGAGGGCCATGAATCGTAATAGCACTATCATAGGGCTTTGTGATGCCATGTTTGTGGCTGAGGCGGGTGCTACCGGGGGGAGTCTTGATGCCGGGTTGAAGACTTTGGCCGACGGCAAGCCGTTGTTTGTGCCTCAGTATGGTGAGTGGCCTGAGTCGGCTTTGGGCAATAGGCGGTTGCTGGAGATGGGTGCTTGGCCGGTGCTTAGGAGTTTGCGTAGTGGTCATGCTAACGTGGAGGCTTTGGCTGCTTGCTTGTCTTGAGGTTAGACATGGGCGCTTTGCGCCACATATCCGGTTTCGCCGGGACATATTTTACATTTTTTTGATTAAAAATATGTTGACGTAGGAATATGTTAGTTTTAGTTTGTATTTGATTGGTTTGTGATGAGGATTTTGCAGGTTGGAGCCGGTGATTTTTTCTCCACTTATGGGGGTGGTCAGGTTTATGTTAAGAATGTTGTCGATGAGATGATTCGTCAGGGAGCTGACATTGCTGTGCTTTCTTTTGTGGATGGTATTGCTTCGGGGGAGTTTCGTAAGCGGGATTATCGGGGTGTGGAGCTTTATGAGGTTGCGGGGGGTGACTTCAGGGCGGCTTTGGCTGTTGTGGAGGCTGTGCAGCCTGATGTGATTCATGCGCATAGCCATAAGGGGTGGATGTGCACGATCGGGGAGAAGTTGGGGATTCCTGTGGTGGTTACCGCGCATCATGGAGGGATTGTGTGTCCAGCCGGTGCGTTGATGAATTGTGAGGATGAGGTGTGCCGGGTAAAGGCTGAGTTCGGACGTTGTCTGAAGTGTTCGCTCCATAATATACGGTCGGGGAGGTATTGGTATCCGTTTATGCGGTTGCTGCCTGAGGGGAGTTATGTGAAGTTGGGGGATTGGCTCTCGAGGCGGCGGTTTGTGCCGTTTGTCACGCCTATCGGAGGAGCTGCGCGCAGCATTCATGGTAAGGCTGATGAGTGGCGGACTATTGCTGATAAGTGCACCGTGCTGATTGCTCCTTGCAAGGAGCTTGGTGAGGCTTTGGTCAGGAATGGTCTTGATGAAAGCAAGCTCAGGGTGATTGGTCATGGTGTAAATGCGTCCTCCCGGTCGGTGGTATCTGAAGCGACTGGAAGGAAGTTGTCGGATGGGCTTTTTCATTTCTTCTTTGTGGGGCGCATATGTTATGTCAAGGGGATTCATGTGTTGATTCGGGCTTTTATGGGAGTTCGCAATCCTGATGTGCGTTTGCACCTTATAGGAGGTGTGGGCAATAAGGGGGAACGGAGATATGAGGCACGTATGCGGCGAATGAGCCGTGGGGACTCGCGGATAGTCTGGCATGGCAAGGTTAATCCGGAGAAGGTTTATGAGACGATTGTAGGGTTTGACGTTGCTTTGTCGCCATCTATTTGTATGGAGGCATATGGGCTTAATGTTGCAGAGGGTATGATGTTGGGTAAGCCAGTGTTGGCTTCACGCAATGGCGGTGCTGAGATGCAGATACGAGAGGGGGAGAATGGGTGGCTTGTACCGGCCAATGATGTCGCGGCTTTGCGCTACAAGATGGAGTGGATAGCATCGGAGCGTCCTCGGCTTGACGGTGAGACGATACGTGGTGGGGTTAAGACCTTGTCGGCTCATGTTGGGGAGTTGATTTCTTTGTATGAGCAGACTTTGTCTGCTAACTTAAAGTGCTGAGTTGATTTTAAGGCTATTGAAGGTTATGAGGAAGAAGAGGGTTTTGATTGATGTCAATTCTACTGTTGATATGTTTGCTTGTGGACGGCATAGTGGGATTGCTCGGACTACTGCTGAATTAGTGCGGGCTATTGATGGTGTACGTGGTGAATATCCTGACCTTGAGATAGAGCTTTTTAGTCAGAACTTTAAGGGAATTGGATGCAGGAATCTTGCTGCCGGAATGCGGGGACATCATCTTTGGCTCCGTAATATTGGATGGATGAAGAGATTGGCTAAAAGGTTGCGTCTTAGAGAGTCTATGAGCCGTTATGACTTGCTGCATATACCTCACAATTATGATGAGGTGCCATATCCGGAACGCACAGTCGTCACTCTTCATGATGCGCTGTTTATGCATATTGCAGAAGACAGGTTCGACCATATGGGGATGCGCAAATATGTACCTGAATTGATGCAGAAATGTAAACATATCATTACATGTTCGGAATATTCCAAGCAGGATATAGTCAACACTATGGGTGTGGCTGCCGATAAGATAACTGTGATACCTTGGGGTATAAAGCATGAGGTGTTCAATATGAATGTTCATAAGCCTGCGGATATTGTTTTTCCTTATCTGTTGAGTGTGTCTTGTAATGCTGAACGGAAGCGCACCGACAAGATTGTGGATGCATATCTTGATATGTGGACACCAGCGATGAAGCAGCATTTGATGCTTGTTTGGGGTAATATGCCTGAGTGGCTATCGAAAAAAATCGAGAATCATCCAGCTGCGTCATGGATACATATAGAGAAAAATGTTAGCGACGAGCGGTTGGCGAGTCTTTATAGGGGGGCTACCGCTATGATATTTGCATCATCGTTTGAGGGGTTCGGGTTGCCGTTAATAGAGGCTATGGCATGTGGGTGTCCGGTGGTTACGGCAGATAATAGCTCACTTCGTGAGATAGGTGAAGGGGCTGCCATAATGCTTGATGAACCAATAGAGGAAAGCCTTCGTGAAATAATTACAAGGATTGATAATGGGGAGATTGATTTAAAGGGATATATGGAAAAGGGATTGAAGCGAGCTTCGCAATATAGATGGGAAGCTGCCGCTCGTAAGACTTTGGATGTCTATGCTCAATGAAAACTGAAGGGCTTGGTTTTGGATAAGATAAAGAAAAGTGATATGTTAGAAGAAAAAGAAGAGCGAAGACAGGCTGAAGAGCGGATTTTTCATGACGGTGCTGGCGATGTCGATATTCCTGATGTTTTATGACATGGACATACGCGGGAAGGTCGTCAGGGATATCGTGAAGAGTATTTCATTGTGGTCGCTTGATATATTCTTGTGCAGTTCATTGTTTGACGCTTATCTTAATCCTTATTTCAAGGCTCATTATTTCTAATCACAGTAGCAGTTTGGTGTGTATTATTTTGTCGTAGTTCCGATAATATTTACGAGCTGTTATTTGGTTGCTTCTTGCAAGAGATTGGCTTTTACCGGTGTTCAGTATTTGCTTGACAGGATGGGTGTGGGTATACAGGTTCAGAGTAAGGGATAGGCATTAGAGACATGGGCGCTCTGCGCCACATATCCGGCTTCGCCGGGACATATTTTCTTTTGTTGCTTTGTTTCCTTGTGTTGTTTTGCCGTAGTTTTTTTACGCCAGTGATAATATTTATTGATTTTTAAGCGTTTTGCTTATAAAGTAACTTGTAGAGGGAAGTCCGAGTCTATATTAGTTTAAGACTAACCGCTGCATTATCAAATCTGATTTATGCTTAAGAAATTTGCGGTAACAAATTTCCGGGGGTTCGCTGACAGAATCGAGTGGGATCTGTCACGTCATGCGTCGTATGCTTACAATAGTTTTGCCATACGTGACGGGATTGTGAAAAATGGCATCATATATGGACCCAATGGATCCGGTAAGTCGAACTTCAGCATGGCATTGTTCGACATTGAGAACCACCTTTCTGACAATGAGAAGGATGCGGAGTATTACAAGAATTTCGCATATCTTGGCCGTGAGAATGTGCCGGTGAAGTTTGAATATGAGTTCGATTTCGGCGGCATAGAGTTGAGGTATCTTTATGAGAAGAATGACCGGGGACAGCTCGTATCCGAGAAGCTGCTCATGGGTGGTGACACTGTGTTCTCGCGTTCCAGGCATGGGTTGTATGTTGACCAGAAAGCTTTCCCTATGGCTGATTCGGTTAGGGAGAGCATCGAGAGGAGCGAGAATGGGGTGTCGATGGTTAAGTTCCTGGCCACGACGTTTCCGCTTCAGGAGTCGCATGGGATTATGCGGCTGATGAAGTTTGTCGATTCGATGCTCTGGTTCAGGAATGTGGATGTGCGCGGCTATATGGGTTTGGAGCGCGGTAGCCGCAACATGGACGAGGAGATCATCAAGAGCGGCCATCTGGAAGATTTCGCGAAGTTTATCAAGGATATAAGTGGGCAGGAATTCGATCTCGTGGCCGGACATAGCGGTAAGGATTTGATGTGTGTCATCGATGGCAAGGAGAGGGAGTTTCATAAGATTATCTCCACGGGTACGCGTGGGCTTGAGGTGCTCTACTATTGGTTGCTGCGCATGGACAAGGCTTCGTTTGTCTTTATTGATGAGTTTGATGCTTTCTATCACTTTGAGTTGGCAAAGGAGGTTTGCAAGAGGCTTTTCGCTTTTGACTTCCAGGCGTTCGTCAGTACGCACAATACCTACTTGCTCGACAATGATTTGCTTCGGCCGGACTGTTATTTCATAATATATAACGGCAAGATACGTGCATTGAATGAGTGTACCGACAGAGAACTTCGCTTTGCTCATAATCTGGAGAAGATATATAGGTCGGGAGTATTGACGGCAGACTATGTGAAGGGATGGGCAAGGGATTAAGGTTGTATGTGCTTGAGGGTAGCCATCCTGACGGGTTTGTGTCGGATTGTATTACCGGTAACTTTATGACTGTCCCTGTACCGGTGAAGTGTGTCTACGGCACTTCAATGTATAAGTTGTACAAGGAGCTTGCATCGGAGCCTGCGCTTGATATTGTGGAAGTGCTGAGAGCGAGCCGTGCTGAGAATGCGATGATTCTGGATGGATTGACAAAGCATGATTTTGACAGCGTGTATTTGTTTTTCGATTATGATGGGCATAACACTAATGCTGATGATGCCATAGTCAGGGACATGTTGACATTCTTTAACGATGAGATGGAGTATGGAAAAATGTTTGTGAGTTATCCTATGGTCGAGGCTTTGCGGCATTATCCTGATCGCGAGGTATTCATGCGACTTGTGGTTAAGGGGAAGCCCGGAGGTTGTGGCAAACATAGGGTGTGTATTGATTTCAATTCTTGCAAACAAGAGAAGCACTATAAGAAAGTGGTTACGGCGGAGTGTCGGACAGACTTGGTTAATTGGGGTAAGTATGGATTGGATGAATGGAAGTTGCTGGTGCGCGATCATGTGATGAAGGGGAATCTTTTGGTTGACGGGGTTGACGCTTGGCCTGAAGATGTGATTGGGCAGTTGGATATATTTGATGTGCAGGAGCGGGATTATCTGAGTATGGCTTGTCCTCGTGTGTCCGTGCTTAGTGGTTTTCCTTTGTTTTTGCTTGATTATTTAGGCAGTTCGAGTCTTTGGGATAAGGTTAGGCCGTAGTTATTTAGACATGGGTGCTTTGCACCATATATCCGGTTTCGCCGGGGCATATTATAGTTAAGATATTTAATATGTTTGCCCTTGGGCAATATGTCAGTTATGTCTTAAAATGGAATTTCGTGTATGATTAGTGTAGTTATACCGCTTTATAACGCAGGGGGTACGGTGGAGCGTACCTTGCGGTCGGTTTTGGCTCAGACTTTCACTGACTTTGAGATTGTGGTGGTGGATGACGGGTCTACTGATGATGGAGCAGCCAAGGTCTTGGGTATGGAGATTCCTAACCTCCGGCTTATCCGGCAGGAGAATGCCGGTGTCTCGGCTGCGCGTAACCGTGGCATTGCTGAGGCCCGCGGGGAGTTTGTGGCTTTGCTTGACTCTGATGATGAGTGGCATCCTGAGTATCTTCAGACTCAGTTTGAGATGACACGGAAGTATCCTGAGTGTGATGTGTTTGCTACGCAGTTTGAATATCATATGCCTAATGGCGATATGGTGCCGGCAGAGGTTCATAAGGTGGCGTTTACCGGGGAGGATGGCGTGATGTCGAATTATTTTGAAGTGGCGTCGTGCAGTCAACCTCCTGTTTGGACTTGTGCTGTGATGGCGCGTAAGGAGGCATTTGAGAGTGTCAGCGGTTTTCCGGTTGGTATCAAGAGTGGGGAGGATTTGCTTACTTGGGCGCGGTTGGCTTTGCGTTATAGGATTGCTTACAGTAAGCGGGTGTTGGCTTATTATAACCGGCCCGCAATCATGACTTCCAATCTTCCGGCTGAGCGGCTTGGGGGGGAGCTTTATGTGTTGGATGAGCTGAGAGGGATGCTTGCAGCGAATCCGGATGTGGTGGGGCTTCGGGATTATGTGTTTCGGTTCACTAAGATTTATGGAGTGCTTCTTATTGAGGCTGTACATGGTCATCGGGCTTTCGGCGTTTCGGTCAAGGCTCTTTTTAAAGGGGGTAAGATGAAGGATTTCTTGCCTATCATGGTGTTTTCTTTGTTGCCTCAGAAGTTTGCTCGTAGGTTGTTTCTTCGGCTTCGTCGGTGAGTATTTTTGCACGAGGAATTCAAGGAAATTAAGGAAATTTTGGCTTGCTTCGCTTGCCGGCTTCGCGTCTGGGATGGTTTTCTTTTGTTCCTTTGTTTCCTTGTGAGATAATTTGAGAAGTGGACTCTTGGGGATGATATTATTTTTATGTGTTTAGAAGATGAGGATAGTTGCTTTGCATACTGATTTTCGGCTTTATTGGCCGGCTCGGCTTGCTGCTCTTAGGGAGCGGTTTGAGTCGCGTGGCGACAGTTTTCAGGTGGTTGAGATTGCCGGTAAGGGTAGCCCTTATTCGTTTGCCGGCTCTAATGCCGAGAGTTCTGACGCTTATTGGCATATTCTTTATCCGGAGTCGGCAATGGAGGATTTGAATCCTTCGGAAATAAAGCCAAGGCTTATGAAGTTGCTCGATGAGTTGAATCCTGATGTTATCATATCGGGGGCGATTGCTTTTCCTTCGGGTGCCGTGGCTACTGCATGGGCGAATAAGCATGACAGGAGGGTTATTGTGTTTGATGACTCGAAGATTGATGTGACACCTCGGTCTTGGGTTGTGAATAGGATTAAGAGGGGTGTTTATAATGGAGTTGATGCCATGCTGTATCCTGCAAAACAGTGGGATGCAACAGGAAAGTATTGGGGCTTCGGTCAAGATAGAATATTCTATGGGATTGATGTTGTGGACAATGACTTTTGGCGGATTCCGTCGGAGCGTCCTTATGATAAGCCTTATTTCTTGACTGTGGGGAGACTTGTAGAGCGTAAGAATATTGATGGCTTGATATGTGCGTATAATCGGTTGGTTGAAAATGAGGGGAGTGAGGTGCCTGATTTGTTGATAATTGGCGAAGGTCCGGAGAGATGCAGGCTGGAAGCAATAGCCTGTGGTAAGGTTAAGATTATAGAGTTCAAGAGGCCGGAGGAATTGAGAGGCTATTATCAGCACACGGATATGTTCATACTTCCGAGCCATATGGACACATGGGGTTTGGTGGTCAATGAGGCGATGTCTGCCGGTGCCATTTGCGCGGTGTCAAGGGGATGTGGATGTTCGGAAAGCCTTTTGAAAGGGATGTCGGATTTTATTTTTGAATCTCATGAAGGGGAGGGTTTGTATAAAGTTTTGAAGAAGCGTCTGCATCTTGCGGAAGCAGAGAAGGGGAGCTTGGATAGGGTAATGGATGAAAATATTCAAGGCTTTAGTCTCGCATCACTTTGTGATTCGGTTGAAAAGGGGGTGGATAAGTTATCTAAGAGCAAGAAAAGACGAGGGGGGATATTGGATAGAATAATAATCAATCGTTGGGAAGGACGATATAATCAAGCTTAAAGATGGGAAAGCCTTTGTTTTCAGTTATTATTCCGACCTATAATGGTTCGCAGAGAATAGGGTATTGCTTGCGTAGCATCTTTAAACAAAAATATCCACAAGATAACTTTGAGGTTATAGTTGTAGATGATTGCTCCACAGAAGATATTTCAGCTTCTGTAATGAAGGTATTATCTGAATTTCCAGACGAGGGGTTCAATGTGAAAGTTATCAGGCTTCCTCAAAATGGTAGACAAGGAAAAGCGAGGAATGTTGGATTTGCAAAAGCTATAGGAAAATATCTTATTAATATTGATGATGATGATGCATTAAATGGTGATGATATATTTGAAAAAATAGAAAAAGTATTGAAAGATAGTTCAGTAGATGTTTTATTGTTAGATTCTTATAATGTAGTTAATGGTAAATGTAATAATGAATTAAAATTTAAGGATAATGATGCGAAAGTATATAATGGTAAGGAATTTATGGAGAAGCAGAGTGTTTCATGGACTGCATGGCATTATGTGATATCAAAAGAATTCCTTGAAAAATCGAATATAAAGTTTTGTGAGAATGTGCTGTATGAAGATGTAGATTTTTGTCTTGATATAGTAAGCCATGCATCTACTATAAGCTATAGGCCAATTCCGATAATACTGTACACTATTAGAGAGGGACAAACTTCTAAAATTGGATTGTCAGAGCGAAGAGTTGATGACTTGTTCAAACTGACTGAAAGATTGAATATGTTAGCGCAAAGTTTTGCTGACAGTCGTAAGGAAAATATCAGGAATCATTATATATTTCAGATGAATGTGATAGTTTCACGCAATCTATGGCGATTAAAACGAGATGAAATCGTACGATTGCTTAATTCTCATAGACCGGATAATTTAGAATTTTCTAAATTGACTAATTTTGCATTTAAGAATCCTAAAGTGTATTCTATAGTTGCGCAAATATCAAGACCTGTGCTTTTGAGCATGATTAGGATTATGAAAAGATTGAGGAAGTAAGAAAAGAATAATATTGAAAACTGTAAATATATGGAATATAAGATATCAATAATAATACCGGTCTATAACGGAGAAGGCCATATAGCCCGTATTCTTGACTGTATCTATGATTCAAGAGAGGTTGTCAAGGATGAAAAAGGTGAATGGAGGAAAGTAAGTGAAGTATTTTGGGATGATGTGGAAATTCTCGTAGTGAATGATGGCAGCAAGGATAACACAGAGGCAATACTTAAAGATTATCAGTTAAAGCGACCCCATATGAAATTCATATCTCAGAGCAATAAAGGGGTTAGTGCTGCCCGTAATATCGGTTTTGAGAATACAAATGGTGAATATGTGTGGTTTGTAGATTCTGATGACTTGATTCATCCTACTGCTCTATCATTTATCAAGAATTATTTATATAGAGAGTCTCCAAGGATATTCCATTTTGGCGTTGGAGGATATGATTCTGTAGGGGATAATTTTGATAAAATATCAGTTTTTAAGGATGATGTTTTAGAAGATGTAAGTGTTAAGAAACATAGCACTAAGGCCTACTTAAGGAATACGGAATTAATCAAATTTTACGATTCTTCCGCTTGGTCTTATGTAGTCAGGAGGGATGTGATAGGAGATTTTAGGTTTCGCGATGAATATTTCGGAGAGGAGGATAGGCTTTATAATATAGATTTGCTTCTTAAGGAAAAGGAGTTGGACATTACTGATGCTAAATTATATTTTTATTTATATACTCCCGATAGCATACTCCACAATCCATCAATGGAGCATAATAGAAAGAAAAATTATTACCTGAGATTCATTATAGATGGATATAAGGAACTGTTGAAGCATCCGGAGATAGCAAAAGATGAAAAGATGCTTGGTATGGTGAAAGGTATAATAGAAGATCGCTTATACAGGTATGTTGCCAATCTCGTAAAGCTTGATTATAGTGAGGAAGAGGCAATAAAAATATTGAAGGAACTTAAAGAATCGGGAAATTATCCTTTAAGACGGTATAACAAGGATGGTGATAGCGTATGTAACCGTTCGAATTATCATTGGTTTATATTCAATATTATCAAGAGACAATGGGGCGTGAAATTGCTCCGCAATCTAAAGCGTATAAAATAAATGCCGATAATGGAAAAGCAATTGTCGATAGTCATACCTTCATACAATATGGAGGAATATCTTGACCAGTGTATAGGGTCAATGGTGAATATCAGTGAAGTTGGTTTACAGGCACTTGAGGTAATTTGTGTCAATGATGGTTCTAAAGATAGGACCTCAGAGATTGCACATAAGTATGCCGATAGATATCCTGGCACAGTCAAGGTTATAGATAAGGCTAATGGCCATTATGGCTCTTGTGTTAATGCAGCCCTTAAGGACGCTAATGGAAGATATTTCCGGATTGTTGATGCTGACGATTGGGTTGATTATGAGTCGTTAGATGAACTGCTTGGTATTTTGCCGAGTATTGATTCTGATGCGGTTCTGACAAATTTCAATGTCTGTTATGATGATAGAATTGAAAAGGTGGAATATCAAGGCTTGTCATGGGATAAGGAAACTGACTTGACAAAGGTGGAGATGCCAATGCATCATTGGCTTGGTATGCATATGCTGACATGGAAGACTTCATTGCTACGTGAAATAGGGTTCAAGCAAACGGAGGGTATTTGTTATACAGATATTCAGTATGCGTCAATACCTTTGCTTCATACAAAAACCATAACTCCATTAAATTTGGTACTTTATCAGTATAGATTGGGTAGGGAAGGCCAAAGCATGGATAATAAGTCAATGTATAAGAACCGTCATCACTTCCTGAAGATGCTTAAGGATTTATATGATGTTTATGCGTCGATTGATTCTTCGAATATGGGAAGTGAAGAAATCAGAAATAAATTTTTAGGCGGCCCTATTGTGCAGATGATGATTGCTTATTTGTGGAATGAAAAGCCGAGTAAACAAGAGGCAAATGATCTTAGGGATTTCTTAGATAAAGTGGATGGTATGTATCCACATGCTCTTGATGATATGCGAGGTTATAAATTGTGGGGTATAGGTGTTAATGAATTGTGGATGAAGAAATCGATGTTGGCACCTTTGTATTTGTTTGCAGTCCGTAAGTATCGCAAGGCCAAGGGTATTATTTGATCAGGAGGCATTTTGCACGAGGAATTCGAGGAAATAAAGGAAAATTTGGATTGCTTCGCTTGCCGAGACATAAATTTGTTGAAGACATTTAAATATGTTGCCGTAGGCATATGTTAGTTTTGTCTCTAAAAAGAAAGACATGGGCGCTTTGCGCCACATATCCGGCTTCGCCGGGACATATTTTTGTATATGAAGAACCGCTTGAGTTGTTAATTTTTTCAGTTTGTGGTGTAATCATTATTTGGTTATTTTAGTTTTGATTGTTATATTTGTACACAATCTATACTTCTTTATGTTTATGGTTAGTAGGAGTGATATTGAGGAATATAAGAAGATGGAGGCTGTGCCAGCCGGAGCCGTCTTGCGACATGTGCTTAAGGGGTTGGGAATGTCGCAGAGATATTTGGCTAAAGCTTGTGGTATGCCTCCTCAACATATTAATGCTTATATTAATGGGAAACGGCGCTTTTCGGTGTCGGCTTCTATAGCCATTGAGTCGGTTCTTGGAATTGAAGAGGCAGGTTTCTTCTATCGGCATCAAGCGATGCATGATGTGCATGTGGCAAAGGTGGTTTCAGAGCCAACACCTGATTTAGAGAGACTCCGTAGAGCTACTTTTTGGGATGTGGATTTGACTAAAGTGAGATGGAAGGATTCAATAAAGTGGGCAATTCGTAGGGTCCTGGAGTATGGGACTTCTCAGGAAGTAAATGAAATCATAAGATTTTACGGGATTGGAGATGTAAGGGATGCTTTTAGAAATATGAGTTTCAGAAAGTCGGATGTTGCTCTTAAAATGGCCGAAGAGGCAGGAATATAAGGAATATGAAATTGAAATATCGGGCAGTCAGTAAGGATTTGGTAAGATATCTAAGAAAGTTGATGGATTTGCCTTGTCTTAGGGATTATCGTTTGGTGGGTGGTACAAATCTTGCGTTAAGAAGAGGTCATAGAGAGTCAATCGATATAGATCTTTTTGCGGGTGTGAGTTATCTGGATGTAAATATACGTGATATTGTAGGGGAGATAAAGAACATATTTGATAATGTTGAGTTGGTTGGCGATATACGGGAGCATGAGATAGGTGTGTCGATGTATGTTCAGGATGTTGGTTTTGAAGAGGTGAAGGTCGATTTATGGCATGTGGATGATTTTATTTTTCCCTATGAGGAGATAGATGGAATAAGAATGGCGGATATGCGGGAGATAGCTGCGATGAAACTGAATGCCGCTGTGGGTGAAACCGGCCGAAGGGAGAAAGATTTTTGGGATATTTATGAGTTGTTGGAGGTTTATTCTTTGGGTGAAATGATTGATTGGGCCAAGATGCGTTATCCTTACAATTTTGATGAGGGCGACATTATTGGTTCATTGGAAAATGTGGATGATGTGGAGAGAGCTGAAGAAGGTGTTGTGGATTTGAAGGGGAATGAATGGGATTTGATTAAGATGGATTTAAGGAAGATAGCATCGCGTTATCTTCATTGAAAAATATGTGGAATTTGGTTAGACATGGGCGCTTTGCGCCACATATCCGGCTTTGCCGGGACATATTTCCTTTTTTTCCTTTGTTTCTTTGTGAGATAATGTTGCACGAGGAATTCGAGGAAATAAAGGAAAATTCGGCTTGCTTCGCTTGCCGAGACATATTTTAGTTGAAGACATTTAAATATGTTGCCGTAGGCATATGTTAGTTTTGTCTCTAAAAAGAAAGACATGGGCGCTTTGCGCCACATATCCGGCTTCGCCGGGACATATTTCTTTTTTTCCTTTGTTTCTTTGTGGGATTATTTTGCACGAGGAATTCGAGGAAATAAAGGAAAATTCGGCTTGCTTCGCTTGCCGGGACATATTTTAGTTGAAGACATTTAAATATGTTGCCGTAGGCATATGTTAGTTTTGTCTCTAAAAAGAAAGACATGGACACATTGCGCCACATATCCGGCTTCGCCGGGACATATTTTATGGGGTAATAGGTTTGTGGGTTAAGTTTTGTTATTTAAATGATATGCAATGCGGGAGTTGGGGTGAAAAAATCACCTGAATGTTTGGAAATGGGGATTTATCGTTGTATTTTTGTGGGTGGATAGTTTATCCATTGATTTCTTAAAGATGTTGCTCAGGGTTATTATCGAGAATTTTCTCTCTTTTAAGGATGTGGTTCAGTTCGATATGTTTCCTAACAGGAAACGTTCGGTGCTGGATTATCATGTGTATGGTGATTATAAGGTGCCGGTGCTTAAGATGGCTGCTGTATATGGAGCTAATGGTGCCGGTAAGTCAAACCTTGTCAAGGCTCTGAATTTTATAAAGGAGTTTGCGTTGAACAAGGAATTCCTGAAGCAGTCCCCTCCGGAAGGTCATGTCTTTGCTTTGCAGGCTGCAAAAAATGACAGGCCGTTGGAAATTGCTGTGGAATTCTTGGTCAACAAGAATGTGGGCTATGTTTACAGTGTGGCGATGTCGGCAAAGGGTGTCGAGAGAGAACGTCTGTTCAGGTCGGGTCTTGGCGAGAAGCCTATGGAGTTGATATATGAGAGGACGTTGGATACTATAAGTTTTTCGTTTGGCACTCCGAGCAATATCCCTGAGCTTGTGGGCCGCTTGCTTAAGAAAAATCCTTGGTCTTCGTTCTTGGCTCTCAATGCAGAGTTTCCGGTGGTGCCTGGTGCCGATATTTTCAGGGTAGTCAAATGGTTTCGCAAGAATTTAGTAATTATCGAAAGCAATTCGATGGTACCTGGTCTGATTCATATGATGCGTTCTAACAGGCCATTAATGGAATTTACAGACAGTATGATGCGCAGACTTTGTCTTGGCATATCGAGTCTTGAAGTTGAGACTGAAAATGCGGATGAGTGGCTTATGCATCATGCCGACTCTTTCTCTCAGCAGGAGATTGAGGAGCTTAAAGATAATGAGTTCATCGCCAGGATGGATAATGAGAGGCAGTCGATGTCGGTGTTTTCAGAGCAGGGAGTGAAGAAGGTGGCTAAGTTTGTGTTCAATCAGTTTGGCACTGACGGCTATGTGGGTAAGATGGATATTGCGAATCAAAGTGACGGCACTGTGAGGTTGCTGTCGTTGTTGCCCGCATTGTATGATGCGATATATCTTGATACGACTGTGGTGATAGATGAGATAAACCATCAGATGCATCCTGGGCTTATCGTGGGGCTTGTTCAGCGGTTTGCTAATGATAGGGTAAGCCGTGGACAGTTGATTTTCACTACTCATGAGACTTCTTTTTTGGAGGAGTATCCTGTGCGTAGTGATGTTGTGGACGAGAAAGGCGAAGTGGAGAGTGTGATTACCAAGGAAAAGCTGATACGCAATGATGAGATATGGTTTGTGGAGAAGAAGGATGGGTGTTCGTCGCTTTATTCTTTGAATGATTTCAATTTCCACAATTCTTTGTCGCGGCGTAATGCTTATATCGATGGACGGTTCAGGTCTTATCCTCAGATTGAACCACATGTGTAACGGCACGAGGAATTCAAGGAATTTAAGGAAATTTAGGCTTGCTTCGCCTGCAAGGACAGTTTTTTGTTGGAGACATAATAATATGTTGCCGCAGGCATATGTTAGATTTGTCTTTAAAATAGAGACATGGGCGCTTTGCGCCACATATCCGGCTTTGCCGGGACATATTTCCTTTTGTTCCTTTGTTTACTTGTGAAACAATTTGGCACGAGGAATTCGAGAAAGTTAAGGAAATAAGGGTAATATATATCATCTTGTTGTCTCATTGTGATAATACATGGATTTAGATTCGTTCGGTTATAGTAAGGCAGAAGTCGGGAAGATTGAGGTATCACCGGATATTGAGGAGAGGGATGGGATGTCTGTTTCAGAAGAGCCCGGAGAGCTTGATCTGAAGGAGGGGTATATGAAGGATGCGCCTACTGTAGAGACTGTGCATGTGTTCATTATATCGGGCGGTGAAGATAAGGAGAGAGATTATTTCAGACTTTTATGTAATGCAAAATCTCCAAGGCTTAAGGTTATATTTATAAGCAAAAAGCATCAGGGGCTTACACCAACTCAGATGAAGCAGGAGGCTGAAGAGGGGATTGAGGAGGAATGCTTCTGTGATATGGACAATCAGTTGTCTCGATATTTTGATGGTGATAAAATTTTCATGGTCACAGATGTGGACCATTACAGGAGGGAGTTGCTTGAGCAGATGGCTGAGATTAATCCGGCATATCAATGGATTATAAGTAATCCATGCTTTGAGATATGGCTTTTCTATCACTATTTTGATAATCCGGGTATCTTGCGGCCAGATTGGCCTGATGAAGACAGGATAAAGTCACAGCATCTTAAGAGTAAGTTGAATGAGCTTCGTAAGTCTGATGGTGGAGTAAATGCCGAGGCTGCTTATGGGCTTATGGATAGGGCTATAGTGAATTCAAAAAAGAACTATGGAGAGGATTGTGAGGGTATTCCTGAGGAGTTTGCAACGCAGATGCATATTATAGGGGAGATGCTTATTGGGATTTTGAGAGATGATTTTGAGGGGATGCTTGTGGGACGGGCTGCCCAAGCTCGGGCGTTTTGGGGATTCAAGTAGAACATAAGGAGATAGGCTCTGCGGAATGACTGCGTGTTATATGATAGGGTATTTGTTGGCTCCTGATGTGTAATATAATAACGACCGTTTAATTTGTACATCCTAATAAAGTTTTATCCGATGAAAAAAACTTTAATTATAATATCTGCATTGATTGCTTTGATTATTGGAGGTGCTTTCATTTATCGAATATCTCAACCTCGAAAGTTGGTTCATATTTCGATTGATGACTCAATATGTCTTAACGAAATAGATGGTCTAAACTCTCCTTTTGATCACCACATTTTAAAGAAATTAAAGTTGTTTCACCGACTATATGGTGCTAAGTTCTCGCTTTATAGTTTTAAGCCTGATAGTATGACAAATAATGGTCAGATTAAACGGTCAGTTGATATACATAATAGAGCTTTTTCAGAAGCGAGTGATTGGCTTAAATTGGGATATCACGGACTGTCTCAAATGGATTTTGATTCATTGGCCGCCCGTAATGATTACTTGGACAATGCTGCTTCAGCAACAGATTTCTATAAAACTTTAGGAGGACAGCGGTCTTTGACTTCAACTGTCCGGCTTGATCGCTTTTATGGAGACAGTGCGGTCTTGTCAAAGGCAAATCAATTAGGAATCAAAACATTTTTATGTGCTGATAACCCTAAACGCAATAGTTATGTATTCACTTCCAGGCAGACTGACAGCTTGGATAACGATAACATATTGCATAATAAGTATGGAAAATTCCTGCGCACGGATTTAAGATTAGAAAAATCTAAAATTAAGGAATGTATTTCCCGAGAACATTTAAATGACTCCATTTTTGTGGTGTTTACCCATGAATGGACATTTCATCAAGTGGAGCTGAAAATGCATATTCTAATGATGATGCTTTGGCTTCACAATTATGAATTTGTAACTGAATTATAATACAATTATACATGGATAAATTAAAGAGATATATCGATTGTCTCGTGCCTATTGAGGGTTGTACTTTAAGATGTCATTATTGTTATATAACATGCCATCGTAAGTTCAATAACGATAGGGCTACTTTTAAGTATACCCCTGAAGAGATAAAAAGGGCATTTACTAAAGAGCGTTTAGGAGGAACGTGTTTAATAAACCTTTGTGGGGGCGGAGAAACCTTGCTGCCTGAAGTAATGTTGCAATACATTAAAGTGTTGTTAGAAAACGGTCATTATATAATGGTTGTTACTAATGCTACATTGACTTCAAGGTTTGAGGAGATATCGAAATGGCCGAAAGAATTATTGGAAAGACTTTTCTTTAAATTCTCTTATCATTATCTTGAGTTCAAGCAAAAAGGAATGCTTGAAAGGTTCTTTTCCAATGTTAAGTTGATGCGTGATAGGGGGGCTTCCTTTACAGTTGAAGTCACGCCGTGTGATGAACTTATGCCATATGTAGATGAGTGTATCGATTATTGCATGAAGGAAATCGGAGCAAAACCTCATTGCACCATAGCCCGTGATGAGAGCAGGCCAGATGTGCTACCAATATTGACAAAATTACCAAAAGATAAGTATTATCAATTTTGGAGCAGTAAGTTTGAATCTTCTTTGTTTGAGTTCAAATGGAAAATATTTGAAGTACCGCGTAAGGAATTCTGCTATGCAGGTAATTGGTCCGGATTTTTCTTTTTAGGATCCGGACTAATGACACAATGTAATGTGAGTCAAATTAGTCAGGATATCGTAAAAAATCCAGATGAGCCAATTAAATTCCCTACTATAGGCATTTGTCAGGAACGGCATTGTTATAATGGACATTCATGGCTTGCTCTTGGAGATATTCCTGATATGGAGACTCCGACATATGCGGAATTGCGTAACAGGATATGCGCCGATGGTACAGAATGGTTACAGCCAAAATTTAAGGCTTTCTTTTCGCAAAAACTTAAAGATGAAAACGAGCAGTTTAATGCAATTAAGAAACTATGTGTAACAGCTCGTTCGAGATGGTATACATTACGTGTAAAGATTGGTAAGATCCGTAGGAAGATAATCGGTTAATAAGCAATTATCTTTTGGGGAACCATGAAATTTTAAAGAACGCTAAACGCGCCTTTAGCGCATCTCGGTGCGCCGAACTTTCGCGGAATGTAGGAGGAAAGACTGACGATTGGTTTGCCTGATTGTCAGTCGTGCTTTCTTTTCGGCAAACGTCGATTTATGGAATAAGCTAACCGGATTTTCCATTTCGTCAGCCAATCTTTGATAAATCCTATTTCTGCCGAAAGTGCATCGGTCTTATAGTAAATACGGTTATCATATAGTTTTTGAGATAACAGGCTTTTCATTTCAGGTGTATACCATTCAGTACCATCGTTGCATTTCCGGTTTCTCAAATCTGCATATGACTTAATCTTACAACTCGGAATTGCCCCAAGCGCAATGAAATGGCTTGCGTTTGCACAATAAAGAGTGCCGCAATGGTGGCCTACAGGATTCAATTTAATCTTCCCCTTATGCTCATAAATATTTATGCCATATGTGCTGAAATAGCATGGTCTTAATAGACCTGTGCTTAAATTTAAAGAATATGTCCATTTACCGGCATAGCAAAAATCATTTTTACGACTGACCCTGAAATTTTTTGATGTTAGTTCAAACAATGGAGAGTGGAATCTTTCGGCTGATTTTATGTAGTCTGTATCCGTGTGATTTGTCATAAAGCTGTAGCGGGTGTAGTCTATAGATTCCTTACGAGTAACAACAACCTGAGGAAGGGCCTTAACCTTAGTAAGGCACTTTTCAGATATTTCATCATAGTAAGGCTCATATTCGTCGCAATGTTGCATTTGTAATACAAATGAACAACCGGCATCGCGTACCTTCTTCACATTGTCAAAGAATCTATCGAGTAGATTGTATTTTTTCATCTCGAGATAGTGTAAGGAGAAAGAAAAATTCAAATGGCAAAGCAGTTCCTTTGGCACAATTGAAAGTATCTTTTCAATTGCGTTAGTCATTGTGCCATTATTGGTTATGTTGACGTAGTTACCTGTCTGCAGCACTTCCTTTATAATTTCGGGAAGTTCAGGCACCGATAGTGTTTCCCCGGCACCACAAAAGGAGTGTAGTACTCCCGGATTCTCGGACCGGTTGTGAGTGAACAAAATTTTCACTAAA
>CAJTYC010000013.1 GCA_910584185.1 uncultured Muribaculaceae bacterium
ATGGCACGTGTGTTACCATCGTTTATTTCCGGGGTGCGCCACGGTGGGCGACTGACTAATTAAACCACTTCTCAATCTTCTCGATGGTGCCCATCAGTGAGAATACCACTACATAGTCTCCCGGTTGTATCTGTGTGTTTCCGTTCACGAGCATTACATCTTCGTTGCGAACAAGACCGGCCAGTGTCATGCCGAAGGGGAGGTGTAGGTCTTTTACCGGGGCTTTTGTTATTTTTGCCCCTACCTTTACCGGTATCTCTGCAACTTCTGCGTCAGAGAGGGCGTAGAATCGTGAATCATTTTCGTCGGCATCGAGCAGTATCTTGTAGATACGTGCCGAAGCAAGCAGCTTCTTGTTGACTGTATTGCCGATGTTCAGGTTTTCCGCCAGACCCAAAAATTGAAGGTTCTCAACCTCCGCTATCGTTTTTGGCACACCGAACTCTTTGGCTGTCAAGCAGGTGAGAATGTTGGTTTCTGATGAAGCTGTCAGCGCGAGAAATGCATCGTACTGGTATATGTTGTTTTCGCGGAGCACCTCTATGTCGCGCCCGTCGCCGCATACTATCTCACAGTCGGGCAACTCGGTAGCCATCTCCTCACACAGCGACATGTCGGTATCCATTATCTTGATGTGAAATTTGTCGCTGTATAGTTGCGCAAACCTGCGGGCTATACGGCTACCCCCCATGATAAGTGCTTTCTTTATGACTCGCTTTGTCTTGCCGCAAATCTCACGCACATGCTGTATGTGCTGGGGGGTGGTGATGAAGTAGACTATGTCGTCGGGAAGTATCTCGTCGTTACCGTTCGGTATGATGGTTTCGTTGTCGCGCTTTATGGCTGCGATGTGGAAGTCGTGGGCCACTACTGGCATGTCTTTTAGCTTTACGTTGAGCAGCACGGAGTTGGCGCGTATCTTTACGCCCACCAAAAGCAGCTTGCCGTCGTGAAGCTCGCCCCAATATCTGGCCCAGTTATGCTCAAGCGAGAGTGCTATGTCGTTGGCGGCGAGGTGTTCCGGATAAATCAGGAAGTCGGCGCCGATCTCGCGCAGCACTTGTTTGTTTTCGGGCACAAGAAATTCGCTGTTGTCTATTCGCGCCACTGTCTTCGTGGCTCCGAGCCGTTTGGCTATGGCGCAGCTCGCTATGTTGCGTGTCTCAAATGGTGTGACGGCTATGAAGAGGTCAGCATCTTTTACCCCCACTTCGCGCATCACCTCAAGCGACGATGTGGAGCCATTCCACGTCATCAGGTTGTAATTGGAGTCTATTACATCGAGTTTCGTCTGGTCGCTGTCGAGCAGCGTGATGTCCTGATTCTCTTTCGAGAGCATCTTCGCCAAGTGGGTGCCTACTTCTCCTGCACCGGCTATTATGATCTTCATTTCTTATTTTTGGTTATCGGACGGCGAAGCTCCGCTGCTATTGCATCTGCGTCTATGCCGCATTCCTGTTGCAGTTCGGCTACTGTGCCATGCATTATCCATTCGTCGGGCACTCCAAGCCTCACTAATTCCACATCACATCCGTTTGATTCGAGCCATTCTGACACTGCGCTTCCAAATCCTCCTGTCTTTGCGGCATCTTCTATGGTGATGATGCGGTCGTATGTTTCAGACACATTCCGGAGCGTTGCCACGTCGAGCGGCTTTATCCATATCATGTCGTAGTGGTCTGCTGCTATCCCTTCACTTGCAACTCTCTCTATCGCTTCTGCCGCGTTCTTGCCTATCGGGCCTACGCTGAGCACTGCCGTGAGGGCGCCTTCTTTGCATGTGAGTTGACGCGCTTTGCCGATTTCTATCTCGTGCATCTCGCTTGCCGGCATATTATCTGCCTTGCCTCTCGGATACCTTATGGCGAGCGGGCCTTCCCACTTTAGCGACGAATACATGATGTTGCGGAGCGTGGCCGAATCCATCGGTGCCGCAACTTTCATGCCGGGTATCACCCGCATGTATGCTATGTCGAATAGTCCGTGGTGTGTCACGCCATCTTCGCCCACAAGTCCGGCACGGTCTATGCAGAAGGTCACCGGTAGCCGCTGTATCGCCACATCGTGTATTATGTTGTCGAAGGCGCGTTGCAGAAATGCGGAGTATATCGCCACAAACGGACGCTTCCCCCCGGACGCAAGGCCGCCGGCAAACGTTACGGCGTGTCCTTCGGATATGCCGACGTCAAACATCCTGTCGGGATATTTCTTCATCTTGCATACTGATGTGCCGGTGGGCATCGCCGCCGTTACAGCTACTATCTCCGGATGCGTGTCTGCAAGTTCTACCAAGGTGTCGCCGAAAACCTCCTGCCAGAGTGGCTCTTGCCCTATTTTCTTTGCCTCAGCCTGTCGGTGGGCTGTGGTCGGGTCAAACTTGCCCGGTGCGTGCCATGGCGCCGGATTCTCCTCTGCGGCTGCAAAGCCTTTACCTTTGCGCGTATGCAGATGTAGTATGCGCGGGCCTTTCATATCTTTGATGTCTTGAAGCACTTTCACGACTTTCTTGACATTGTTGCCGTTGAATGGCCCGAAATATCTTATGTTCAGTCCCTCAAATATGTTCTGTTCGTGCGAGACCAGCGATTTCAACGCGTTGTTGAACCGCAACATCATCCCTTTCCCTTTGTCCTCTATCAGTCCCCATTTGCGGAATTTGGTGTAGAGCTTATATCTTATCCTGTTATAACCGGCCGATGTGGTGATTTCTGACAAGTAACGATGCAGCGCACCGACGTTGTTGTCGATCGACATGTCATTGTCGTTGAGTATTATGAGCAGGTTGTTGGGATTTTGCGATGCGTTGTTGAGCCCTTCAAATGCCAATCCGCAGCTTATCGATGCGTCGCCTATCAGGGCGACGGTCTTGCGGTCCTCCTGCCCGGGGGTGTTGAGGTCGGCTATGGCCATGCCGAGGGCTGCCGATATGGAGTTGCCGGCGTGGCCACAGACGAATGTATCGTATTCGCTCTCGAAGGGAAACGGGAAGCCGCTGATGCCATGCTTCTTACGCTGATGCTCAAAGGCTTCGAAGCGCCCTGTGAGAAGTTTATGCGAATATGCTTGATGACCCACATCATATACTATCCTGTCTCTGGGTGTGTCGAATACGTAATGCAGTGCCACTATGATGTCAACTGCCCCCATGCTCGACCCGAAGTGCCCCGGATTGGATGAGAGGCTGTTGATAAGGTAGTGTCTGATCTCTTGGCAAACCTCGGGCAGCCGGTCCACCGGTAATGACTTAAGGTCTGCCGGACTCTTGATTTGCGACAAAAGAGGATAATTCATGATGGTCTAATTTTTCTTGGTAAACTTCTTGTAGAGCGGCACGAAGATGATGATTGCGCTCATGGCCATCACCATGATGTTGCGCAAGTTCACACCTCCGGCCGTAAGGAGCATCCATGCGAGCCATAGCCATATCAGTGCAAGCAGGCTTAGTCCTATGATAGCTGTTGTCTTCATGTCCGGTATGTTATGACCCGATGTCTTGGTTTCTGTGTTTTTACATGTTTGTGGGTTCTTCACGACAACTCATCAGAGCAGCGGAAGAAGGTTGGCTTCAAGGTCGGAAAGCTTCACGAGCCCTACAGTGCGTGCCTGCACTTCGCCGTTCTTGAAGAAGAGTACGGTCGGTATGCTGCGAATCCTGTTCTCGGCCACGATTTCGGTTTCTTCGTCTATGTTGAGCTTGCCGATCACTGCGCGGTCGCCATATTTTTCTGCCAACTCTTCCACGATCGGTCCTAATTTCATGCATGGTCCGCACCATGTTGCCCAAAAGTCAATAACTACCGTTTTGCCTGACTCGATTGCCTCTCTGGCTGTCTGGTCGCTAAACTGAATTGCCATCTTTGTTTCTGTTTTTGAGTTTGAATTTTAAATTTATTGTGTAAGCTGACTGATAGATTGCCCAAATCTCTGCTTCATAATAAGTTTTGGGTGTCTCTATGTGTTTCAGCTATTTATGTTTGTCAGCTGATTTTATATCTTATTCCGGATGTTGTCACTATATCCATCATCTTCCGGTTGATGGGACACTTTTTCTTTGAGTGTACACGCATGCTTTGTCTGGTCTGCGGGTCGTAAAACTCCACATACAGGTCTCCGGGACGCGATTTGTCGTCTATCTGGAGTATCTGCGTGAAGAGGTCTTGGTCTTTGTTGTTGATGTCTATGTAGAGCAACAACGAATTTGCCATCTTGTCTTTGATTGAATCGAGCGATGACACCTCGTCGATGTTCATGTCGGCTCGCGTCGGGTCGAATCTCGAACCTACATAACTCAGCTTCACAAGCGTGGGCTCTCCTTCATGAAATTTATCTTTATGTGCCTGATGATTTCTTCCAAACAATGCTATCTCCGCTTTGCCGGTGAAGTCTTCGATCGTCACCACAGTGAAGTCTGTGCCTCGGCGCGACACTTTGTTGGTCACTTTTGTCACGAGTCCTCCCATCACGATTTTAGCGCCCGGTTTCTCTTTCGATTTGAAATCCTCGCACGAGGTGTTGCATCCGTAGGTCAATTCCATGTAATAAGGGTCGAGCGGATGTGCTGACAGATACATCGTTACAAGTTCTTTCTCTTTCTCAAGAAGCGCCATACGGCTCCACGGCTGCACCTCGGGCATTGGTGGCTTCGCTGTCTCGATAGGCTCAAGCTCTCCGAATAGCGAGAGCTGCAGCGAGTTCTTGTCGTTTTGCACGCGCTGCCCATATTTCACGAGCACGTCGGCAAATGTGTTGTCAAACACCTGAGTCACAAATGCCTCCCTGGGCCAGCCGAAGCAGTCGAATGCCCCGGCCATGGCGAGGCTCTCTATCGCCGAGCGGTTGCAAGCGCTCAGGTTGACGCGCTCCACAAAGTCGTAGATGTCTTTGTAGGGGCCGTTCTGGTTGCGCTCATGTATAATCGCTGACACCGCATTGAGTCCGACACCTTTCACCGCACCGAGTCCGAACCTTATCTCTCCGCTCTTGTTTACACCGAATTTCTCGATAGATTCGTTTATGTCAGGCCCGATTACCGTCAAGCCCATGCGACGGCATTCATCCATATCTTTCTTCAGCTTGTCGGTCTGCGACAGGTTCCGGCTCAAAACACCGGCCATATATTCAGCCGGATAGTGCGCTTTAAGATAGCCGGTTTGATAGGCCACCCAGGAGTAGCAGGTGGCGTGGCTCTTGTTGAATGCGTATGATGCGAATTTCTCCCAGTCTTGCCATATCTTCTCCAGTGTCTTCGCCTCATGACCGTTCTGCTGGCCTTGCTCCATGAATTTCTTCTTGAGCTTCTGCATCTTGTCAATCTGCTTCTTACCCATGGCCTTACGCAGGGTGTCGCTCTCGCCTCGTGTGAAGTTGGCCAACAGTCGCGACAGTAACATCACCTGCTCCTGATATACCGTAACACCGTAGGTCTCTTTCAGGTATTGCTCCATGCAGGGTATGTCGTACACGATAGGCTCCTCACCATGCTTTCGGGCTATGAAGGTCGGTATATAGTCCATAGGTCCCGGTCGGTAGAGCGCATTCATTGCGATCAGGTCCTCAAATTTGGAGGGCTGAAGGCTGCGCAGCGAGTTCTGCATACCGGGCGACTCAAACTGGAATGTCGATGTGGTGTTCCCTTTGCTGTATAGCTCGAAGGTCAAGGGGTCATCGATAGGTATGTGGTCTATGTCAAGGTCTATGCCGTGGCGCAGCTTGATGTTGTATAGTGCCTCTTTTATGATAGAGAGTGTCTTCAACCCGAGGAAGTCCATCTTGATCAGGCCGGTGTCTTCGATGATGCTTCCTTCATATTGCGTGGTGATCACTTTGTCGCCGTCAGCATCGGTCGCCATCGACACGGGCACCCAGTCGGTTATGTCGTCGCGGCATATAATCACGCCGCACGCGTGCACGCCGGTGCCGCGTATGTTGCCCTCAAGCTGTTCGGCATATTTTATGGTCTCCCTCACGTTTTCGTCAGGGTTCTGTGTCTCGGCCTGAAAGTCGGGCACATATTTCAGCAGGTTCTTGATGTTGGTCTTGGCTGTCTTGCCGTCGATCTCGGGCATCCTGTCAGGCACTAACTTGGCGAGCCTGTTTGCTTCCGACAGTGGCACGTCGAGCACTTTGGCCACATCTTTTATCACCATTTTTGTGGCCATGGTGCCGAAGGTGATGATATGGGCCACTTTCTCTTCGCCATATTTCTCGGTCACATATTTCAGCACCTCGTAGCGCCCGTCGTCATCGAAGTCCACATCAATATCGGGGAGGGAGATTCGGTCAGGATTAAGGAATCGCTCAAAAAGCAGGTCATATTTGATAGGGTCAACCTGCGTGATTCCCAAGCAGTAGGCGGCTGCAGATCCCGCCGCCGATCCACGCCCCGGGCCTATGCTGACACCCAGCTCCTTGCGCCCCGTGTTGATGAAGTCCTGCACTATGAGGAAGTAACCAGGGAAACCCATTGTCTTCATGATATGAAGCTCAAACACGAGCCGTTCCATCACATCGTCGGGTATCGGGTCGCCATATCTCTCCTTGGCTCCCTCGAAGGTCAGCTTGTTGAGATAGTCAGCCTCAAATTTTATGCGGTAGAGCTTGTCATAACCTCCAAGTTTCGCAATCTTCTTATGCGCTTCCTCTTCACTCATCACCACATTTCCTTTCTCGTCGCGGGTGAACTCGTCGAAGAGCTCCTGCTCCGTTATGCGGCTGCGGTATTCCTCCTCTGTGCCAAACTCTTTCGGTATCTCGAAAAAGGGCATGATGGGGGAGTGGTTGATGCTGTAAAGCTCTACCTTGTCGAGTATCTCCTGTGTGTTGGTAAGCGCCTCCGGTATATCCTTGAAGATTTCATACATCTCCTCCGGTGTCTTCAGCCATTCCTGCTTGGTGTAGTGCAGTCGGGGCTCAGCAAACTTCTTCTGCATCGACACGCATATCAGGCGGTCGTGTGCCTCGGCGTCATCTTCGTTGGTGAAATGCACGTCGTTGGTGGCCACCACCTTGATGCCGAATTTCTTCGCCAGCCCTATCAGCTTCTCATTTACCTTGCACTGCTCCACATAGACTTCCCTGTTGGCATTCTCCTTAAATGTCTGATGCCGCTGTAGTTCTATGTAGTAATCGTCACCGAATGTCTCCTTATACCATTTCACACGCTCCTCTGCCTTCTCGAAGTCCTCCTGCATGATAAATTGTGGCACCTCCCCGCCAAGACATGCCGAGCATATTATCAAGCCTTCATGATAACGCGCAAGATCCTCCCGGTCAGTGCGTGGCTTGTAATAATAACCTAAGGTCCACGAGCGGCTCACGAGCTTCACCAAGTTGTGATAACCCTTCTCGTTCTTTGCCAGGACTATGAGGTGATAACCGTTGTCAGACTTATCTTTCTTATCGAGCTTGCTCTCCTTGGCCACATACATCTCACAACCTAATATTGGCTTGAATTTCTCATCATCGGCCAAACCGGAATTTTTCTTCTCCACATAGTTGAAAAATTCCTTGATGCCGAACATGTTGCCATGGTCGGTGAGGGCAATGCCGCGCATGCCCGTGGCGAGACATTTGTCTACCAACTCCGGGATAGAGGCTTTGCCGTCAAGAAGACTGTATTGCGAGTGCACATGCAGGTGCGTGAAAGGTATCTGACTCATCGGTTTATTATGCGCAAATAATATAGAATCTGAAACTGCAACCAAAAGACCACAAGTTTCAACATGCAAAAATACATAAAATTTCCCAACAATACCATAGTGAAATATCGAATTTTTTTGTTACTGTTGTTGTAATACTTTGATTCTACAAAATGAACTTTTTGTCTAATTGTTTTTTTTTGTTTATCTTTGTTCTATAATAGAAGTAAGAGCGCGTTTCATAAAATTTATGCCTTCCAGGGTCGCAGGCTTGAGGCGTTTTCAGTGCTTGACTGGAAGGAGCAACCTCTCGGTTGTGACTGGAAGTCAAGTGCTGAAAACGGCCAAGCCTGCGAGACTGGCGGAAACTTCTTTCCATGAAATGCGTTTCTGTGAAATTATTTGAAAATTAACAAATCGAAAAGAATTTTAAAACAATGCGTTAAATAAAGTTTACATATTCGCTCCGACCGGTTTGGAGCAGCGTATTTGGCCAAGTCTCGTCGGGCGCATAGCCCGCTATGCTTCCTCCTCAACTTGCCAAAACCGCTCACTCCAAACCGCCCTGGAAGACATAAATTTTATGAAACGCGCTCTAAGATAGTAAAAAATATGAGGTACCCTGCTGAATGGGAGTGCGACGGACCAATTCTTTTGGCTTTGCCGCATTCCGATACTGATTGGAATTATATGCTCGATGAGGCTCTCGCTCAATACACCGTGCTCGTTGATGCCCTTGTGGCACATGGTGAGGAGGTATGGCTTCTCGTAAATGACCGTGAATATGCAATTAATGTGCTCGAAGGCATAGACCTTTCGCATGTAAACATTATTGAGGTTCCGACCAATGATACTTGGACACGCGATTATGGCCCTATCACAGTGATTCGTCATGACCGTGTGCGTGCCCTCGATTTTGGCTTCAATGGTTGGGGACTGAAGTTTGTCGCCGATAAGGATAATCTTGTAAACCTCGCCCTCGATAGATTGCGCATACTCCCCGTAGGACTCTATCGTAACCATCGTGAGTTTATCCTCGAGGGTGGCTCTGTCGATTCTGATGGCAATGGCACTTTGCTGACAACTTCAAAATGTCTACTCTCTCCCAATCGTAACGGTGGAAGAACGAAGAAGGAAATCGGTGACAAACTCTCCGCTTATCTCGGTGTGGACCACATACTTTGGCTCGATTACGGCGCTCTCGCCGGAGATGATACTGATTCGCATATCGACACGCTCTGCCGCATGGCTCCCGACAACATAATTCTCTACACGGGATGCCGCGACATGGACGACCCCCACTTCGAGGAACTGCTCCATATGCGTGCCCAGCTCGAGATGTTTCGCAATGCCATGGGTGAGCCTTTCAACCTCGTGGAACTTCCGCTCCCTGATGCCGTCTATGACGAGGAAGGAAACCGTCTGCCGGCCACTTATGCCAACTATCTCGTCACTCCAAGGGCTGTGTATATGCCTGTATATGGCCAGCCGGATAACGACAATCTTGCCTGCAAGATTGTCAAGGTGGCTTTCCCCGACCATGAGGTGGTGCCGGTAAATTGCACATCTCTGCTCAAACAACATGGTTCGCTGCATTGCAGCACAATGACTTTAGTGCTCGATACTGAGCATATTATCAATAAGTAAATAGTAAAAGATATGAAAATAGGTATAGTACAGCATTCTTTTTCTGACGATGTCGATTCCAACCGCGCCAGAAATCTGACTGCAATTGAGAGCCTCGCTGCCGAGGGGGCTGAATTGGTGGTTTTATCAGAATTGCACGATTCGCTTTATTTCTGCCAGGTGGAGGATGTTGACAATTTCAGGCTTGCCGAGGAGATTCCGAGCGATTTCACAGAGTTTTACAGTGAGGCGGCTAAAGACAACAATGTGGTGATTGTGACCAGTATGTTCGAACGTCGAGCCCCGGGTCTCTATCACAATACTGCCGTGGTGTTTGACTCTGATGGCAGCGTTGCCGGCAAGTATCGCAAGATGCATATACCGGATGACCCCGGTTTTTACGAGAAATTCTATTTCACACCCGGCGACATCGGTTTCGAACCGATTAAGACAAGCCTCGGCCGTCTGGGTGTGCTCGTATGTTGGGACCAGTGGTATCCGGAGGCTGCAAGGCTTATGGCTATGCGTGGTGCGGAAATGCTTATTTATCCTACGGCGATAGGGTGGAACCCCGACGACTCCGACGATGAGAAGAAACGTCAGCGTGAGGCCTGGATCACAATTCAGCGTTCGCATGCCGTGGCCAACGGTATTCCCGTGGTCTCTGTCAACAGATGTGGCTTCGAGGAGGACCCGTCGGGCGTGACTTCGGGCATTGATTTCTGGGGTTCCAGTTTTGTGGCGGGCCCGCAAGGGGAGTACCTCTTCCTGGCTCCGGATAATGCACCATGTGAGCAGGTTGTCGAAATCGATACGGGGCGCTCTGAAAATGTGCGCCAATGGTGGCCTTTCTTGCGCGACCGGCGTATAGATGCTTATGGCCCTATTCTGAAGCGTTTCCTCGATTAAAAAGTATTACATACAGCACCACTGGCACCCCGGCAAGGGGTGTCAGTGCGTTTATGGGTATCACTTTACCTTCGGGCAACACGCTCACTAAGTTGCAGGCCAATGCCAATATCGCCCCGCAGAGCATCGTGGCGGGCATAAGTTTCAGGTGGTCGTCTGTGCGCATCACAAGTCTTGCTATGTGTGGCATGGCAAGCCCGATAAATCCAATCGGACCGCAACATGCCGTGACTATGGCTGAGAGCAAACCTGTGGACACAAGCAGCAGTTGGCGCACTCTCCGCACATTTACCCCCAAGTTGGTGGCATAGTTTATGCCGAGAAGCAACAGGTTGAGCGGCTTGCACAGGAGCATTGACATGAACAGCCCGATGATTATCAGGATAGCAAACACCGGGAGTCGCGATAATCCGACATTGGCAAATGTGCCCATGCCCCACATCACGAAGCTCTGTATGTTGCCGGCTTCCGAAACTGATGAGAGCAATGACACAAGCGATGAGGTGAGATAACCCGTCATCATGCCGGTTATAAGGAGCGTGAGGTTGTTGCGTAGTCGGGTTGAGAGTGCAAGCAAGAGTGCCATTACGGCAAAGCTCCCCAATATTGCACCGACCATAAGCGCCAAGTTGCCTCCCAAACTCTGTGCCCCTATCGATAGCACACCTCCCGAAATCAGGAGCACAAGGGCTACACCCAAACTCGCCCCCGACGTTATGCCGAGTATCGACGGGCCCGCAAGTGGATTGCGAAACACGGTCTGCAACATCAGTCCCGACGCTGCCAAGGCTCCACCGGCCAAGAGCGCCGTTATGGCTTGCGGCAAGCGTCCCTCTATTATGATGGCCCACAATATGTCATCGTCGGGTCGTTGTCCTGTCAGCACATCAAGTATCTCGGAGGCTGGAAAACTTACCGCCCCAAAAAATATGTTGCACACTAACAGTATTATAGTGGCTATGCCAAGCAATATTAGCCTCATTTCAGTTTTTTATAATATCGTAGGTTTGCCGAGGATATATCTGCATCGGGATGAAGCACCCGCACCATCTCTTCAAGCACTCTCTCAGGATGAAATGCCCCGTCGTCAAATAGTGGAACTTCGAGTGTGTTGGCCCCATATACGTCGGCATTCTTGTATGCCTTTATCTTGCCATACAGCTTGTTGTCCATCTCTAAGCTTTGTAGTGTCAGATTGGGTTCTGTGTGCCTGATGAGCCATACATCGGCATCTGCAGCTGTGTGAATCACCTCCTCGGGCGATAGGTGGGCTGAACCACCATCTGTATATTTGTCAAATGGATTCTGACCTCCGGCATCCTGAATGAGTCTGCCCGTCACCGAACCGGATGTCGGCACATCCCAGACTCCGTTGTAAGGACGGTCAAACAATACTTTCGGCTTGTGCCCGAATTTCGATGCCTTTGCTTTTGATGTCTCATATGCTTTTTCTATGCTTCGGAAGAGTGAGTCGGCCATATCTCCCTTGCCGAAAAGCCTGCCGTAGAAGCGTAGCCACTCAGCGCGTCCGAGTGGCGTCGATTCCATATAGTCGGCTGTCTGTATCACTTTTGTGCCTATCCTCGCAAATCTTGATGTCTCGTCTGAGTTCTCGAATGGCGACAGCAATACAGCATCAGGTTTCAAGGTCATAATCTTCTCCATCAGAGGGGAAGTGCTGTAGCCGCAGTCTGTTATTTCCCCTCTCTTCAAGGCTCCCTTAACATCTGCATCCGATATGTATTCTGCATCGCAAACTCCTTTGATTGCGTCAAATGCACCAAGTTCTTTAATCAAGGATGCGTGAACTCCCGAATAGACTATCGATTTCCGCAACGGGACTTCTATAACTGTAATATCGGCTGGAAAGATGGCTTTGCCGCTGTATCCACGTTCCACAAGTGCATATTTTGCCAAGTTCAATGTGGTGTCCCAAGGATTGGTAAGCGTCACTATTGTCACGCTGTCGTTGACAGCGACCATGCTGATATTCCGGGCATGGCGCATATCTACGGTGTTGCCCTCAATCTCAGGTTTTGCCTTGCTGCCACATGATGCAAGCATCACAACTGACAATATTATCATTATATATACCGATGTCAGTTTGCTTGAAGTTTTGTGTAATGTCATGATATATAGGTTTATATACATAATATTTAGCCCCAATGGCATGGGCCTGAAACACAAAATTAATATTTTGGTGGCAATTACACAATCTTTATACGTTAATATAGGTGGAGTGGGGCAGATGTAATATTGATTATGATTGATAATAAAACCACAGTTGGGCTTGAAAATGTTACTACGGGTTATCACACGTCGCGAGGCGATGTGGTGATTCAACGTGATATTTCGTCAACTCTCCGTGCCGGCGAGTTCACATGCTTGTTGGGCCCTAACGGAGCCGGTAAAACCACTTTGCTGCGCTCGTTATCCGGATTTTTGCCCCCTCTTTCGGGATGTGTGAAAATTGAGGGCGACAATCTTGTTGCAATTTCGCGTGAGTCGTTGTCGAAGCGCGTTGGTGTGGTTCTTACGGAGCGCCCTTCGGTATCTTCTATGACCGTCGAGCAACTCGTGGCGCTTGGTCGTAGCCCTTATACCGGATTTTGGGGACGTCTCTCCAATGATGACCGACGTGTGGTGGCGGAGGCTCTGAAACTGACTAATACGGAGTCGTTGTCGCAGAGGCTCGTTGATACGCTAAGCGATGGCGAAAGGCAAAAGGTGATGATTGCCAAGGCGATTGCCCAGCAGACTCCTGTTATTTTTCTCGACGAACCCACAGCTTTTCTCGACTATCCATCGAAGGCTGACATGATGCGGCTGCTCCGCGATTTGGCCCATGAGAAGCATAAAACCATTTTTCTTTCGACTCACGACCTGAATATGGCGCTCGCTCTTGCCGACCGGCTGTGGCTGGTGGACCGTACACGAGGCGTAAAGATCGGCTCTCCCGCCGAATTAGCAAAGTCCGGAACTCTCCAATCATATTTCGAGAGCCCCGGACTAATATTCGATTCAGAAAACCGGATGTTTACTGTAAAATAGACTTTAAACGAAAGCCAAGGCAATATCTTGCCTTTCATAGCCTTTCTTTACCTAACATTGCCTTTCTTTACCTTTCTTCGCCTTACTTTACCTATTTGTGAAACATCCCGCCGATTTTACCTTTCAGCTCGTCCATTGTGCTTTCCACTTTGCCGTCGCCGTCAAGGTCGCCCAATAGTCCGCCTGACTTCACTTTAGCTATGATTTCAGACATGGAGGGCATCTTTCCTTTTTCGTTCTGGAGCATCTCCTTGACTTTCGCTACGTCAAGCTTATCGCCAAATTTCTCCTTAAGATTGTTGATGATTTCTGAAATTTCCATAATTTTTGTTTTTATTTTGTTATATTTGCACTTTGTAACCCTTGTAGTGTCTACAACATTATAACATCGGTTACTTATTTTTGGTTTGCGGTTTGCGGTGAGGCATCTCTGCCCGTCGATAAACTGAATTCTTTAAATTTTAATTTATATGATTGTAAATAACTTATTTAAAGTGGCCGTGGCAGGTGTCTTGGCTCTCTGTGCGGTTTCCTGTACGGGCAATTGTGGCAATTCTGCATCCTCAGATGCAGAAGGTCAGCAAAGTGTAACTGCCACCGAGGGTGACAACGCCGGCTCTGTCGACTCTATCACCAACTCTGCTGTCAATAAGCCGACGGTAATTGATTTCTATGCCGATTGGTGCGGGCCGTGCCGCCAGATTGCTCCTCTCTTTGATCAGCTTGAGTCTGAATATGGCGAGAAAGTGATGTTCAAGCGTGTCAACGTTGATGTGAGTGAGCAGCTTGCCGCACAATATGATGTGGTGTCTATTCCAACTTTCGTGTTTCTTGATGCCGAGGGGAACCTTGTCAATAAGGTAATCGGTGCAGACCCTGAGTCGCTAAAGGCGAATGTGAAGCAGCTCTACGACTCAAACCTGTAAGATATTCTATCCTTTAAGCTGAAAATTAAGCATATAACAACTAAACAACTTATAATATGTCAACAACCAAATTAGCGGGTGTGCAGCCTGAGTTGCTGCGCGACAAGGCGTGGGCAAGGTGGACAGCTCTCGGTCTGCTCGCTTTCGCCATGTTCTGTTCATATATCTTTATGGACATTCTCTCTCCTATCAAGAATCTCCTTCAGGAAACACGAGGCTGGGACTCAACTGCGTTCGGCACGATGCAGGGATCAGAGACTTTCCTTAATGTCTTCATCTTTTTCCTCATTTTTGCCGGTATTATTCTTGACAAGATGGGAGTCCGTTTCACAGCAGTGCTCTCCGGCGCAGTCATGCTTATCGGTGCCACAATCAACTGGTATGCGCTGACTGATGCTTTCCTTGGCAGCTCGCTCGATGTCTGGTTTACCAATCATCTTAACTACATACCGGGCTTCGACGAACTCGGCATTTCTCCATTTTATGAGGGTATGCCCGCATCGGCCAAACTCTCGGCTGTAGGTTTCATGATTTTCGGCTGCGGTGTGGAGATGGCCGGTATCACCGTGAGCCGTGGCATCGTGAAGTGGTTCAAGGGTCGTGAGATGGCGCTTGCCATGGGTTCGGAGATGGCTCTCGCCCGACTTGGTGTAGCCACTTGTATGATTTTCTCACCTCTCTTCGCCGAACTCGGCGGCGATATAAGCGTTTCACGCTCAGTGGCCTTTGCTGTGGTGCTTCTCATGGTGGCTCTTATCATGTTTATCGTGTATTTCTTTATGGATAAGAAACTTGATGAGCAGTCGGGTGAAGCTGAAGAAAAAGATGAACCTTTCAAGGTCAGCGATATCGGCAAGATTCTTTCAAGCTGGGCTTTCTGGGTGGTGGCTCTTCTCTGTGTGCTCTATTATTCTGCCATATTCCCATTCCAGAAGTATGCAGTCAATATGCTTCAGTGCAACCTTACCTTCACCGATGTCGCCCCCGATTCTTTCTGGGCAACTGATACAGTGACTGTCATTCAGTATATCATCATGATTGTAGTGGCTATTGCCTCTTTCGCAAGCAATTTCTCCAAGAATAAAGCTCTGAAGTATGGTATGCTCGTCACTGCTGTTGTGGCTCTCGTGATATATTGCTACATGGGTTACATGCGCCAGTCGGCTGCTGCCATTTTTGCTGTCTTCCCTCTGCTTGCTGTCGGTATCACGTCGATTCTCGGCAATTATGTAGACTATAAGGGCAAAGCCGCCTCGATGCTCGTGCTCGGTTCGTTGCTCCTCATTCTTTGCCACCTTACCTTCGCTTTCATACTCCCGATGTTTAAGGATAGTCCTGTAGGCGGCGTGGTTGTGGCATATGTGACAATCCTTGTGCTTGGCGCATCGTTCTCTCTTGTGCCCGCTTCGCTGTGGCCCAGTGTGCCTAAGCTGGTGGATGCCAAGATTATCGGCTCGGCTTACGCTCTTATTTTCTGGATCCAGAACATAGGCTTGTGGCTCTTCCCGATGCTTATCGGCAAGATTCTCGACAAGACAAATCCTGAAATCACCGCCGGACTCGCCAATGGCACACTGACTCCCGACGAAGCTGCCGTGAGCTACAACTACACGGCGCCGCTCGTCATGCTCGCATGCCTCGGCGTGGCGGCCCTGATCTTAGGCTTCGTGCTGATAGGTGTAGACAAGAAGAAACACCTCGGCCTCGAACTCCCCAATATCACCGACACCGCTGCCCAAAAGAGGGAAATCGAGGAGTCAGAAGCAGAAACCGTGGAACTCTAAACCCCAATAACCCCAATATCAAAAAGGTCGCGCACAAACATAAGTGCGCGACCTTTTTGCTAACCAAAAACCAAAAACTATTAACTATTAACTATGACCTATCTAAAGGTTTGAGTTGTAGTATTTAGGGTTTCCAGTCACTTCCTCGCCGATAAAGTCGGGGAGTGTGTATGTGCAGTCGGCGTCAGGCAATTCGATTTCTGCAACGACAAGAGGGGAGAGGTCTCCCTCAAACTCATCTATCTCCCAGCACATGCCGTCATGCCCTACGATATATCTTGTCTTCTCGATGATCCGCCCTGCGCAAAGTGCAAGCATCTGCAACGCATCTTCATACGGTATCTCATACTCAAACTCCAAGCGTGAACATCCCTTAGTCAATCCTTTTACCGTGATATATCCACGCTCATCTTTTGTCCTTATCCTCACAGTCCGCTCGGGCTCCCTTTGCAGATAGCCCTGTTTGATTGTGTGCTTCTCCTTGGCTAAGCTGAGATAACCCTTATTCTTGACCAAATATTTACGTTCTGTCTCTACTCCCATATTTAGTTTATAATATTAATTGACTATATACGTTTTATATAAATAGTTTGTTGTGGATTCAGCATTTATCTTCATCAGTTACGTGCTTGAAATCCAAAATGCAAAATTAATATTTTCCCTGATACAAGGCAATGTCTTCGTTTATTTTACGAATCTTTATATTTGCTCTCATATTTGCATCTGCGTTGGCCGATGCGCTCGCTGCCCCCACGTCGGCTCCGCGCCGACGTGTAGTCGGTGTCGTCACTGATTCCGTAACCGGTGAGCGGCTGCCTTTTGTCAACGTATACTGCAAATCGCAGAAAAAAGGGGTGACTACCGACCTCGATGGTGTGTTTATTCTTACAATTCCGGTCGGCTCGGAACTCGAAGTCTCTTCGCTCGGTTATGCCGCGCAAAAGAAGTTATCGGCAGCCGGGAGCGACACGCTGCGCTTCTTCCTCTCTCCGGCTACTGCCGAACTCCAGGAAGTTGTGGTCAAACCCAAGAAGCGGAAGTATTCGAAGAAAAATAACCCGGCTGTTGAACTGATGAGACGCGTACGTGCCGACCGCAAATTGATTGACCCTACGAAGTCGGAACATTACAGCTATGATTCGTACGATAAGATTGTTCTCGCCCTCAATAATTATAAGGGTTATATTCCCGGCGATGACGGCAAGGTGAAGGGTAAGTTCAAGGCGATTGCCGAACTGGTCGATACAGGTGTGTGGACGGGCAAACGTATTCTCGACATCTCGCTCAAGGAAAAGGTCACAACGCGCCTCTTTACCGAAGGAGGTGCCGACAAGACTGTGGTCAGGGCAAAGCGAAGCAATGGCATCGACAAGAATTTCGATGAAAATTACACTCGTGTTATTTTCGAGGATTTTATGCGCGAAGTGGATGTGTATGACCATGATATCGCGGTGATGCGTAGCCGGTTCGTCAGTCCGCTTTCTCCAATATCTGCCGATTTTTACATGTTTCATCTCGAAGACACTGTGATGATCGGTAACGATCGCTGCGTCGAACTCTCGTTCGCTCCTCATAATGCTGAGTCCAATGGCTTCAATGGCAAGCTCTACGTCCCGGTAAATGACTCAGTGAAGTGGGTGAGGCGAGTCATGATGCGCCTGCCCAAGGCCGCCAATGTCAATTATGTTGACAATATGATGTTGAGTCAGACTTTCACACGCGATTCCTTAGGATTTGTGCATAAGACTCTCGATGACATGATTCTTGAGCTGACCCTTGTTGGCTCTTTCGGTCAGGCTTATTTGTCGCGTCAGTCAAGATATGATAATTACTCTTACTCCCGCCGTCATGATCTGGAAGATTTCTATTCGAAGATTGGAGGCATGTTTGAAGTGGAGGATGCCGCCGGTCGCACCCCTGAATTTTGGCAACAGGCTCGTATGTTGCCGCTATCGAAGGCTGAATCGTTTCTTGCAGTAGATGAATCTCCATATAGAAAGATTCCTTTGCTGAAGTGGACACTCGCGGCCGTTGAACTTTTTGTGAAAGGTTACGTGCGCACGGGCAAGCAGAGCAAATTTGACATTGGGCCGATAGATACGTTTGTGAGTAATAACGGTCTTGACGGTTGGCGTTTCAGTGTAGGAGGCATGACCACTGCCAATCTCAGCAAACATCTGTTTGCGCGTGGTTTCGTGGGGTATGGCATTGATGACAAACGGGTTAAATATAGCGCTGAACTTGCATACAGTTTCAAGCCAAAGAAGTATCATTCTTATGAGTTTCCTGTAAATGGCTTCCGACTGATTTATTCATATGATACCAACGAGTTAGGTCAGAATTATGCCATAGGCTCGATGCGCAACCTGCTCAACTCGTTCAAGCGTATGAAGGGCCTTCTCTCAACTTATCAGACACTCGCCCAGCTTCAGTATCAGATTGAGTGGAGAAATAACCTCTCGCTTAAGGCCACGTTGCAATATCAGCGTCAGGAATCTTCGAAATATGTTCCCTTCTTGCTCCCGGACGGAACTTCTGTCAATGCTTATACTCAAAACAGCTTGAAAGTCGAGCTGCGTTATGCCCCCGGCGAAAAATTCATGCAGACCAACAGCTCGCGCCATAACATCAATTATGACGCGTTGGTGCTGATACTTTCTCACGAGATTGGACCTAAGGGCTTGCTTGGCTCCGCGTTTACGCTCAACCGTACGGAATTTGCCGTGAAGAAGCGCTTTTGGCTTTCTGCATTCGGTTATACGGAATTCTTGGTAAAGGCCGGCAAACTCTGGAATCAGGTGCAGTTCCCGGCTTTGTTGTGGCAAAATGCCAACATCTCTTACACCATAAGGCCGGAGTCTTTCTCCTTGCTCAATCCGATGGAGTTTGCAGTGGACCAATATGCCAGCTTATTCTTTACATATAATTTGAATGGCCTTATCTTCAATCGTATACCGTTGATTAAAAAGTTGGGTCTGCGTGAGGTGTTCACCTTCAATGCCTTTATGGGGAGTCTGACGAAGAAGAACAACCCGGCCCTTCACGACAATCTTTATCAGTTCCCCTATGGCGACAACACCAGGCTGATGGGCAAGACACCATACATGGAGATAGGGGTAGGCATAGCCAATATCCTGACCTTCCTGCGCCTCGACTACATCTGGCGCCTATCCTATCGCGACAACCCGTCAGCCCCCAACTCAGGCCTCCGCTTCTCCTTCCAATTCGGCTTCTGACATTCTTCAGGATCTTGATATTCGTCATGCTCTTGACATTCCTCATGCTCTTGACATTCTGCAGACGTCGGCGGCGCCTCCTTTCCCCCCAGTGCGCGATGCAACGTAGCTTGACAGGGATATAATGGACATTAACGTTCGCAGACGTTGCTTCGCGCACTGGGGGAGAGGAGGCGCCGCCGACGTAATATAATGAAAACCGCAACGCGAAGCCACCGAGAGAGTAACCACAGGCGACAACAACGCGAAGCCAATTTCCTTTAATTCCTTGATTCCCTCGTGAAAACACTTTCCCCAAAAGAAATAAAAAGAGAATAGAGTTTCAATAAGAATCTCAATATATTCTGGCACAAGGAAAACAAGGAATTAAAGGAAGTTGGCTTTGCGTTTTTGCATACTTTAGAGTCCATAGTGTGTAAATTGTCATATTTCTATCGCTATTACTGTTTTTTTGCCAAAAAAACTGTAAATATCGTGAAATAAAATTATATTTGCGGCAGTTGCAGTTGCTATATGAGAATCATAGTTCGTAATCCAAGAAATCTAATAATACACCAATATGAAGAAAGTTTTACAATACTTAGTGTTGGCCATAGCGCTAACTTCGTCGCTCATGCAAGTGCATGCGCAGTACGATGATTATTCAGATCATTCCGATTTCAAGGTAGACGGAATACGTTACAGAATAGTAGATGGTGACGCAATTGTCACATTCGGCCCTTACGATATCTTAGCGTGCATGGGTGGGACTATTATAGGTGCCTGTCCTAACGGATATGAGGGTGACGTAGTAATTCCTGAAACGGTAACGTATGAGGGAGTGCAGTATAATGTGACCGCAATTGACGAGATGGCGTTCTATGCGTGTGAGAATCTGACATCAGTAATCATGCCGTCATCAATAATATCCATCGGAGAATCTGCTTTTTTCGACAGTAATGAGATTAAGGAGATTGAATTGCCGGAGTCAATGCGCAACCTCGAGCATTTTGCTTTTAGTCATTGCGATAAATTGGAGTCTTTAATATCGCCGTCCTCAATAAGTTGGATAGGTAGTGGAGTTGTATATGAGTGTAAAAATTTGAAATATATAGAGATTCCTGATCCTGATTCGGGAATCGATATTGCGCTAAATGCGTTTGATAAATGCCCCGAATTAGAGAAAATAAAAGTACTATCTTCAGATCCGTCGAAATTTAAAGTATATACAGATGAGTTTTTGGGAGTAAACTATGACAAATGCGTCCTATGTGTACCTTTCGGTGCGGCAGCCGCATATAAAAATACAAACTTGTGGGGAAAGTTTAAGACAATAAAGGAAATGCCTTGTAGCCCGATGCTCGAAAATGGCAAGGAGTGGGGGTATGTCAATTATTATGATAGATCAGACTATCACTTTGATAGCCCAATGGAGTTTTATAGGCTTTGCTGTGGGCCCAAGGTTAGTGTTGATGGCGTAGAATATACCGAGATTCTGAAATACAATAGTTTCTCTTTGCCTGAAAATCCCGAGACCGTGGCCGTCATGCGAGAGGAAAATGGAAGGGTCTATATCCGTTATTCTAATGATTTCAAAAGAGGAGATAGCCATTTCGACCTTTTCCCACAATATAATTGTGAAGGTGAATTTCTGATTTATGATTTCAATATGGAAGTCGGAGATGTAATGACTTTGGATTATTTCAGCGAGAATCCCGATAATGTATCCTCTGAGGAGACTGTTTATCTGAGGTGTGTCGAAACCGGTGTGGTAGATACGGAGTACGGTAAAAGAAAATTCCTTAAGTTTGATAAGTCTGCCAATTTCAATTCTGATTATTGGACTTCTTACGAGTACTTGCTGGAGGGTGTAGGCCCGTTAGGAAATTGTGATTTTACAGTTCCGTATAGAGCCGATAACCGCGCTTCCATGTCAAAAGGCTCTTCGTTTGATGATATGGATTTGCTCTATATGCGCAAGTTGAATGAAAAGGATGCCGAAGGAAATCAATATAGGGGAGACTTGGTATACAAAGCTGCAAATTATGATGTCATGGGTATTTATGACCCTTCAGAGTGGCATTGGCCGGCTTCTGCCGAAGGAGAGGTGCTGACAAAATCTACCAAAGACACTATGGCAATGCCCGACTTGTCGATATATTCAAATTTTACAGGAGAGTTCAAGTCGGATAATGGTGTGATTACAGAGGTGATTGTACTGGATGTTTTAGGTCGTGAACTGTCACATTTCTATCCCAATGATACGCAATTCAAACTCGACATGTCTGACATGAAGGAAATGATGAAGATAGTGACTGTCCGCACCGAAAACGGTCAACGGAGTTTCAGATTAAATAATATTCTTTAAATATCGCCCTATGAAATTTAGATTTACATTTATTCCGGTTATTGTTTTAGTCGCATCTGTATGGCAAGCCAATGCTGATGAATTTGTACCGTTGCTTGAGAATGAGAAGGAATGGGGGTATGTGGAATACGTTCCGAATGCTGAATCAAATCCCAATTCTTATGTCGATTATTATCGTCTGCAATTGTCGGGGACATGTGATGTCGGTCAATTCTCATATAAGAGGGTAAAGACAGATTCTTTTTTTGGCAAAGCCGAACAGCACCACATAGCTCTTATGCGGGAGGATGGTGGAAAGGTTTATGCAAGGTATACGGAGGATAGTAAACTCGATCCGTATAATTATTATTCTCCGGGTGAAGAATATCTGTTATACGACTTTTCTATGCAGCCCGGTGAGTCAATCGAATTGGCTAAAAGCGCAGGTGACATGCAAGGCATTGTTCTGAAATGTATCGAAACCGGAGAAGTGGATACGGAGTTGGGTAAGAGAAAGTATCTTAAATTTGACCGTACAGTTAATGAGACTACCCGCAGATACATGACATTTGATTATATCGTGGAGGGAATAGGCCCGGTTGGAAATGGCACAATGGCTGTGCCTTACAGGGCAAGTGTGGATGGAGCTGCCTCAGATTTTCCTGAAATTGATTTTCTATATCAACGGCAAATTTTGCCGGAGGTGAACTTTGAGAAGCCACAAGGAGAGATGCTTTATGTGTCCCCTCTGTTTGAGGTCAAGGGTCTGTATGATCCTTCCGTGTGGTTCTGGAAGAGGATTTGCGAGTCACCTCATTATGCATCTGTAGCTGAGACAAAGCGAGATTCATTCGGTAATTCAGGTATAACACTTCAAGGCAAAGGAATCAGCAATAACACCATAGAGAGTGAGTCGGAAGATTTGACCGAAGTGACGGTCTTCGACACAATAGGAAAGATGTTGGCGAACTACCATCCGAACTCGCGAAAATTCAGTCTCGACTTGTCAGACTTTGACTCCAAGATTATAATAATAAGAGCCTCAACAGCAAAGAGCACCCGTTCTTTCAAGGTGATGTTATAAAAACGTCGGCGGCGCCTCCTGTTTATCAGTCGGCGGTCGTCGGCAGCGCCTCCTCCCCAGTTCGCTATGCAACGTCGCGAAGCCACCGGGAGGGAGGAGCCTCCGGCGACGACAGTAGACAACAATAGACAACAACAATGAAACAGGGACACAGCATAAGCTCTGTGTCCCTGTCGCGATATAACATCCTTTCTACTGTTATGCCATATCTTTGTATGTTTGCTTTAATGAAACAGTTTTAATGAAACAGTTTTGATAAAAATGCTGAATCAAAGCAGCTTGATAGATATGTAGCGCTTCGGATTTTTCTTTATGTCTACCACAAGCGAATCTATATTGGCAGCCACGCGGTTGAGCTTGTTGTAGAGTTCCGGGTCGTTGGTGAGCTGACCGAGTGTCGATGATGTGCTGTTCAGTTGATTTGAGAATTTCTGGAGATTATCCGAAATCTGATATACATTGTCCATCGTGGTGGCCAGCGGCAGTTCTTTAATTGTCTTCGACACTCCCACAAGGTTCAGGCAGAGTGAGTCTATCTTCACTGTGGCGTTTCGTGCGTTGCGCATCACTGCCGGCACGTCTGTGCGCATCGTCCTGTCAAGTCCGAGTGTGGCACTTTCCACATTGGCCGTTATGCCGTCGAGTCTTCTTATCGATGCCGTCAACGCCGGGTCGGCCACGAGTGTGTTGAGATTCATCAGCAATGAGTCCACTCGCGGAAGTATGGTGTTGACTGCCGGCATAACATTGTCTGAAAGCGCATCCATTAGCCCCGGCACAACCTTTGTCGGAATCTCGCTACCCTTGGCAAGCATACTCTGGCTCTTGCCCATCTTTATGTCGATATAGCCACCTCCCATAAGTGTTGAAGACAGCACGGCATAGGAGTCATCGGGCACTTTGAGTTTCTTATCTACTGCAAGAAGCACCTTCACTTTGCCGGGATTGTCGAAATCGTAAGTGATGTCGCGCACTTTGCCCACCTTGAAGCCATCTACCGACACCGGTGCCGATACCTCGAGGCCGTTGACATTCTGATAATAGACATAGTAGTAATTCGAAGGACTCAACATGTTGATTCCCTTGAGATATTCTATGCCGAAATATAAAATCACGAGAGCGCATATCACCGATATGCCGATTATGAACTCTTTGTTTACAAGTTTCTTCATAAATTGTATGTCTACGCGTTTGTTATTCTGGTTCTACTTCTTTCCTCAATCGTCCTATCTCTATCCTTGTCGGCTTACTGCCTACTTTGTCACAACAATCACAACGCCGATTGGGTTTATATCATCTTTGCGGCATTGTTATTGTCGCTGTTGAGTTTATCTCATCCTCACCACTATATAGGCATCCGGAAGCACGGTTTTCACATCAAGCAGTAGTTTCTCAATCTCTTTTCTGCTTGTGCTTCGCCCATATGTGTATTTATACATGCCGTTCTCCTTGAAGCTGCCTCCGGGCACAAGGCCGCAGAAGCGTGGATCATTTGCCTTGACCTCCCTGTCGCTCGAAAGCAATATTATGGTATATTCCATCGCTGTCGCATTCGAAGCCTGCGAACCGAAACTCAGCTCCGATCCTCTTGATGACTCCTGGGTCTTGTTGCGTGCCTTAAGTTTGTCCGACGATTTTTTCACCACATACGTCTTCTGGTTAGGGTTGATGCTGCCTGATTTTCTCTTAGCCTCAAGTTTGCCTGACTTCGATTTCTTATCATTATCTTTTTTCTTTGAGCCCTTGTCCTTATCTTTCTTGCTGTTTTTCTTTTTATCTTTTTTCTTATTGTCTTTCTTTTTACCGGAGTTTTTAGCTGCGTCTTCTTCCAGGTTAGTCACTTCGGTCTTGTCGTTGACGTTATCGCGAACTGCCAGATAACTCTCTTCTGATGTGAGTGCAATTTCTTCTGCTTCGAGCGAACGGTTGTCTGATTTTTGTTTTGAGGTTTCAGACCGACGCCTGCGCGAACCTTTACCCTTATTGTTGTCAGATTTTGCGGCATGTACGCGCTTCTTGCTCTTGTCGCTCTTGCTTACAAGTGTGCGCACACCGTCATAATCTTCCTGCCGGTCTGCTTGTGCGATTTCTTCTGTTTTATCTTGCTCCATTGCCAAGAGGGCTGCCTGGCTTGCTTTCTCGAGCTCCGGATTGTTCTGTGCCGCGATGTATTTTTCCACCGCGTTTGTCAGAGCATCTGCCATTTTCTGCTGGCCTGATTCTGACGATATAAATGCTGCTTCAGTAGGGTTGCATATGAAGTCGAGTTCCACCAATACCGATGGCATTGCGGTGGCCCAAAGCACCCAGAAGCCTGCCTGCTTCACTCCACGGTCTTTTCGCTTTGCTGTAGATACAAGCTCATTCTGGGCTTTCTCCGCAAATTTAAGGCTCTGACCCAAGTTCTTTTTCTGAGCCATCTCAAATATGATGTATGACTCATCTTTCGACGGGTCGAAGCCGCTATATTTCTGATGGTAGTTGTCTTCAAGCTCTATCACGGAGTTCTCGCGCTGTGCCACCCGCAGGTTGTTGGCATCTTTCTGAGGGCCGAGTGCATAGACCGATGTACCCGATACTTTCTTTCGGTTCGGGTTTTTCTTGTCTACGGAGTTGGTGTGTATCGATACAAACAGGTTGCCTTTGTTGCGGTTGGCTATGTTGGCACGCTCTTGCAGTGATATGAATGTGTCATCGTCGCGTGTCATAACCACCTTGACGTTTTTAAGCCGTTTCTTTATGTTGTTGGCCAGCTTAAGCGCCACACCGAGGTTTATATCTTTTTCTTTGGCTCCGTTGTCTATGGCTCCATGGTCGTGTCCGCCATGTCCGGCATCTATCACTATCGTAAATGGTGTCTCTCCCTTCGTTTTACCTTTTGATTTGCGCGGTGCGCCAATGGCTGTTGACGCAGTCAACACTGTCAACAACATTATTATTAGAAATTTGAAAACTAAGTTTCTCGCAGAAATGCTTATATGTGGATTATTGATTCTCATTTGAATTTCTTTGGTGTGTACACAAAATCTTGTCCAAGATATTTCGCCCTCACAGTGGGGTTGGATGCCAATTCTTCGCTTGTGCCCTGAAAGAGCACACGGCCTTCAAAGAGCATGTAGGCCCTGTCGGTGATGCCTAAGATTGAGTCGGCCTTATGGTCTGTTATAAGCACGCCGATGTTTCTCTCTTTAAGGTGATACACCACCTCCTGGATATCTTCCACGGCTATCGGGTCGACTGCCGCAAAGGGCTCATCGAGCATGATGAATTTGGGGTTGATGGCAAGACACCTGGCTATCTCGGTGCGTCGTCGCTCTCCGCCCGACAGGCTGGTGCCGAGGTTATGCCGCACTTTGTTGAGGCTGAACTCGTTGAGCAGCTGCTCGAGCTTGGCTTTCTGATATTCTTTTGAAGTGCCAGTCATCTCAAGTATGGCCTTGATGTTGTTCTCTACGGTCAGCGTGCGAAACACTGATGCCTCCTGAGGCAAATAGCCGATTCCTTTCTGAGCACGTTTGTACACCGGCAGCCCGGTTATATCTTCGTTGTCGAGATATACGCGACCTTCGTTGGGGGTGATCAGCCCGACTGTCATATAGAATGTAGTGGTCTTGCCGGCTCCGTTTGGACCTAAGAGTCCTACAATCTCTCCTTGTGTCACTTCTATCGATACGTGATTGGCCACCGTGCGCTTGCCATATTTCTTCACAAGGTTGTCGGTGCGGAGCACGCCCTTCTCCGGTATGCTCACTTCTTCCTCAAGCAGCTCTTTATCTTTGCCTTCACCGCTGATTTCTTCTTTTACATCGACGTCAAGGCGCTGCATGTCGGGCATAACGCCGTTGAGTTCAGCCTCTTCTTCAGGAGTAAGCCTTTCTGGTGCCGTTTTCTTGCCCTTGTTTATTTTCTTTCCAAATATAGGGAATATTTTCATCTTTCAGAAGAGGGTAGCAGTGAACGGATATAGTCAGTGAGAAGTTTGATGGCTACGTTGTTGCCGCCACCTTGGGGTACAATCAGGTCGGCGTAACGCTTTGAAGGCTCTATATAAAGCTCATGCATCGGCTTTAAGGTCTCCTGGTAGCGGTCTATCACCATCTGGGGCGTGCGTCCGCGCTCCACACAGTCGCGTCTAATCACCCTTATGAGCCGTTCATCGGCATCAGCATCGACAAATACTTTCACATCGAGTAAATCGCGTAGTGGTTTGTCGGTGAGAACCAATATCCCCTCGACCACTATTACCTCTTTGGGCTGAACCGGCACTGTCTCGCGCTGGCGCGAACAGGTGAGGAAGTCGTAGGTCGGCATCTCTATCGATTCGCCACTTTTCAACCGGCTGATATGGTCGGTAAGCAGTGTCCATTCTATAGAGGCCGGCTCGTCGTAGTTCATCTTAAGTCGCTCTTCAAGTGGTATGTGGGCGTTGTCTTTATAATATGAGTCTTGCGGAAGCACGGCAACTTCGCCCTGCGGCAGGCTCTCTATGATTTTTCTTACCACGGTGGTCTTGCCGCTACCTGTGCCTCCAGCTATTCCTATTACTAACATGCTGAATATTTTGGGTTTGTGTTGTTCATTTGCTGGCGTTGTCGCTCTCGCTTTATAGTTTTAAACGATCTGAGCGTGTGACTGCTGCCTACAATGAAACACACAAAGTTAGTAAAATTTAAGTGTCTGAACAAATTTTTTTGTATCTTTGCGTGTTGTTTTAATATGGTGGGTTTATCATTGACTTCACCGATTTTCTAACTACACCGTTTCCGCGTGCTGATTTCATGTGAATCTTTGCGGACGTTATATTGATTTATTATGTTGATAGGTTCGATAAAATCGTTTGGCCGTTATTGCGTCTTCATGACGCAGGTTATCAGGATTCCCGACAAGTGGAGAGAGTTTTTCAAGAGTCTCGTTTTCGAGATCTCTAAGCTCGGTGTTGACTCTATCCCGCTGGTGATTATCATTTCGCTCTTCATTGGTGCCGTTATCTGCATTCAGATGACGCTCAATATCACCTCTCCTATGATTCCGGCTTATTCTACAGGTATGGCCACCAGGGAGATTCTCGTGCTGGAGTTTTCGTCTACGATGATGTGTCTGATTCTCGCCGGCAAGGTGGGTTCTAACATAGCTTCCGAGATCGGCACGATGCGTGTCACCGAGCAGATTGATGCTCTCGAGATTATGGGTATCAATTCTGCGAACTTTATCGTGCTCCCCAAGATTGTCGGTTTCATCCTGTTTGTGCCTGTGCTCTGCATTCTCTCTATGTTCATGGGTTTGCTCGGTGGTGCTTTTATCGCTGAGTTTACCGATATGCTGACTCTCGAGAATTATGTATATGGCATCCAGTCTTTCTTCGTTCCATGGAATGTGTATTACAGTATCATCAAGACTGTAGTGTTTGCATTCATCATCACCTCGATTGCCGCCTATTATGGTTATTATGTAAATGGTGGCTCTCTCGAAGTTGGTAAGGCAAGTACCAACGCCGTTGTCTCTTCCTCAATCATAATTCTGCTTGCCGACGTAATTCTCACTAAACTCCTTTTGCAATGATTGAAGCTAAACATGTGTCTAAATGGTTTGATGGCCAGCGTATTTTATATGACATCACCGCCACTTTCGAGGCTGGTAAGACTAATCTTATCATTGGTCAGTCAGGCTCGGGTAAGACTGTGTTCATGAAGTGTCTCATAGGACTCCATACGCCTGAGGAGGGTGAGATTCTTTATGACGGGCGTCGCTTCCGTGACATGGATCTGAGCCAGAAGCGTAAGCTGCGCAATGAAATAGGTATGCTGTTCCAAGGTTCAGCGCTCTTCGACAATGAGACCGTATTGGGCAATGTGATGTTTCCGCTGAAGATGTTCAGCCCCGACAACCACAAGCAGCAGCTTGAGAGGGCGCATTTCTGCATTGAGAGGGTTGGACTCAAAAATGCTGACGACAAGTATCCATCTGAGATTTCGGGCGGTATGCAGAAGCGTGTGGCCATCGCACGTGCCATCGCTCTTAATCCGAAGTATCTCTTCTGCGACGAACCGAACTCCGGTCTTGACCCTCAGACTTCGTTGCTTATAGATGCGCTACTTAGCGATATAACTCATGAATATGGCATCACTACCATCATTAATACTCACGATATGAACTCTGTGCTCGGCATAGGAGAGAATATTGTGTTTATCAATAAGGGCCACTGCGACTGGAAGGGCAATGACCACACAATATATGCAAGTACAAATGAGGACCTGAATAATTTCGTGTTCGCATCTCCTCTCTTTAAGGAGGTGAAGCGTTACATGGAGAAACGTGAGATGGCTCAGAAGTGAATCGTAAGTGAATCAGGAATGGCCCATTAGTGGCTCAAAAGTGGATGAGGGGCCCATTATGACTGAAAAGGCCCGCAGTTGCCGCTTTTAAGATACATTGCCGTGTGAATTCTTTAGCAATTCGCACGGATTTTTTTATGTCGTGTCCTAATGCAAGATTGCAGGCTATGGCCGTCGAAAGGGTGCATCCGGTGCCATGAGTATGATTGGTGTCTATTCGCTCTGATTCATAGCATATTGCACCTTCAGCATTAATCAAGATATCCTTGCAGATGTTTCCCTCGCCATGTCCTCCTTTTACAAGCAGCGCACCGCTGCCTCCTATCTCGTCGAGAAGTTCGCTGCCCTGCAATTCCGTGTCGTATATCTTTTTGTTTAAGAAAGCTGCAAGTTCCGGCAGATTAGGCGTTATCAGTGAGCATAGTGGGAATAGTTTTGTCTTCATCGCCGCCTTCCAAGCCTCAAGGGCTTCTTCGCTACAAGCGTTGTTCCCCTTTGCGCTGGTAGCTGCTATCACCGGGTCGAGAACCAAGTTGTTAAGTTTGTGCCTCTTTATAGTTTCTGACACTATCTCAATGGCTCCGAGTGTAGGGAGCATACCGATTTTTACTGCATCCGGTTTCATTGCCTCAAGCACAGTCTCCAATTGCATTTTCAGCACATCGTCGCCTACGTAGTTGGCTTTGAAAAACCGGTATGGGTTTTGGGCTGTAACGGCGGTTATTGCAGTGGCGCAATATACGCCATATGCCATGCAGGTCTTTATATCAGCCTGTATACCCGCTCCACCGCTACAGTCGCTCCCGGCTATGCTCAAAACGGTTGTCATATCATACGTTTCTCTTACGGTAATCAGTCTGCGCTCTCAGCAGGCTTGTCTTTGCAGTCATCAGGCAACGCGGAGTTTATGGCTTCTCGGCATTGTGCCATAAGTTTCTTGGTGTTGAAGCCTTTCTCTCCGGGATATATTGGTTTGTGGATTGTCAGCCTGATAGTGGTAGGGGTCATAATGTAGGTGGTGCGGGGCATCGCCTTGAAGCTGCCATCTATCGTTATCGGCACCACCGGCAGCTTGAACTCTGCGGCAAGCATGAATGCACCCCGTTTGAAAGGTATCATGCAGCCATCAAAACTGCGGCTTCCCTCAGGAAATATCACCACCGACATGCCATCTTTAAGTGTATGCTCCGCCTGCGCTATGGTCTCTTTTATGCCACCTATCGACGAGTCATCCACAAATACCTGACCGGCCATCTTGCACGCCGGCCCCACGGCAAAGATCTTTTCCAGTGGCTTTTTCATGAGCCAACGGAAGTTGTGGTTGAGGTAGCCATATATCGACCATATGTCGTATGCCCCCTGGTGGTTGGCCACAAACACGTAGCTTTGGTGCTTGTCGATATTCTCGCGCCCGGTCACCTTGACTCGCATCAGAAAGAGTGCGCAGGTGACTCGCGACCATACGTGAGGGGGCCAGTAGCCCCACCATGACTGTTTGCCCAATGAGCAGCCGAGCATCGTGATGAGCGCGGTGAGCATGGTGATAACCACAAATATCGGTGTAGCTACCAATATTTCGTAAATGATATATAAAAATCTGCCTACCTTTTTCATAGTTGCAAATTTACAAAATTTTGATGTAGCATTAAAGTTTAATTTGATAAATTTTTCTGTCATCTGCTTTTTTTGTGCCGCACTATCGTTGCCAAAGAGAATCCGCCTCATGCAACTTTGCCAATTGTTGTGGCGTGCAGCATGAGGCGGACTATTTTATGCTTTCTTATTGTGGTTTCTGTCTACATGAACCAACCCGCGATATGGAATGTGCAGAATGCAAGCACCCATGCCAAAGCGGTGTTGTAGATTATTGAGAATGCTGTATATTTCCAGCTCCCTGTTTCTCTCGTGATTGCTGCCAATGTGGCGATGCAGGGGAAGTAGAGCAGCACAAACACCAAGAATGCCAGTGCGGATGCCGGTGTGAATGGTGCCTGCCCGGTTATCTTAGATGGTGTCTTGAGTCTTTGTGCAAGTGCATCCGCATCGTCATCTCCCACGTAGAGTACTCCCAATGTGGATACCACCACCTCTTTAGCAGCGGCTCCGGCTATCAGTGACACGCATGTCTTCCAGCCGAATTCCATAGGACGAACCACCGGTTCCACCGCTTTGCCGATATAACCCAATATGGAGTGCTCTTGCTGGTATTCGTTTGTCACCATTTCTTCGAGTTGTGCTGCATCTGTGTTGGCCAATGTTTCGGCCGGCATCTCTGAAAGAGCCTCAGTGCGGAAGTCTTGCGGCACTTGCTCGGCTTTGTAGCGTGGAAAGTAGGAGAGTGCCCATATGATTATCGAGGCCACAAGTATCAAGCCTCCCATCTTTTTAAGATATTGCTCGGCTTTGCCCCACATGTTGCGCATCGTTGCCTTAAATGTAGGTATGCGGTAGGGGGGCAGTTCCATGACGAAGGGTGTCTCATCGGCTTTGAACCAGAATTTGCGCAGCAGCTTGGCCGTTATTACAGCCATCACAATGCCAAGCAGGTATAGCCCGAGAAATACTAACGCGCCATGCTGTGGGAAGAATGCTCCGGCGAGCAACACATAGATAGGTATTCGTGCCGAGCAACTCATGAATGGGTTGATAAGTATTGTGATGAGTCGGCTCGATTTGCTCTCGATTATGCGTGTTGACATTATCGAGGGCACGTTGCAACCAAATCCCATCACAAGCGGTATGAACGATTTGCCGTGCAGGCCCATCTTATGCATCAGCTTGTCCATTATGAAAGCTACACGCGCCATGTAGCCGGAGTCTTCCATAAAAGATATGAAGGCATACAGTATCAAGATGTTGGGCAGGAACACGATCACGCCACCCACGCCGCCAATCACACCGTCGAGCAGCAAGTCTTTAAGCGGGCCGTCGGTCATATAGTTGCTGACCAACCCTGAGAGCCACGACACTAAGCTCTCTATCCATTCCATCGGGTAACTTCCCAATTCGAATGTGCACCAGAATGTCAGCCACATCACGGCTATGAATATCGGGAATCCGAAGAGTTTGTTGGTCACGAAGGCGTCGATTATCTTGGTGGTCTTCTCTTCTTTTTCAAGCGACCCTTCCTGTGTCTCTGCCAGTGCTCCCTGCACAAACCCATATTTGGCTGCCGAGATGGCTGAGGTGGTGTCTTCACCCAAGTCTTGCTCGATCTTTTTCTCTTCTTCGTCTCGCAGTTTGAGCCAATCCGGATAACCGGGTCTAGTGCGTAGCATGTCTTCTACCTCCGGATCGCGTTCGAGAAATTTTATGGCGAGAAATCTCGGAGAGAAATGGTCGGAGATGTCAGGGTCTTTTTTGAACTCTTGGTTGAGTGCCGCCACACCTTCCTCGATTTCGGGGTTCATCTTCACGTGTATGTGGCGTGTGTCGGGATGCTTCATCTCGTAAACCTCTATAATGGTGTCGAGTAGTTTCTCGATGCCCCAGCCGGTCGATGCTATTGTAGGCACAAACGGCACTCCAAGCATCTTGCCAAGCTCTTTGTGGTTGAGCTTCACATGGCTCTTCTGAAGCTCGTCATACATGTTGAGGTCTACGACCATCGGCAAGTTCATGTCGATGAGTTCGGTGGTGAGATAGAGGTTGCGCTCTAAGTTGGAGGCCACCACCACGTTGACAATCACGTCGGGGGTCTCTTCCCTCAAGTAGCGCATCACGTATAGCTCTTCGGGCGAGTAGGCTGATAACGAGTAGGTGCCCGGCAGGTCTACGATCTTGAATTTGTAGCCCTTGTAATGCATGGTGCCTTCTTTGGCCCCGACTGTCACACCGGCGTAGTTGCCCACGTGCTCGCGTGCTCCCGATACCATGTTGAATAGTGAGGTCTTGCCGCAGTTGGGATTGCCGATAAGCGCTATGTTGATGGTGCGGTGCGGACGCCCGTGTGAGTCATCCTCCCCAACTGTGTCATTATCAGGCTTCCGGTTGTCATCTTCGAAGTGGCGTTCTGCTTCATGCCATTCGCTCACCGGCTGCACGTCCATCAGGTTAGCCTCTGCCCTTCGGAGTGACACCTCATAACCCATGAGCTGATATTTTACTGGATCCTGAAGCGGCGCGTTCAGGATACACTTTATTTCCCTTCCCCTCACAAAGCCCATCTCCATGACGCGCTTGCGAAACGCTCCATGTCCGAATATCCTCGTTATGACACCGGATTCTCCCGGTTTAAGTTCTGATAGACGCATTGTGTGTAATTTCAATCGTTGCCATAACAGTCAGCTTGCGACTATTTCCAAGTCTAAGTTAACTTCATCGAAGCATAAGTTCGCATGATTAATTAAGCGTTAGATTCATAGAAGCAAGCGTTAGCTGGTTTGGCCTCATTATTATGCAAATTTACAACCAAACTTTAGCATAACCAAATTCCAATCTAATTTTACCCACTTTTGGGTATTCTTGATATAATAAAGAAATTGCTCCGCAAGAAAAATATCAAGCGGAGCAATTCCTAATTCCTATTTCCTAATTCCTAATTCTTAAGGTATTTGTCAAGGAAGCGGAAGAAGCAGCGTTGCCAGAGTATTGCGTTCTGAGGTTTCAGAATCCAGTGGTTCTCGTCGGGGAATACCACGAGTTCTGCTTCAAGTCCGTGCATCTTCGCTGCGTTGAATGCCTGCATGCCTTGCGAGGCGAGTATGCGGTAGTCGAGTTCGCCTACGGTTATCAGCATCGGCGCTGTCCAGTTGTTCACGAATTTGTGGGGCGAGTTGGCGAAGGTGCCCTGTGCAGTGGCATTATCTTTCTCCCAGTATGCGCCGCCCATGTCGAAGTCGGCAAACCACATCTCTTCTGTCTCCAGATATTGTGCTTCGATGTTGAAGATGCCTGCGTGGGCGATAAGTGCTGCGTAGCGTCCATCGTTATGGCCGGCAAGCCAATATACTGAGAAGCCTCCGTAGCTTGCTCCGATTGCTCCGACCTTGTCGGCATTGACATATGGCTGTGCCTTGATATAGTCGGTAGCTGCGTAATAGTCGCGCATGTTCTGGCCTCCGTAGTCTCCTGAAATCTGTCGGTTCCATTCTGTGCCGAAGCCGGGAAGTCCGCGGCGGTTGGGAGCTATTATCACGTAGCCGTTGGCTGCCATAATCTGGAAGTTCCAGCGGTTGCTCCAGAATTGGCTAACTGCCTGCTGAGGACCACCTTGGCAGTAAAGTATGGCAGGATATTTCTTGTTGGGGTCAAAGTCAGGAGGAAGTATCACCCAGCAGGTCATCTCTTTGCCATCAGATGTGGGCACAAGCACTTTCTTCACTTCACCGAGCTTGAGTTTTGCAAGCACCTCTTTGTTCTCAAACGAAAGTTGCTTCACGTCGCCGGTCTTTACCGATACAATTTCGTTGGGATAGCTCATGGAGCGGCGCATGGCAATTGCCTCTGTGTCGCTTATGGGTGTAAGGGCGGAGAAGTCTGCCTGCTCTTCTGCTATTGTAGTTATGGCGCAGCTTGCCACATCTATGGTGAACACGGGCTCAGTGCCTTGGTAGTAGCCGGTAAACCAGATGCTCTTGCCGTTAGGAGCCCATGCAATCTGCTCGGGCCAGTAGTCCCACTCGGCGGTCAGGTCTCGGCTCTGGCGTGTCTTCATGTCCATCACCATGAGGCGCTTCTTGTCGCTCTCAAACTTGGGTGTGACCATGGAGAGCCATGCGAGCTGGCTGCCATCGGGCGAGAACACCGGGTCTGTGTCGTAGCCGGGAAAGCCGTCGCCTGTAAGCTGCTCGGTCTTGCCATCTTCGAGCGTGTAGAGATACAGGTTGCTGTCGGTAGAGAACACATAGTCTTTGCCGGTCAGTTTGCGGCTCACATACACAAGGCTCTTGCCGTCGGGTGCCCATGCGAATGCGTCCGTGCCTCCAAATGGGCGCATCGGACATTCAAATGGCTCTCCGGCCATTATGTCTTTAGCATCTTTTATTTCGTTCTTGTTGAACTCTGCCACAAACGGATGCGGTATCTTGGTTACCCATTCATCCCAGTGCTTGTAGCCAAGGTCGTCTATCACGCGTCCTGTTGTCTTCGGAAGTCCCTCAAAGAGTGTGCTGTCTTTGTCCAATGCGTCGATGGGCGATGAGAACACCACATGCTTTTCATCCGGGCTCACCTTGAAGCATTCGATGCCGTTCTTTTCGCCGGTGATTCTCTTGGCTTCACCTCCGTCTGCTTTCATGCAGTATATCTGGCTCGCGTCGGTCTCTTTGTCGTGACGCAGAAACACCAGCTCTTCGCCATTGTTGATCCATTGCAGGTTAGACTCTGAAGCGGCCGATTTCGTAAGGCGCTTCACGTCGCTGCCATCTGCATTCATCACGTAGATTTCGGCGTTGCTCTTGTTTTCTTCCACACTGCTATAGGCCACGGTGTAGGCAATCTTCTTGCCGTCGGGCGATGGTGTCGGTTCTGAAACTCTGCCAAGCCCCTCAAGTATTTCGGGAGTCATGAGGCCGTTCTCAATCTTGAGTTCCGGCTTTTCGATGATGACGTCGTCGCTTTTCCCTTTGTCGGAACATGCTCCAAGCGCCACCGGCAATAACATTGCACACATGGTTAATCCTGTTTTGTTCATGGTTTTGTTTTGTTATTTGTGTTTTGGGTTAGAGGATTTTTTATATTTTATGGTACGGTCTGTTTTCTTGTCATTTTTGCCGTACCGTTTTGCATTTTTGTTCTCAGGTTCGGTCTCTTTGTTTGCGAAACTGCGGTTGCCATACAATGCCTGTATCAAGTCTGGGCGGTGCATCTTGCGCAGTTCGTTTATGATGCTTTGCCGCGTGTCAGGCTTCCACCAGAAGAAAAATTGGCGTTGGGCCAGTTTCTCCTTCTCGCTCCGTGCGGTGTAGATTTTCTCGCCGGTGTAAGGGTGATAGCCGGAGTAGTATATCTCGGTTGCGACGGTCATCGGTGTCGGCGTGAAGTCTTGTACTTGCTCGAGATGAAAGTCGAGTTTCTTTGTTATTGCAGCGAGTTCAGCCATCTGCTCTTCATGGCATGCCGGATGCGAGGAGATGAAGTAGGGGATGAGCTGCTGCCGGAGTCCGGCCTCTTCGTTCACTTTGTCGAATATGCGTTTGAATTGCCGGAATTGCTCGAAGCTCGGTTTGCGCATGCATTGCAGCACTTGGTCGCTCGTGTGTTCGGGTGCCACTTTCAGGCGTCCGCTCACATGATCGGTAATCAACTCGCGCATGTATTGGCGGTTCACCTTATCTTTTTTAGCGTCGCCTGTCGGAGCCATGGCAAGGTCGTAGCGAACTCCACTGCCGATGAATGATTTCTTGACACCCGGCAAACTGTCGACTGCGTGGTATACTTCGAGCAGTTTCGAGTGGTCGTTGTCAAGATTGGGGCAGGGCTTGGGATGCAGGCATGAGGGGCGTGCGCATTTCTTGCATATCTCTTTGTTGCGGCCTCCCATGGCGTACATATTGGCTGAAGGTCCTCCAAGGTCTGATATGTAGCCCTTGAAGTCTTGCATCTGCGTGACTTGCTTTGCTTCTCTTACTATCGAAGCTTTCGACCTTGAGGCTATGAATTTGCCTTGATGTGCCGATATGGTGCAAAATGCACACCCTCCGAAACATCCCCTGTGCATGCACACCGAATGCCGTATCATTTCATAGGCAGGTATTACTTTACCTTTATAACGTGGATGTGGAAGCCGTGTGTAGGGCAAGTCAAATGCCTTGTCGACTTCTTCGGTGGTCATGGGGGGCAACATCGGGTTGATTTTGACCATCTTGCCTCGTGCCTTCTGCCATATGGTCCGGCCTGCATATTTATTTGACTCTTCCTCTACATGCTTGAAGTTGAGTGCTTGGAGTTTCTTGTTTTTCAAGCATTCTTCGTAGCTATGCAGCACTATATCTTCGGCTCCGGGTATTTCGTCGGTTATAAAGGCTGTTTGAAGCACATCGTTTATATCTCCGATTTTCTCTCCGTTATCGAGCCTTCGTGTAAGTTCGAGCATGGTCCGTTCACCCATGCCATATACCACCATGTCTGCTTGCGCGTCGAGCAATATGGAAGGACGTAGTCTCTCCTCCCAATAGTCGTAGTGCGCTACTCGTCTGAGCGATGCCTCTATGCCACCGGCTATTACCGGCACGTCAGGATAAAGCTCTTTCAGAATTTTCGAGTATACGATAGTGGGCATGTCAGGACGCATGCCATGCCGCCCGGCGGCTGTGTAGGCATCATCATGGCGCAGTCGGCGGTTGGCTGTGTAGTGGTTCACCATGGAGTCCATGGCTCCTGCCGATACTCCGAAAAAGAGTCTCGGTTTGCCAAGTTTTTTGAAGTCACGCAGGTCATCGCGCCAGTTGGGCTGTGGCACAAGTGCCACCTTGTAGCCGGCAGCCTGCAGTGTCCTTCCGATTACGACTGCCCCAAACGATGGATGGTCCACGTAGGCGTCGCCGCTGAATATTATCACGTCGGGTCTATCCCAGCCAAGTGCCTCCATCTCTTCGCGAGAGGTGGGCAGGAAATCACTTTTCTGTGCCATTGACGCTTTCTGTTAGTTGTTTGCTTTGTATGTCCTGCAGCTTGATGAGTTCATCGCGAAGCAGGGCGGCTTCTATGAAGTCGGTGCGCTTTGCTGCTGCTATCATGTCGCGGCGCACTTTCTCGGTCATTGTGTCGAGTTCGTTGCTGCTCATGTATTCTATCACCGGGTCGGCTGCGACGGTCACTTTGTGCTCCTCTTCTATATACGCTCGCGGTGCTGCATTCTTGCTCTGTTGCTGCTGCGTCTTTGTGGTCTGTCGTCGTGATGACCCGCTGTCGCGTCTCGGCTTGCGGTCGGTATCTTTCTCCTCATATATCTCAAGGAGGTCGGTGCTCACGTTTTTCACTATCTGTTTGGGCGTGATGCCATGCTCCTTATTATATGCCATCTGTTTTTCGCGGCGGCGCTCTGTCTCGTCGATTGTGCGCTGCATGGAGTCGGTGACTTTGTCGGCATACATTATCACTTTGCCGTTTACGTTGCGGGCGGCACGCCCTGCCGTCTGTGTAAGCGAACGGTGGTTGCGCAGGAATCCCTCTTTGTCGGCATCGAGGATTGCCACGAGGCTGACCTGCGGCAAGTCTAATCCTTCTCGCAGCAGATTCACCCCTATCAGCACGTCGTATACGCCTTCGCGCAGGTCTTCAAGTATCCTGATGCGCTCTAATGTATCCACGTCGCTGTGTATGTATGCAGACTTTACTCCCCATTTGGTCAGGTGGCCATGAAGCTCTTCTGCCATGCGCTTTGTGAGCGTGGTAACCAACGTCCGTTCCCCGGCTTCTGTGCGCAGCCTTATCTCTTCCATAAGGTCGTCTATCTGGTTGAGCGTCGGACGCACTTCTATCTCCGGGTCTAAAAGCCCGGTGGGTCGTATTATCTGTTCTGTAAACACTCCCTCTGTCTGCTGCATCTCGTAGTCACCGGGCGTGGCGCTGACATATATTACCTGTGGCGTCAGCTTTTCGAATTCTTCAAATTTAAGCGGCCTGTTGTCGAGGGCCGCCGGGAGTCGGAAGCCATATTCCACCAAGTTCATCTTGCGCGAGAGGTCGCCGCCAAACATGCCCCGCACCTGGGGTAATGTCACGTGGCTCTCATCTATTATAGTCAGGAAGTCTTTGGGGAAGTAGTCGAGCAAGCAGAACGGACGTGTGCCAGGCGAGCGTCCGTCGAAGTAGCGGGAGTAGTTCTCTATGCCACTGCAATGACCCAGTTCTTTTATCATCTCGAGGTCATAGGTGACGCGTTCGCGAAGCCGTTCGGCTTCAAGTATGCGGCCTTCGCGCTGGAAGAAGTCACACTGTGCGCCGAGGTCAAGGCTTATCTGGTCTACTGCCTTCATGGTCCGCTCTTTGGTGGTCACGAAGATGTTGGCCGGATATATGTTGAATCCTTCCATCTCCTCTATCGGCATGCCGCTCTGCGGGTCTACGGTCTGTATGCGCTCTATCTCATCGCCCCAGAACATCACCCGAAGCTGTATCTCCTCAAATGAGAGCATGATGTCGACCGTGTCTCCTTTAACGCGGAACTGACCTCGAAGCAGATCCATCTCGGTGCGGCTGTATAGTGAGTCGACGAGCCTGCGCAGAAATTCGTTGCGAGATATCTTTTGGCCTACCTTCACGTTAACCACCGTCTGCGCGAAGTCCTCGGGGTTGCCCATGCCATATATGCAGCTCACAGAAGACACCACTATCACGTCGCGACGCCCTGACAATAAGGCTGCGGCCGTCGATAGCCTCAGTTTGTCAATCTGCTCGTTTATGGCCAGGTCTTTCTCTATATATTTATCAGAACCGGGTATGTAGGCCTCCGGCTGGTAGTAGTCGTAGTAGCTCACGAAGTATTGCACGCTGTTTTGCGGAAAGAAGTTCTTGAATTCCGCATACAGCTGAGCTGCGAGTGTCTTGTTGTGCGACAGTATCAAGGTAGGTCGTTTCACCTGCTGTATCACATTGGCCATGGTGAAGGTCTTGCCTGATCCGGTCACGCCTAACAGTGTCTGGTGGGGGAGTCCCTCCTCCACACCTCTCGACAGCTCCGCTATCGCTTCAGGCTGGTCACCCGTGGGCTGGTATTCCGACGTCAGTTTAAATTCCATCTATATCCTTTTTGCTTTTGCTTACAAATATAATATAATCTAACGGGGTTTGCAAATTATTGTTTTTTTGTTTGAACCTTGTTTGCGGTTGACATGTTGTATAAATAGTTACGAAACCAATTAAATAATCTTAATCATTATGGAAAAACATGAAATCAACGCAGGCCTTCATCTTGGCCTCGCCATCGCGAAATTGTTTATGAAAGCTGCCGGTGTTGCCGCTGCCATTTGCCTCGTTAAGGAAGTGCATAGGGTGCATAAGGCTATCGAACGCAGGGAGCATAAATAATATCGGAATTCATAAGGTAGCCGTAGCTCGTGCTTCGGCTATCTTTTTTCTAAACCCATCTAAAAACTAAAAACTAAATACTAAAAACTAAAAACTAAATACTAAAAACTAAAAACTATAAACTATGGCTAATTTAGGATTTGGAATCACCCGCTATCGCTGGATTCCCCTCATTGTAGGCTTGATCGCGATAGGTCTCGGCATCTGGTGTCTATGCTCTCCGGTGTCGTCTGTGCCCATAATGGCATACATTTTTGCCGGGCTGGTTTGTTTAGCCGGTATTTTCAATCTCTGTTTCGCCGGCTTGAACCACCGCATAGCCCCCAACTGGGGCTGGGCTGTGGCTCTCGGTATCCTCGACCTCGTGGCAGGTATATGGATGTTCTGTCTTCCTGAAGAGGAACTCGCTGTGACGTTTGTGATAGTTCTCGGCATCTGGCTGCTCTGTGTGGCAATCAACGCTGTCTGCGAGACTCTCGTGTTGAGCAGCAATTCTGTTGGCTGGACTATCTTTTCAGTCATTATGCTTGTGCTCTCCATATATTTCGCCATATTGGTAATCTCTTCTCCGGTTACTATGGCTGTGGCCGGTTGGCTGTATCTCGGCATATCGCTTATCACATACGGCATTTTCCGCGTCTCCATGTTCGGCCGTCTAAATACGCTGAACAAGATGACCGACGGCATGCTTTAATATAATGTATAGGGATGGGGCTACCATACCGAATAAAATATAAATTATAAAATGTAGATCACTATGATAAGACTGAATTGTTTTCTCGAAATCGCAGACAGCTCTCTGCGTCAGAAAGCCCTCAATGCCGCCACTGAACTCGTGGAGCTGTCACTTAAGGATGAAGGCTGCATATCTTATGAGGCTTTCGCAAGTATCACATCTGATAACCATATCGAAATTGTGGAGACATGGCGTGATGAGGAGTCTCTAAAACGCCATAGTAATTCTGAACATTTCACCCGTCTCGTGCCGATTCTCGAAAGTTGCGGCAACATGACAATCGAAAAGTTCACTTTCTAAATTGTTATATTTAAAGAGTAGTCGGCGGAGTCTCCTCCTCTCCAGTGCGCGATGCAGCTTAATCTTTGGTGTCGTCGCCGAAGGCTCCTCCCTGCCGGTGGCTTCGCGTCGCGCTTA
>CAJTYC010000014.1 GCA_910584185.1 uncultured Muribaculaceae bacterium
CATCCTCGCCCTTTTCTAAGGGCGAATGCCTCAGTGCGTCCGCTGAACAGTTACCGTTCCCCCCCCGATTGTTAAATATTTTAAATACCGATTAAACTTGTATGAGCGGTGGCAAAAAGAAAGGGAGTCCGTAAACTGTATTGCTTACGGACTCCGTATGAGTTTGCCGAGTGATTTGTTTCACTTGAGGCATCAGATTGTCATGCCGTCATTTCACCATCACTTTGAAGGATTCGCTTCCGGCTTTGACGATGTACACGCCGGGAGTAGCGGAGATGGAGAGTGCGGAGAGTGAGCGTGCTTTGACCATTCCGTCGGCAGCGATGACCAATATTTCAGTGCCTTCGGGTGCTACGACGCTGATTGACGACGGGCCTGTGGATACGCTGACCCCGGAGGCCGGGTGTTCCGGCAGTCTTACAGCGGATGTCGAAGTGCTGACGGTCACTACGTCAGACGGCAGTGAGACATAAGATTCGTAGTCGCGCATAGCAGAAGCAGTGACGCTGTATGCGTGGTCGCTCCCTTCGCGGAGTCCGTCAATCCTTGCGGATGTCTCCTGTGTGAAAGTCACGGCGCAAGGGGCGCGGAGCACGTCTCCGGCCTTGAGGTCCTGGGTTATCTTCACGTCGTCGACGTAGAATTCGGTGCCGGTTACGTTCATGAACGCGACAATCACGTCGGAGAGGTCCACGCCGTCGGGGTTAGGCACGTTGACCTTGGCCGAGTGTGACCCGACTTCCGGGGTCTCAATGTAACCGAAAGCGAGGGCCTGGCTGTCAGTGTGAGATTTGAGCACCATGACGAACACCCCTTCAGGGAGTTCTGTTTCATCTTCGAGCGGTATCGATGCGACTGTAGTCACCACAGTGGCCTCGACATCGAAACCTTTGCCGTCGTTGGCCGACAGGTCGAGTCGCGGGGAGAAAACGAGTCCGGCGGCTCCGATCCATGAAGTGCCCTGGGTGCCGGCCATGCCTGGTTTCCAGATTGGCTGAGTGGCGCACCATGCTGTAGATGCCATGCCTTTTTCGGAGAAATCGTAGGGGGAGATCCAGTCTTGGCCTTCGCTGTCGATTGCGTTGAAATCCTCTTCAAGCACCAGGACTCCATTCATGTCTGTATTGGCGTGGGTGATGCGGCTTGTCTCCACTTTGTAGTCGGTGGCGTGCCCGAGCGGGCGCCAGTTGGCAGTGAATGAAGACTTGGTGATCTCGGTTGCCTCCAAAGCCTGGGGTTTCAGACCTGTTATTCCGTCGACCCATGTCTCGTCGCTCGGGTTGGAGATCAGGTCACCGTCTACGGCCTGTACATAATATATGTATTCGTTGCGGGGGGCAATGTCGCGGACGTTGTATTCGGTGGCTTCGACATCAAGGTCTTTGATGAAGTTGGTGACCACGAGGCCGGTTGAGTAGCTGAGAGTGACGTCATCGACGTAGAAGTCGATGTTTCCGCGTTGTATCATGGACATTCTGACACGAGTCGCATCGTCACCGAGTGCGGAGGGGGCAAATTCGTAGAATGCTCCGTCAGAGGTCATCCAGTAATATGGCAGATGGGCAATGTTTTCCCATTTGCCGGTCCTTGAATGGTAGATTTCTATCCGGAGCAGCGACAGGACCTCTTCGTTCTCTTCCATTGACGAGGGTCGGACCCAGAATTTGAAGTTGTAGATAGGTTCGGGAGTGGCGGGGGAGGTTATGACATCGCCGACAGCGTCGAAAAAGAGAGAGAGAGGCGCTGAATTGAACGTCCCGGCTTGTGTTGATACATCCTGCGAACCATTTGAAGACAGGTCTATCTCCCAGCCTTCAGGATATCCGGGGTCTGAGAGGTTGATGGTGTTCGATCCGGGGTTCAGGTTCAGTCCGTCGAACGATTCGGAGAGTACGCCTTTCACCACCTCTTCGGGTTCGGACTTGCAGAGGACGTTGAGACGGTATTTGGGCACCCCTACATCCTGCCAGCGGGCAATGAACTCGGTCGGCGATACATTTACGGGCTTCAGAGTCTGCGGCACGGGAAGCCTGTCGCGTTTGAAGTCGATCTTTATGTCGTCGATCTGCACATATCCGTTCTCTGCCTGGAACTGGAAATAGTTTTTGGATGTAAGCGACGCTTCGGATGCCACCAATGTGTAGGTGTCCCATTTTTCGGAGAGGATAAAGTCCTTCTCGTCGTCTCCGGGGCCGTAGTCGGGGTCGCACACTGCTATCCACAGGGATCCTCCGGATGTGCCGGGGAGAGTCCGCGCACGGAATGTCAGAGTGGCTGTGCCGCCGAGGTTCATGGGCGGTGTGGAGATATATCCGAGTTTACCGGATGTATCGGTGCGGTCAAGGAGTGCTATCGAGCCGGCGCAGGGGAACACACCCTGTCCGGTCCAGCCGGGTGTTGATGTCATGTCGGCGGGTATATGATACCTGTCAACATATTCGATCTGAGGGCCGGGGACATCCTCGGAGCCTTGTGTGAAGCGGGAGAAGTCTTCGTCAAGGATTGTTGTGGTTTCAGCAGCGCGCGTGGCGTGTGCGGGGAACGTGGATTGTTGTGACGGACGAGGTGGAGCAACGCCTTTATGGAAAGGAACTGCGCCGGAGGCCGTCATGGTCATGGCGCAGAATGCAAGCGCCGGGATGTAAAATCTTTTCATAGATTCATTATTATGGTTGAAATTGGCATGACAATGTGATGGCATAGGGGTTTTAAGATGCTGTTTTGTCATGCAGGACTGCAAAAATAAGACAAAGCATCCGTGATTGCAAATTTATGCATGAATAAATTGTGCATATAAAAAATCTGAGTAAATTTGCATAAGGAACAGAGCGCAAACATAACAGTAATATGCAATCACGCAGCCGATTCTTTTTCTTTGAATAGCTCTTCCTATTCAAGGAGATAAACCCCGGTATGTTGTTGTCACCTGAGGCTCCTCCCTTCCGGAGGCTTCGCTACGTTGCATCGCGCACCTGGGGAGAGGAGGCGCCGCCGACGACCAAAAGAATAAGTGCGAATTGAGGTCTGTGTGGCACTCCGGTATGTGTGCCATATTTGAATAATGGCGTAAAAATTATTATTTTTGTGCCGGGATATGAGCTGAATCGTTTTATCAGAGCATAATGATATGGACTTCGAATAGGGGAGGCTGTATAGCTTCTAATTAGGGGAGGCTGTATATATAGATATTGACTTATGTGGAAACAAATTGAATTTACACTTCATCCGCGCAAGAATGGTTTTCATCTCGTCACGAATGAGATTATAGACCATTTGCCCGATTTGCCGCGTGTAGGACTGCTTAATTTATTTATCAAGCATACCTCGGCAGCATTATCTATCAACGAGAATGCAGACCCGGATGTGAGAGTTGACATGAAAAGCATCTTTGACCGATTGGTAAGAGAGCGAGAACCATATTATACTCACACCATGGAAGGAGATGACGATATGCCGGCCCATGCCAAGTCATCTATCATTGGTGCATCGCTGACAATCCCGATATCAAACGGGCGTTTGAATCTCGGCACATGGCAGGGCATATATCTATGTGAGTTTCGCGACTATGGCGGAGCAAGAAAAATTGTGGCAACTATAACAGGAGATGATAACTAAATACCCTTTATCATGAGCGACTTTTACACAAGCGAGATAATGCACGGTGCACCCTCCGATTTCAAGAATGATACCCAACGTCTTATCTATGAATCGCTGGAGTCGAACGGCATACCATTTACGAGAATAGAGAGCGACCCCGGTGTTTCGATGGACGATTGCCTGAACATAGACAGGGCATTCGGCATAGAGACCGTAAAGACAATTCTTCTCACCAACCGTCAGAAAAACAAGTTTTGGCTCTACGTGACCCATGCTCGTAAAGCATTTATCACAAAAGAGTTCGGAGCATCGCTGCAAATACCGAGGGTGTCATTTGCCGACGAACCCCTGATGATTGAGATACTCGGCACATCACACGGGGCAGCCACACCATTCGGCTTGCTGCGCGAATCGGCCAAAGATGTGATATTCGTGATGGACAAGGATGTGGCAGCACGCCAAAAGATAGTGATTACAGATGGAGACCCATGCGGCTTCATAGCAATAGCCAACGCCGACCTCTTCACCCTGCTGCAACGCCAGCCAATCCTGATAGAGAATCCGGCCCCCATCAATAACCCATAACCCCGTTGGTATCTCCTTTCTCCTGTAGATTGTGTATTGCACCGCATAAACCAAATTTCATGCGGATTCGTTATTAATTCGATTAAACTATAAAAATATGGAATTTTTGAAACTCGCTGAAAAGCGTTATTCGTGCAAGAAATATAGCGACCGCGTGGTTGAGGCCGACAAACTTACTGCCATTCTCGAAGGTGGCAGACTGGCTCCGACTGCCAAGAATCTTCAGGAACAGCATATATATGTCGCCACATCAGATGAAGCCTTGGCAAAAATCGATGAATGCACTCCCTGCCGATATGGGGCACGCACTGTGCTCGTAGTGGCTTTCGATAAGGAGAATGTATACACATATCCCGGTGGAAAACGTGAATCGGGCATTGAGGATGCCTCGATAGTGGCGACGCATATGATGCTCGCCGCAGCAGATGCCGGTGTCGATTCTTGTTGGGTCAACTGCTTCGACCCCGACAAACTTCACGCGCTCCTCGGTCTTCCCGAAAATGAGGAAATCCTGATGCTGCTCGACCTCGGCTATGCCGACCCCTCTGCCGCTCCACTCCCCAACCATTTCTCGCGCAAACCACTGAGCGAGACAGTATCGCACATATAATCATTTTATGATACGGGGTTCTAACAGCACAGGGCCGATGCAATCATAAGCATCGGCCCTGTCGTTGTTATTTGTATCATCTATTTAAGTTTCATCACCTTGCTGCCATCGCTTCTTATGAGCAGTCCTCGATAGTTCTCTGCATGATTTATCTCATGTCCGTTTATATCATAGTAGCGCACTGTGCCGTTGGCAATTTCGTCTGAAATATCAAATATACCGCTGTCATCGTCGGTAAAACTGCATATGGTCTTGAATGCAGCCGTGGCTTTGCCGGTGGTGCTGTCAAATAGTGGGGCGTTATACCACCCGCTTAGGTTTGTGCCATAAGCGTTATATTCCATCCACCACCAGCATAGACCCTCCACACTCTTATGACCTTCGAGCATGCTCACGAGGTCTTTGGCAAATTGATTCTGCCCCTCGTCGCTGTATGGATAATCCACTTTTTGGTCAGTACCAGGCACCTCCCATTTGTATGGATAACCGGTTTCGACCACAAATATCGGTTTATCGGCAAAGTTGGCTTCCAGGTCGCTAATCGCCTTGTCGAGCACGTTCATCGACCCATGAAAGTAAGGGTAATAGCTCACACCGATTATGTCGTAGTCCACATTCAGTTTCTTGATTTGCTGGTAGAAATTGCGCTGCACATCCACTTGTCGTATCCTCTCAGTGTGGATGATTATCTTGGCTTCAGGGCAAACCTCGCGACATGCCGCTCCGGCTTTGTTGAGCAGTTTGCCGAGCCTATCCCAATTCTTATTGCTCCCCATGAGGCACTTCTTCAACGCACTTTCGGCATCGTTGTTTGACCCCCAGAGCATACCGAAGCTGATCTCATTGCCTGTCTGTATGAAATCGGGCACCACACCGGCCTTTTTCAGAGTCTCAAGACTTGATTTGGTATAATCATAGATTGTCTGGCAAAGTTCTTCATCGCTTTGCCCGAGCCAGGCCTTGGGTGTCCATTGCTTGGCGGGATCAGCCCATGTGTCGGAGTACATGAAGTCAAGTATCAGACCGAGTCCGCAATCCTTGATTCGCTTGCAGAGTGGTAGCACCGACTCGATGGTCTGGCACGCATTGGGGTCTGCATCCTTGCCATCGTAATCTTCCGGATTTACGAAAACCCTGACTCTCATCACGTTCATCCCCTCTTGTTTGCAATAGGCGAGCACGTCGTCGATAGGTTTACCCTCATGGGTCTTATATTTCGCGCCGGCCTCTTCATAAAGCGGAAGCAGCGAAACATCACCTCCGGCATATCTCTTGGCTGCCAAAGGCAGGGAGAGCATTGACAGCATGACAATAGCTGTGACTACTCCTAAAAATTTTGCTATTTTCATGTTATTCGATTATGATGGTTTCTATCTCTACGGGTAGCGGCTCAGAGTGGCCGTCGGTATATATCGTGATGCTCTCCACGTCGCGAAGGCGGAAGGCCGGAGCGTCTGATTTGTCGGGCGAAAAGGTGCGCTCCATAAAGGCCGGGAATGGTTCTGGGAATAGGTATGTGTCCGATACGGTCAGCTTGGCAGCCGGCACCACCCCGGTTCCATCTGCTGTGATCTCAAGCGGTGCGCTATATGTGAATCCCTCTTTGGTAACGAGCCCGATATTCAGCTTGTGAGCCTTGCCGTCTCCCTTAGCCTTGACTTGCAGTTTACGGTCATTGCTGATTGTGGTGTAATCGGCCATCATGTCGCCCACATATTTTGAAATCGCGGAACGTTCGTAATCTGTGGCGTCATATCCCTTGGTGGCATCATAAAGGGTTATGGGGCTGCCGTCCGGAGTGACGCTTACGCGATACATTTCCGCAGCACTCCCCGTTGAACGGCCCGCTGCAAAGTCCCAATCGAGAGGCGCACCACTTTCCGGACCAGGATATGTGGTTGCCTTACCACCCGAGTAAACCACTATATTGTAATCATATATCCATGGTTTATTCTCTCTCTTCTCATTCTCCTTGCCGAGGTCTATCTCGCATGTGTATTCATATTTACCGGATTTCCGCATATCGTATACGGCATTGACGGGACTCCAGAAGTTTACGTCGCCGGCAAACACTTTCACGGAGTCAATCGGCGCGGTGCCTACAATGCCTGCCTTTATCGTGAGCTTGTCGCCGGTGGCGATTCGTTGGGGTGTCTTATTGATGATAGAGATAGGTGTTTCCACCACCGGAGGCATAACATATTCACCCACTGTCAGTTTGCCGTCGCTATAGTTAGACTCGGCATTCCACTTACTGAGTGCCTCCGGCTTGGAGGATAGGAGATATACGCCGGGCGCAAAGCTGATTCCATGGCCGGTGGCCGTGCCGGTAACTATACCGCTGGCATCAGCTTTCCCATCTGCATCGACCTGCTTGTAGGCGAATCCCTCGGAGAGTCCGGGCAGATTAAGTTGTAATGCAACAGGCAAGGTGGAGATATGCGCGATGCTTCTTGAGAGTGACGGACGTTTGAATGGGTCGGATGTTATAATCACATCCGGCATCAGTTCGAGCCGCCACACATCGTTGTCGAGTTTGTCGATGAAGTATGCACCGGTGCCGTCGCTCTTCACGATAGGGGAGGAGCCAACGCCGGCTATGCGTCTGAGCTTGCTCGCGTTTTTCGGCTGGTCTTCCGTATTGTTTGTGTGGTAATATAGCTGGCCGTCATTGAGCATCGCTAAGTTGCGGTTGGCGCTCACCATGAAGTCACCGAATGTAGTATCTTTCGGAAATTTGCCATAATCCTTGCCTTTCGGGATTCTGCGGGTTGCTTCGGCTGCGATTGCCATACCCACAGCCTTGCCGGGGGTGTAGGCGAGGTTGAGGAAGTGTGTCTGATACTCGGAGTTGAAGCGAGCCATATCGATGGGGTCGTAGGCAAACTGTGTGATCCAGTCGAAGCCGGCCTTACGGAATGTGCGTGCGGCGGCAGGGTAGAGGTAAGTGTCGAGCACATCGCCGGGGTCATATTCATACACCACCCTGGGCTGTCGGTCGTAACCTTTTATGGTATCGAAGGGTATGGCATAGTTGTCGAGCGCGGGCAGGAAGTTACCGTGCCGTTGGCTGCCATGCACGAGTCCAGTGGGATACCACTGATAGGTGGTGCCGTCTATGTCGGCTGCATAGTAGGCACGGGTCTTGTCGAGATTGTGCGACACGTTGTAGAGCACATCTTTATTCCAGCCATTGTCCCTCAACGTCTTAGCCATGCGGTTGATATATGCGGTGATTTCCTGCTCGGTGCCGCCGTGGCATGGTTCGTTGTTGATTTCCATCATCAATATGTCGGGGTCGGCCGCATATGTCTTGCCGGTGTAGCGGTTTTTATGTTTGATTAGCTGAGCCAGGTAGTTGGCCTGTGCATCCTGTGCCTTTTTATTCTCGTGGATGTTGCATTTTTCGTAATCGTAGGTAAAGGCGTTGTAAGGGTCGGTGTTGCGCTCCGGATAACCGTTGCCGAAGTTGGTCTGCGCCGTGAGCATCACCTTTATGCCGCGCTTTTCGAGCTGGGCTATGAGGTAGTCGAGGAGTTCGAGGTGCTCGTTGTCTATCAGGTTGCCCTCGACGTCGGATAGTTCCACGTCCCACAGGTGTAATCTGAATGCGTTGAGACCGAGACGTTTCATATGATACACATCGCGGTCAATGGCCTTGTGGTGATCCACTCCCAATTGGTTGAGCGCACGGTAGGCATGGGCAAACGGCACAGTATAGTTTGTGCCATAATAGGGCTCGTTAAGTTTGCCTTGGGCAGGGTAGGCGAGAAATGATAAAATGCCAGTGCCGACAAGCGCGGCAGTAAATTTTTTCATCAGTATCTTATTTTTAAAGTTAAAAGTCTAAAGGAGGAAGAAGGGAGACGGGAGAAGTCAAAAATTCAGAAGAGTGGGCAACCATGTTGATTCCCCACTCTTCCATATGTTTTTTATGTTCCTTAGCAAAGGTGAGATTGTTCACCAATGCTAATTAAGAGGCATTTATTTGTTTACCTGGTATTTGTTCCAGCCATCTTTGAGATAGGCTATCACCTGCTCGGCAGCGGCCACGCCGGCGTTGAAGTTGGCCTCGGCTGTCTGCGCACCCATCTTCTTGGGAGTGAAGAATACGCGAGCAGCGAATTTCTTCTCAAACTCATCTGCGGAGTCAGGCTTGATGTCGGAGATATAACGCAGGTCAGAACGTTCCTCGAGCGCCTTGATGAGTCCGGCCTCGTCGATTACCTCCTTGCGGGCTGTGTTTATAAGCACGCCCCCTTTGGGCATCTTCATCATGAGGTCGTAGCCGATGCTGCCACGTGTCTCGGCAGTGGCCGGGATATGAAGCGACACGAAGTCGTTGTTGGCAAAGAGTTCTTCGGGGCTGTGCACTGGCTGCACACCCTCGCCGAGCATAATGGCGTCGTCCACAAACTTATCGAGTGCCTGGAGCTTCATGCCGAAACCCTTGGCGATGCGTGCCACATTGCGGCCCACCTGACCGAAGGCATATATGCCGAGGCTCTTACCCTTCAGCTCTGTGCCCGACTTGCCGTTATACTGGTTGCGGCACATCATCACCACCATGCCGAATACCAATTCTGCAACTGCGTTGGAGTTCTGGCCGGGAGTGTTCATCACGCATATGCCATGCTTGGTAGCCTCCTCAAGGTCAATATTGTCGTAACCGGCACCGGCGCGCACTATAACTTTCAATTTGGGAGCTGCATCCATCACTGCGCCGTCGATTTTATCGCTGCGCACTATCAGGCCTTCGGCATTCTTGACTGCCTCGAGCAGGTCTTCGCGTGTGCCCATCTCCACTACCTCGAGCTCATTGCCCGATGCGTTGACTACATTCTCTATTGCCTTTACTGCTGCCGGAGCGAAAGGCTTCTCTGTGAATACAAGTACTTTCATTTTGATTAATGTTTAGCCTCGAAGTCTTTCATTGCCTTCACCAGCACCTCTACGCTCTCCTTGGGGAGTGCATTGTAGAGTGAAGCGCGGAATCCGCCTACTGAGCGGTGTCCCTTTATACCCACGATGCCCTGCTCTGTTGCGAACTCCATGAAGTCTTTCTCGAGTTCGGCATAGTCAGGATTCATCACGAAGCATACGTTCATGATCGAACGGTCCTCTTCGGCCACTGTGCCGCGGAAGAGCTTGTTGCGGTCTATCTCATCATAAAGGATAGCGGCTTTCTCCAGGTCGCGACGCTCCATCTCCTTAACGCCACCCTGCTCTTTATAATAGCGCAGAGTCATAAGTGCAGAGTAGATGGGGAGTACCGGCGGAGTGTTGAACATCGAGCCTTTCTTGATATGCGTGCGATAGTCGAGCATTGTCGGAATTTCACGGTTCACGTGGCCGAGCAAGCTCTCCTTAACGATTACGATTGTCACACCGGCGGGTGCGAGGTTCTTCTGTGCACCTGCATAAATCACGCCATACTTGGTGGGGTCGAACACGCGGGAGAAGATGTCGGACGACATGTCGCAAACCACCGGTACCGGGCTGTCGAAGTCATGGCGTATCTCTGTGCCGTAGATTGTATTGTTAGAAGTGAAGTGGAAATAGTCAGCGTCGGCCGGTATTTCGAAATTCTTCGGTATATAGTTGAATTTGGTATCTTCAGATGATGCCAACACATCTACTTCGCCAAATATCTTAGCCTCTTTGATAGCATTGGTTGCCCATGTGCCGGTGTTGATATAGGCAGCTTTCTTGTTGAGAAGGTTGAAAGGCACCATGCAGAACTGCATGCTTGCACCGCCACCCAAGAAGAGCACATGATAGTCGTCAGGAAGCTGGAGCAATTCTTTTGTCAAGGCCTGAGCCTCATCCATCACTGCCTGGAACTGCTTGCTGCGGTGTGAAATCTCGAGGATTGAGAGATCCATGTCAGCAAAGTTGAGCACTGCATCAGCTGTCTTCTGAATGGTGTACGGGGTCAGAATACTCGGACCAGCATAGAAATTGTGTTTCTTCATGTCTGTCTCTACGATTTAAGTTGTTTGTTTGGTTATTGTTTTATCTGTTTGTCGGTTTATTATCCCGGTTTATAGGGTTCACCTTCTTTGTGGCAAGTCATGATGGCAAAAGGCCTTTTAATCCTCGGCTATCTTGACTTGCAATGTCACTACGCAAAGGTAAGTTAAATTAATATAATCTGCAAACCTTTTTGCAAAATATTTTGTCTCGACGAGGTTTTGAACAAAATTCTTGTTATATCTTTGCAAATTCTGAGACGGTCACTAAATTTTTTTAATTTTAGTGAAATTATTAAGCGGCTTTATTGTGTTTCATAAATTTTTGTGTATATTTGCTCGCGAATGTACAACACACGATTCTTTTCAGAACTATATTTGTTTCATGTTTTGTAATAATAAAGCAATTCCTCAAATATAGACTCTGTCTGTTATCAATATGGACTCTGTCTGTTATCGGTAATACGCATCGTTAATTAAAACTCAAATAATAAGCAACTTAAATCATTAACTTAATCAATTATTTATGAAGAAAGTACTACCCTATGTAATTGGGGCAGCAGCTTTAATGGGATCTGCTACTATGTTGGCCGTAACCCTCAATGGCTCGCCCGCAAAGGCGCACCCATCGCAAGTTTCTAACGCAGTAAAGGCGGCTTCTGACAACGATGACCCTTTTTCCCCGTATGATGTATCTGATTTAAAGGCCGTGTGGATTCCTTCCGAATCAGGTATGAGAATTTCTTTCAAGGCTCCTACCCAGGCTTCCCGTACAGATTATGTAACTTGGGAAGACGAAATAGTCGACCTGACTGAAATCGAAAAGATTGAAGTAGGCATAGATAATGGATATTATGCCGACATGACCCTTCTTAAAACATTTGATTCCCCTATGCCCAGTGAGGATTTGTCATATATCGATTTATCTCTCGAACGTGGCAAAAGATATAATTTTAAAGTAATAGTATATGCCAATGGCGTGACTTCATACGGCACTTCAATATCAGATATTCTTGCCGGTGCAGTTCCTGAAAAGCCCACAGATGTTACGGTAAATACCGTAAAGGGGGAGATGCCGGTGACTGTAACTTTCACTACTCCCTTTAAATATGAGGGTATTGACGAAAGTCTGCCATCTCTCATAAAGGCGGAGCTCCAGACTGTGGCCGGATGGTACGATGACCCGGAATTGATTGCAGAGCTAAGTCCGATAGAGCCGGGCAAAACGTATGAAATAACCGTAAACAAGCCTGAAATCACCGGTGCAAAAGAGTGGAGACTCTTTGTTTATAACGAGGATGGTGCTTCTGATTATGTTACTGTGCCTGTGTTTATAGGCATAGACACTCCCGGAATGGTAACCGACCTCAAAGCCGTGGAGCAAGAAAATGGCGACGTGCTCCTCTCTTGGGATGTCCCGACAGTTGGTGCCCATAACGGCTATTTCGAGTCTGATGGTTTGAAGTATGTTGTGAAGAAAAAAGTGGGTTACAGCAGCGAGGTTGTAGCTGAGAATATCACAGACACTCACTACACATATAGTGCATCTTCAATTACTGAACCCCAAATGCTGACATTCTCCGTAACTGCAGTTTCGGCTGCCGGTGACGGTGAACAGTCTGACTATGTGTCGCTCGTTGCTGGGCCTGCACTCTCGCTCCCATTTGCCGAGACTTTCGACAATAAGGTGGATGACTACAGTTACGGAGAGGATTACCTGTGGACTAAATCGACCGACTGTAACTCCTCTTATCCTCCGGAATGGCGCGTGGATACTTATAAATATGCTGGCAACGAACAGATTAAACCTGAGGGTAGTGAAGGCGCTTTTGCCTATGTGTCTACTTACGACTCAACCCCGATTGCTGATTTCAGACTCACTTCGTCTAAAATCGATGTCGAAGGCGAAGCTGCTGTGCAGCTGGGCTACAGCTTCTACGCAACTGCTGAAGATAGCGGTGAGGCATCAATAAGATCTGAGATTTCTTTCGATAATGGCAAGTCTTTCAAGCCTGTTAAAAAGAATGTCATAAAGGATGCTGAGACTAAGGGTTGGAATAAAGTTATTGAGGTAGTGGAAGTCCCCGCCGGCTCAAAATTTGCTATGATTCGACTAATAGCCCGTAATGATAAGAAGGCATTGCCGGTTGCTGTCGATAATGTTACGCTCAAGAGTGCGGAAGCTCCACAGATCATCTACCCCTCTTCCGTAACTGATTTCACAGCTGCTTACGATAAGGCTGAGAAATACATCGCCCTCTCTTTGAAGGCTCCTCTCAACTCCCACGCTTCGCTCGGCGATGTCAACAATGAGCCGTTGCAGTCAATCACCTGCATTAAGATTGCACGTCAGATTGGTTATGGCAACGACTACGTGACTGTTCATACTTTCGACAATCCCACTCCGGGCGCGACCCTGACGTGGAACGACACAGACCTCTCGCAGTTTGGCGAATACAGTTACCGTGCTCTCGTATATGTAGGCGAGCGTTCTGACTATGGTAACTATCCCGACAAAACCATCACCGTGGGCCAGATTCCTCTCGACGTCACCGCTCTCAATATCTCTACCACCAAGGGTAGCGCGCCTGTGTTGGTGAAATTCATGACACCGGCCAAAGATGTCGAAGGCGATGACCTTGAATCTCTTAAGGGTGTCACCGTGACTCGTTATAATAATGAGACTTTCGTTTGGGATGAGGTGGAAGTGCTTTCTGACGTATTGCCCGGCACTGAATACACTGTAACAGACAACAATGTTCTCTCCGGTAATGTCTATGAATACCGTGTGGTGGCTAATGGCACCGCAGGTAACGCATATGGAGTCTCAGCTTCTGTTTACGTCGGCGTGGATGAGCCAAGACAGCCTACTGATGTCGTGGCTAAGCTCGGTGAGGATGGCAGGGTGACCGTGAGCTGGACAGCTCCCACCTCAGGCATAAACAATGGTTATATTGATGCTGAGCATCTCACTTATATCGTGCTTCGTGGCAACTGTTACAGCGATTATAATGCAAGCCAGCTCGCGGCTGATCTCACTGATACTTCTTATGTAGATGAGACGCAATTTGGCGAGGAGGAAATCGTGAAGTATTTTGTAAAGGCCGTGTCGGGCAATTATGCCGGTGCATCAGGCATTTCAAATACGCTGCTTGTGGGCGCACCTTCAGAGCTCCCGTTTGTCGAGAACTTCGACAAGCAGGTGGGTGATTATATCGAAGCCGAGCATTCATCCTGGCAGCTCGATGGCAGCGAGGGCACAAGCAACTGGGCGTTTGCCGAGATGGCATATCTAATCAATGAAGGCCAGGTAATTCCCGTAAATGGTGGTAAAGGTCTCGCTTATGCCTACTATGGTCCCTATTCCGACGTGTTGCGCGACGATTATATGACCTCAGGCAATATCAATGTGGCAGATTGCGACAAACTTTTTGTCTCCTTCTATCTCTATGCTGTGCCCGGATACAATCATTGGCTTAATGTCGATGTAGCATTCGATGGTGGCGAGTTCCGCAACAAAGCCTCTTACGTTTACACCGATTTTAACAAAGCCGGCTGGCAGTTTGTTTCAATCCCCGTGGAGAAGCCCGAGGGTGCCAAGAAAATGCAGGTGAAGTTTCATGCTCACAAGGATAGTTATTCTTGCTCTGTGGCAATCGACAACATAAAAGTGGACAGCAGCGAATCATCGGTCAATGCCCCAGAAATCGGCCACGGCGTACTCGTTGCAGCTATGCACGGCTCCATTATAGTGAAGGGAGCAGAGGCTGATGCAGAAGTGGTAATCAGTGACCTCGAAGGCCATGTGGTATACACCGGCAACGGTGATTGCGAACTTCCGGTGGCTGCCGGCTCATACGTGGTGCGTGTAGCAAAGACTGCTGTCAAACTCTTGGTGCGCTGATGGTTATCTGAGTTTTGATTGATCTGCTTACCGCGCTTGTAGATTTGCGATAAGTTGATAACCCTCCATATAGTCCATGAGGCCGTCCGTAAGGATGACAGCCTCATGGTCTTTTTTTATGTACGAGTTAATAAATCAGGCAGGCGGAGCGTTATATAGGTATGAAAAGTTTGAAATCTTTAGTCGCACTCTCTCTCGCGGCTTTATCGATATTAATTCCGGCGCAACGTGTCAGTGCCGAGACGGTGACGCGCAAGCAGGCCTCGAAGATTGCGGAGGCTTTCTTCAACACGCTGAATGGTATATATGTTGCTGCCCCGAAGCTCGCCTGGAATGGCCGGCAGCTAACCACTGACCGTTTGTTTTCACCTTTCTATATATTCAATCATCCCAATGGAGGTTTCGTGATTGTGGCTGCCGACACCAAGGCTTTCCCAATACTCGGATACAGCCGTACCGGTAAGTTCGACCGCGCTGCGATGACCGACGATGAGAAGGAGCTGCTTACTCGTTATGCGCATGAGGTGGAACTTATAAGATATGATGACCGTCAACCTGAAAGGGCTATGGCGGCCTGGCGCAATCTTCCTCTTCATATCAACAAGGCAATACATAACCCATATGACACTCCTGAATTTAATTCGCTGAGCGACGAAGCAAAGGAGAAAATCGAGTCTATCGACCGTCGCAATAATAGTGTGATGATGCCAACCGCAATAGAGTTCCAACTCTACAACCCCACTGACTTCAGAGATTATACGCTCGATGATGTCTTGGTCGATGAGGAGGAGATCCCTTTCTCGTTTTTCGAAAATTTCCTCAAGGAGGTCGATAACGAGCGCAAGTCGCGTGCCGCCGCACTTGATGAGATTTTATCGCCCACCAAACCGGTGATCTTAAATAAAAACGGCGGGCATATGACCGTAATGTTCCCAGCCGACATAAAGATTGTGAGCGTTTATTCGATGCAGGGGTTGAGGCAGATGGAGAAGTATTTCAAGAATACCAACTTGGTCAACCTCGATTTGTCGTCACTGCCAGTAGGCGTGTATGCCATGATAGCGATGGACAACAACGGCAAACTTTATGGCTTTAAACTATTTAGATAGTTGATATTAAGATAGATACATTTTAGATGATTTCTTTTAAGACAGTTGTCTCAGATATTTTATAGTGATGAAAACAAAGTTGATAGAATCAAAGATAGTAGCATGGGTGGCTATGATACTGATTGCGGCTGTGGTGGTGCTCTCCGTGGCGCTTCGCACTCCGTGGTATGGGCTTGCCGATGAGTTCTTCTGTTTCATGGGTGTGTTTGCCCACCTCGCTTCGCTTTATCTCAAGCGCATGAGTGCGCAGGCAAGCCGCAAGCTCGATGTTTGCGCATTGGTCTGCATCGTGCTTTCCCTAATTGCTTTCCTGGTCGAGTATATTGTATATCAGGTTAATGCCTAAAGCTCTCCTTTCCCTTCTCGGATTATCAACGGCTCTGAGCCGGTACAATCCACTATGGTAGAGAAATCTGTGCTCCCTTCTTCTCCTTCCACCATAAAATCGACCGACCCTTCATAGCTCTCGGCTATCAGCCCAGGATTCACCGCGTGGTCTTCATCGTCATATTCGATGCTCGATGTAATCACCGGATTTCCCAATTCTTCAGCAAGCATCCTCGAAAATTCATTGTCGGGTATCCTTATGCCTACGGTCTTGCGGTTCTTGAAAGCTTTGGGCAGTTTGGAGGCGGTACGCAGCAGAAATGTGAATGCGCCCGGCGTATTGTCCTTGATAAGCCTAAAGGCTGTATCATCTATCCGTGAGTATTCTGCCGCCATGGCTATATCGGAGCATATCACCGACAGGTTTGACTTGTCGGGATTTATGCGCTTCAGTTTGCAGATTTTATCCACGCTCTTCACATTGAGTGCGTCGCCGGCTATGCCATAGCTCGTGTCGGTGGGTATGATGGCGATATCTCCTCTTCTCATCGCGTCGGCTATCTCCTTGAGCTGACTCTCTGAGGGTTTGTTCCAAATCTTGATAGTTCTCATGGTGCTCTTTTTTCGGATAAACGTTTTTTTTTGTAATTTTGTATTTTGGTTATAAAAATGAATGCTTCTTTGAAGCTGAAAATTTTTGAAAATAAAACCCGAAATGAAGATACTTATAATAGCAGCCATGAGCAAGGAACTCGAGTTGGTTCTGCATCAGATGGCCGATTACATAGAGATTAAGACTCCTTTGCTTGATTATTACGAAGGTGTTGTAGGCGCTCACGACGTTGCCGCCTGCCAGTGCGGCATAGGCAAGGTCAATGCAGCCCTCAAAGCGCAATTGCTTATAGACGAGCTGAATCCGGACTTGGTGATTAACTCCGGAGTGGCGGGTGGTTTGGATGTCTCGATGAGAATAGGAGATGTGCTCGTGGCTAATCGCATTTGCTATCACGATGTGTGGTGCGGTCCAGGCACCCAGATTGGTCAGGCCGATGGTTGCCCGCTTTATTTCAAACCTCGCGCCGAGGAACTCGCCATAATGGAGCAGTTGGCCGCGCGCTCCGATTCCAAGATTAAGTTCGGTTTGCTTTGCAGCGGTGACAAGTTTATCAGCAAGCCTGAAGAGGTGAAGGAGATCAAGGGTAATTTTGCCGATGCCCTCGCATGCGACATGGAGTCGGCAGCCATTGCCCAAGCATGCTATAAGAGGGAAGTGCCCTTTATGGCTGTAAGGGTGATGAGCGACATGCCGGGAGGCGGCGAAAACATATCGGAATATCAAAATTTCTGGTCCGAAGCTCCCCGAAAGACTTTCGAGGTGGTAAAGGACCTGATAAACAAACTCCCTTAACCCAACACACACCGAAATAATCCATCAAGTCAAAATGCCAGTATGACAAAATGTCACCATGACAATATGTCACCACGACACTGACAAAGCCAAGCCGAAAAAAGAAAACTAATTATGACAAAACATACAAAAGAAGAAAAACTAAAGGCATTCGGAGATTTCCTCGATGTGCTCGACAATCTCCGTGAGAAATGCCCATGGGACCGCAAGCAGACCAACGAGTCCTTGCGTCCCAACACCATAGAGGAGGTATACGAACTCTGTGATGCGCTCGTGCGAGAGGATAATCCGAACATCTGCAAGGAACTCGGCGACGTATTGCTCCATGTGGCCTTTTACGCCAAGATTGGTGAGGAGAAGGATGAGTTCGATATCTATGATGTCTGCGACAAACTCTCCAAAAAACTCATTTTCAGGCATCCCCATATTTATGGCGATGTTAAGGCTGACTCAGCCGACACCGTAATCCAGAATTGGGAGAAAATCAAACAGCGCGAGAAGGATGGCAACAAGAGTGTACTTTCGGGAGTACCCGATGCGCTTCCCGCTCTGATTAAGGCCAACCGCATCCAGGAGAAGGCCCGTAATGTCGGTTTCGACTGGGAAACTCCCGAACAGGTATGGGATAAGGTGAAGGAGGAGATTGCAGAGGTGGAGGCCGAAATTAAGGCCGACAATAAGAATGTGCGCAATATCGACGAGGAGTTTGGCGACCTGCTCTTCTCCGTAATCAATGCTGCAAGGCTCTATGGCGTAGACCCGGAGAATGCACTCGAACATACCAACCGCAAGTTCATCAAGCGCTTCAATCATGTAGAGGCTAAGGTGAAGGAGTCAGGCCGGTCGTTTGGCGATGTCTCTCTAGAGGAGATGGACCGCTATTGGAATGAAGCCAAGAAGTTGCCTTAAAATCAGGTTACTTCGCCTGTCTGCATTTTATGAGGTGGGTTCTTAGCTTCTGCTCTCGTTCTGATAGCTATATTTTAATACATTGAAATTGAGGATAAATTGATACTTTGCATCACCGAGAAACCAAGTGTGGGGCGCGACATAGCCCGCATTCTTGGCGCTACATCGCAACGCCCCGGATATTATGAGGGCAATGGCTATTGTGTCACCTGGACTTTCGGCCACCTTTGTGAACTGAAGGAACCGGCTGACTATACTCCACTCTGGAAACCATGGGCTCTTTCTTACTTGCCCATGATTCCTCCCAAATTCGGCATACGCCTGAAGTCTGACCGCGGCATAGAGCAGCAGTTCAACACCATAAAGACCCTTGCCGAGCAATGCGATGAGATTATAAACTGCGGTGATGCCGGTCAAGAGGGTGAACTTATACAGCGATGGGTGCTTCAGAAGACCGGTGTGAAGAAACCGGTGAAGCGCCTATGGGTCAGCTCTCTTACCGATGAGGCGGTGATCGAGGGGTTCAAGCATCTCCGCGAAGAGGCTGACCTCCAGCCGCTCTATGTGGCCGGACTTTGCCGTGCCATAGGCGATTGGCTGCTCGGCATGAATGCTACACGTCTATATTCGCTAAAGTATGGCACTAAGCGCCAGGTGCTTTCAATAGGCAGGGTGCAGACCCCGACTCTCGCGCTTGTGGTGAACCGTCAGAAGGAAATCACGGAGTTTGTGCCCAAGGACTCCTGGGAACTTCGCACGAAGTATCGCGATGTAGTGTTCACTGCCGATACCAAGGCTTTCGATACCGAAGATAAGGCCACACCTATATTGGAGCATCTTAAGGAGTTCCCTTTGGTAGTTAACGACATCTCCAAAAAGAAAGGCAAGGAGGCTCCGCCGCGCCTTTTCGACCTGACTTCACTTCAGGTGGAGTGCAATAAGAAGTTCAGCATGAGTGCCGACCTGACTTTGCGCTCCATACAGTCGCTCTATGAGAAGAAGCTAACTACATACCCGCGTGTCGATACCACATATCTTACCGACGACATTTACCCTAAGTGTGCATCAATCCTTAATTGCCTGCGTCCGTATGCCTCGCTTGTCGGTAAACTCTCCGGCTCCAAGCTTAAAAAGAGCAAGAAGGTGTTCGACAATTCTAAGGTCACCGACCACCATGCCATTATCCCGACGGGCGAGAAATTGCCCGACAACCTTTCGCTCGACGAGAAGCGAGTCTATCATACCATCGCGTTGAGATTCATATCAGTGTTCTATCCTGACTGTGAGTTAGAGCAGACTGTCGTATCGGCCTCCGTCGATAAAACTAAATTCAAGGTCACGGGAAAGGTGATAACCAATCCCGGCTGGAAGGAGGTTTACGCCAAGAGCGCCAAGACTACTGAAGATGGTACTCAGCAGAGTCAGGACAACGACACGTTGCCGAAGTTTGAAGTTGGCGAGCAGGGACCTCATACTCCATTCCTCGCCAAGAAAACAACGCAACCCCCTAAATATTACACCGAGGGAACGTTGCTGAAAGCTATGGAGACTGCCGGCTCTACGGTCGAAGATGAGGATCTTCGAGAATCCTTGAAGGCAAACGGTATAGGCCGTCCCTCCACACGTGCCGGTATCATAGAGACTCTCTATAAGCGTGGCTATATTGTGCTTGAGCGTAAGTCAATCAAGGCCACTCAAGCCGGTATTGACTTGATTGCAACAATCAAGGAGGAACTTCTCAAAAGCGCCAAACTTACCGGCATATGGGAAGGAAGGCTCCGTCAGATTGAGCGCGGCGCTTACAGTGCCTCGGAGTTTATCGACCAGCTTAAGGCAATGATTACCGAAATCACAAGGGCTGTCATGACCGACCCCTCCAACCGCCGGATAAATGCCGATGCGCAAAATGCCAACGCCAAGCAGCCGGATTCCTCGAAACAATCAAAAACTTCAAAATCGCCTAAAACCACTAAATCTCCCAAGAAATAATGTCGCTGCAAGTTCAATATCTGATTATCTTCATAATACTCGGTGGGGTAGTAGCCTGGATTTTATATAAGCTGCTGCATAAGGGCAAGAAGGATGCCCCAAGTTGCATGGGCTGTTGCAATTCTTCTAATTGTAAGGTCAAGGATATTTATCGCAAGAAAAAATCCGGAAAGTCTCCTCAAGATTGCGAATATTTCGACAGCCAATCTGACATCACTGACAGTAATTGAAAACCGTCAGATTGAAAATTATCATAAAGTGGCATACTAACTGAATATTTTTCGCTATATTTGCAACTTAATTATAAATGATGAAAAATATATTTGATAGTGATGATATAAAGGAATTCCGGAAGCTGCTGGATTCGAGCGAGAGGATTGTTCTCACGTGCCACATGCGTCCGGATGGTGATGCCGTAGGCAGCACTCTCGGCCTGTATCATCTCCTTAAGTCTTTTGGCAAGGAGGTCAATGTGGTTATCCCTGACCGCGTGCCAAGGTCTCTGACTTTCCTACCCGGCGTCAAGGATATTGCCGTGTTTACGCAATATGACCCTTATTGCTCACGCCTGGTTGATGAAGCCCAGCTCATCATCATGTGCGATTTCAACACTGCCAAGCGGCAGGGCGACCTCGCACCGGTTATCCAAAATGCGAAGTGCGCCAAGGTGCTCATCGACCATCACCGTGAGCCGGATATCCCTTGTGACGTCACTTTCTCTTTCCCCGAATCTTCTTCGACTTGCGAACTAGTGTTCCGCCTTATCGCCGCTTGCGGTTTCTACAATGACCTTGACCGCGACGGCGCAATGGCAATTCTGACCGGCCTTATCACCGATACCCAGAATTTCACTGTGAATTGTGGCGATCCTGAGGTCTACGAAATTATGATGCGTCTCCTCGAAAAGGGTGCTGATAAGAAGACTATCGTAGATGAGGCCATTAAGTCTACATCTTACGATGCTTTGATGCTCAATAGTTTCGCTCTGCTCGAGCGCACCCGCATTTTCCCGAAGTCGCGCTGCGCACTGGTGGTGCTGTCTAAAGAGGACTTGAAAAAGTTCAATTATCAGAAGGGTGATACCGAGGGACTTGTCAATATGCCGCTCAATATACGTGGCATTGTTTACTCGGTGTTCATGCGCGAGGATGCAGATTGCATCAAGGTCTCCACCAGGAGTAAGTTCGATTTCCCGGTGTGCAATGTCTGCAAGGACCTCTTCAATGGCGGCGGTCATCTTATGGCAGCCGGCGGTGAGTTCTATGGCTCTTTGCAGGAGTGTGTGGATTTGTTTGTCGAGCATATGTCTGACTATGTCAGATTTTTGCCCGACAAGTTAGACAAACTTGAATATAAATCTTGATTTCAAAAGTCTCTTTTATCATATGAAATTTAGCAGACTGTTACCAATTCTCGGTTTCATTATCTTCTCTTCGATGCTCGTGTCGTGTGAGGATGGCAAGAGTTATTCCGACCTTCTCGATGAGGAGGAAAATTCCATAAACTGGTATCTGAGCCAGCAGAAAGTTGAGGGCAACATACCTGTTGACTCTAATTTTATCACAGGGCCGGATGCTCCATTTTATCGTATGAACAGCGAAGGCACGGTGTATATGCGCGTCATAGAGCGTGGCGACATGAATAATCGCCCTGCAATAGGCCAGACGGTTTATCTGCGCTTCATGCGTTATGACATTAAGACGATGTGGGAGGGCAACGATAGTGCCGGTGTCGGAAATGCCGAAAATATGGGTCTCGGCAACGGCAGCCTGAGTCTCGTATATGGCAACAATGTGCTCACCACCACCACCCAATATGGTGAGGGCATACAGGTGCCTCTCGAGTTTCTGGGCTATAATTGTGAGGTGGACCTCATAGTAAGCTCCACTCTCGGATTTACAAGCGAAATCAGCGACTGTATCCCTTACCTCTATAAAAATTTGAAATTCTTTAAAGCAGAATATTGATATGTCTTTGATAAAATCAATCTCCGGAATACGAGGCACCATCGGCGGTGCACAGGGCGAAGGCCTTAGCGGTGTGGATATCGTGAAATTTACTGCAGCCTACGCTGCCTTTATACGCAAGTCGTATAAGGGTAACAGCAATGTGATTGTAGTGGGCCGCGACGCAAGAATATCTGGCGAGATGGTTTCTTACCTCGTGGTCGGAACTCTTATGTCTATGGGTTTTGACGTGGTGAATATTGGCATGGCTTCCACTCCCACCACCGAACTCGCCGTCACTGCCGAGCATGCGTGTGGCGGCATCATTATAACGGCAAGCCACAATCCTATTCAATGGAATGCTCTGAAGCTCCTCAACAGCAATGGAGAGTTCCTTACCGACAAGGAGGGCAAGGAGGTTATACGCATGGCCGATCAGGATGATTATTCTTTTGCCGATGTCTTCGCTCTTGGCAAGGAATATCACAATGATGCTTATATACTCCACCATATTGCTGAAGTCAAGGCTTTGCGCCTTGTTGATGTCGAGGCTATCCGCAGCAAGAAGTTCAAGGTGGTTGTCGATGCCGTCAATTCAATCGGTGGCGTCATAATCCCTCAGCTTCTCCGTGCGTTGGGCGTGGATGATATTGTCGAACTCAATTGCGAGGCTACCGGAAAGTTCGCACATACCCCCGAACCGATCCCAGAGAATCTTACCCAGATTGCCGAGGTGATGCGCACCGCAGGTGCCGATGTCGGCTTTGTTGTAGATCCCGACGTTGACCGTCTCGCTATCGTAATGGAAAACGGGGAGATGTTTGTGGAGGAAAACTCGCTCGTGGCCATTGCCGACTATGTGCTTAGTCATACTCCCGGGGCTACCGTCTCCAATTTGAGCTCGTCGCGAGGTTTGCGCGATGTCACCCGTAAGCATGGATGCGATTATACAGCAGCTGCAGTGGGCGAGGTCAACGTTGTCACCAAGATGAAGGAGACAAATGCTATCATCGGTGGCGAAGGCAATGGTGGAATTATCTACCCCGAACTCCATTATGGCCGCGATGCACTCGTGGGTGTGGCACTGTTCCTCACACTCATGGCTAAGTCGGGCAAGAAGGTGTCGGAAATCAAAAGTGCCCTTCCGCAATATGCGATTGCCAAGAATAAGATTGAGCTTACACCCGATATCGATATCGATGCTCTGCTCGAGAAGGTGAAGGAAAGATTCGCCAATGAGGAGATTACCGACATTGATGGCGTGAAGATTGATTTCCCTGACTCTTGGGTGCATCTGCGCAAGTCTAACACTGAGCCAATCATCAGAATCTACAGTGAGGCTGAGACTCTCGCCAAGACCGATGCCTTGGCTCAAAGCATCATGCAGATTATAAAAGAATAAGAGAATGCTAAAACGCTTTTTACTGAATATACTCTCCTCGTTTGTCGGCACTTGCATCGCAGTCGGCTTGATTCTGTTCTCGATGTTCTTGCTCTTTGTCGGCATTGCCGGAAGCATCTCCATGTCGAGTATGCAATCGGCCGAGTCGGTCAAGTCAAGGAGTATCCTCGAGATTAAGCTCGACGGTGAGATTGTGGAGCGCGAGTCTTCCATGGAACCGAGCCTTATGTCGGTGATTCAAGGTGACATTAATGCCCCGCAGACTCTCGACGTAATAGTGGAGTCGATAAGGGAGGCTGCCGACAATGACAACATTGTGGCCATATATTTGAAATGTGGTTATCCTGCAGCCGGAGGTGCCACTCTCGACGCAATACGTCACGCATTGCTCGATTTCAAAAAGGAAACCGGCGGCAAGAAGAAAATAATTGCTTATGGCGACCAGCTCACCCAAGGTGCATATTTCGTGGCCTCGGTAGCCGATGAAATTCACCTTAACCCCGCCGGCGAATTGTCGCTCTCCGGGCTTTCTGCTACCAATCCCTATTTCAAGGGGCTGCTCGACAAACTCGGTGTCCAATTCCAGGTAGTTAAGGTGGGCACGTTCAAGTCGGCCGTGGAGCCATATATCCTCAATGAAATGAGTGCACCGGCCAAGGCCCAGCTCGACACGTTGCTGGGCGTGAACTGGTCTTACATCCGCGAGGCAATTGCAGATTCACGCAAGGGTGTGTCGGCTCAGGCCATCGATTCGTTTATCAATAGGGACTATGTGGCTTTCGAGAAGGCCAATTTCGCTCTCGAACATCGTCTCGTGGATTCTCTCACTTATGGCCGAAACATCAAGCGGAGACTCGCGTCTCTGTCGGGCAGGGAGATAGATAAACTTAATATCATAAAGCCCTCTACTCTCGTAAGCCAGACACCTTGGTCAGACTCTTATTCAGCCAAAAATCAGATTGCCGTGCTCTTTGCATGTGGTGAGATTGCCGACGGCAATTCCAATCAGATTAATTATGAAGACCTTGTGCCTGTCATAGTGGAGCTTGCCGACAATGATAATGTCAAGGGTCTTGTACTCCGCGTCAATTCGCCCGGCGGCAGCGTGTTCGGAAGCGACCAGATAGGGGAGGCCCTCGATTATTTCAAGTCTAAGGGTAAGACTCTGACAGTTTCTATGGGAGATTATGCAGCTTCGGGTGGCTACTGGATTTCATGTAACGCCGACAAGATCTTTGCCGAACCGCTCACTATAACCGGCTCTATCGGTATATTTGGGTTGCTGCCTAATTTCAAGGGCACGCTCGACAAACTCGGTGTCAACATGGAGACGGTGAGTACAAATCCGCAAGGTATTGTGATGACGGGCTTCAAGCCTCTCGATGAGCAGCAGCTCGCTGTGATGCAGAAGTTTGTGGACCGTGGCTACGACGAATTTACCTCTCGTGTGGCAAAGGGCCGCAAGATGAGCAAGCAGCGTGTGCTCGCCATTGCTGAAGGTCGCGTGTGGGCAGCTTCGTCAGCTTTGAAAATCGGACTCGTTGACTCTTTGGCTTATCTTCAGGATGCCATAGATTGGACTGCGTCGCAAGCCAAGGTGAGCGACAATTACAATGTAGTCTCGTATCCTAAAGTCGTACCTAACTTCTGGAGTCTGATGCGCTCCGGCACAATCACAATGGCCGAACTCAAGAGCGCATTGAATCAGGATAAGGAAGCTGCACTGCGCAAGTATCTGCTTCAGCGAATCGTCTCGCGCCATAAGGTGCAGGCGCGTATGCCTGAGTTTAAGGTTAATCTCTGATAGTCAGGTGTCAGCTAAGTCGTTGGATAAATCCGGCAAAAGAAGATAAAACTGAAAGGAGTTGGGAATCTGAAAAGAAATCGTGCTATGTGAAACCAAAGTTAATTGCTTTGACCATGAACGTAAAAGATACGATACATAAGATATTGCCATATTTGCTGGAACCTCTGTCGTGGCTTTACGGGGCCGTGACTATGACGCGCAATTGGCTCTTCGACAAGAACATTCTTCCTGTGGAGGAGTTTGATGTGCCTGTGGTCAGTGTGGGCAACTTGACAGTGGGCGGCACCGGCAAGACTCCTCATGTGGAGTATATAGCCGGCTTGCTCTCAACCTCTTACAATATCGTAGTGCTGAGCCGTGGTTATAAACGCAAGACCAAGGGCTTCATATTGGCCAATTCCAACAGTACCCCCGACAGCATAGGCGACGAGCCGCTTCAGATTTATCTGAAGCTCGGCCCGCGTGTCAAGGTGGCTGTGTGTGAAAGTCGACGCAAGGGTATCAAGGAGATTCTAAGGCAATTTCCCGACACGCAGCTCATCTTGCTCGACGATGCTTTCCAGCATCGCTATGTGAAGCCTAAAGTCAACATTTTGTTGATGGATTTCTCGCGTCCCACCTACAAGGATGCTCTCCTGCCGTTGGGCCGCCTCCGCGAATCCGCACACCAGATATGCAGGGCAGATATGGTGGTGGTCACGAAGTGCCCGCAGGGTCTTCCTCCCATTCAGTATCGCATCGTATCGAAATATCTTGACCTGCGTCCATATCAGAAGCTCTATTTCTCCTCTTTGAGTTATGGCGATTTGACCCCGGTCTTCCCCAACGACCATCCTTACAGTGTGGACTTGGAGCAACTTTCGCAGCGCGATGTGGTGCTGCTCGTCACCGGCATTGCAAATCCTCGTGGGTTTATCAGACATTTCAAGTCTTATCCTTTCAGAGTCAAGGTGGCGCATTTCCCGGATCATCACGATTTCTCTCGCGTGGATATGGATGATTTGTTGCAAAAATTCAAGGCTCTTAAGGGAGAACGAAAAATTATAATCACAACCGAAAAAGATGCCGTGAGAATGGCTTACAATCCTTATTTCCCGGTTGCTCTGAAGCATTCCACTTATTATGTTCCTGTCAAGGTGAAAATGCTTGAGGCTCTCGATGATAATGACTTCGTAAGCGATATCATTGCATCTGCAAATAAGTAACGATTAAAAAATAACTTAGCAGAGTTTCTATATTTTTTTGGAATATTTGCCTTTTCCAAACAGTCAAATATCCCGATATGTTCCTTTATTGTAAAAGGCAAATCTTCTCAAAAATTTCTGAGAAACCCAACCAAGTTATTTTTTAATCGTTACTAAATGAAAAACCAAAATCAATTACTTATGGAAAAGTCTTATTTGGAAAAAATCAAGGAGACAGCCGCTTTCATCAAGGATAAAGTTGGCGATACCCCACATATCGGTGTCATTCTCGGCACAGGTCTCGGCGACCTCGTAAACCATATCGAAATTAAGCATGAACTCAATTATGCTGACATTCCGAATTTCCCGGTCTCTACTGTGGAGGGACATTCGGGCAAACTGATCTTCGGTAATCTCGGTGGCAAGTATATCATGGCCATGCAGGGCCGTTTCCACTATTATGAGGGTTACGACATGAAGCAGGTCACATTCCCGGTGCGTGTGATGCGCCAGCTTGGAGTTGAGACTCTCTTCGTCAGCAATGCCGCAGGCGGCATGAACAAGGAGTTTCGCGTGGGCGATGTGATGATAATCGTGGACCACATCAACCTTTTCCCCGAGAATCCTCTCCGTGGCAAGAACTACGAAGAACTCGGCACACGTTTCCCCGCTATGACCGAAGCATACAGTCAGGCGCTCGTGAAGATGGCCGACGACATAGCTTGCGAGGAGAAAATCCGTCTGATGCACGGTGTATACGTTGGCACACCCGGTCCCACTTTCGAGACTCCAGCCGAATATGAGTATTTCCGCATCATCGGTGGTGATGCAGTAGGCATGTCTACTGTTCCTGAGGTGATTGTGGCCAACCATGCCGGCATGAGGGTCTTCGGCGTGTCGGTTATCACCGACCTCGGCGGCAAGGATATCAAGGAGATTCCTACTCACGAGGAGGTGCAGAAGGCCGCTATCAAGGCCCAGCCCGTCATGACCAAGGTCATAAAGAAAATGCTCGAGAGAATCTAAAAGTTGGTTAATCATATGAATGAGTCCGTGACATAAACCTCGTATATACGGGTTTATGTCACGGACTCTAAAACTTATATACTCGCCGATTGTTTCTATATAAGGGCTTGTCTAATATAGATATTGCATTTGTACGGATATGTAAATAAAAAGTAGAATGGAGACTAAACAAACTGAAATTTCAAAATTGGGTGAGTTTGGCCTGATTGAACGGCTCACCAAGGATATTCCACTTAAAAATGATTCCACCAAGCTAGGCGTAGGCGACGACGCCGCAGTTCTCGCGTTTGGCGACAAGGAAGCTCTGGTCACCACTGACTTGCTGCTCGAGGGTATTCATTTTGACTTGCGTTATGTGCCGCTGAAGCATCTCGGCTATAAGGCCGCAGTGGTAAATTTCAGCGATATTTACGCGATGAACGGCAAGCCAAAGCAAATCACTGTGAGTCTCGGCATATCCTCGCGCTTCACTGTGGAGCATATCGAGGAGCTTTATTCGGGCATTCGGCTCGCTTGTGAGATTTATGGCGTCGACCTCGTGGGCGGCGATACTTCTGCTTCGGTCACCGGTCTTGTGATAAGCATCACTTGCCTTGGTGAGGCGAATAAGGATGACGTGGTGTTGAGAAGCGGAGCGAAGCCTACCGATATCATTTGTGTGAGCGGTGACCTCGGTGCTGCATACATGGGTCTCCAACTCCTTGAGCGCGAGAATCAGGTGGCCGCCGGCCAGAAGGATTTCCAACCCGATTTCTCCGGCCGCGAATATATACTCGAACGTCAGCTCAAACCGGAGGCAAGAAAAGATATAATAGAGGAACTCGCCAAGGCGGGCATAAAACCCACAGCAATGATGGATGTCAGCGATGGCCTTTCTTCTGAACTCCTGCATATCTGCAAAAGCTCCAACGTGGGTTGTCGAGTTTATGAAGACCGTATACCCATCGATTATCAGACTGCCGTAATGGCTGAGGAGTTCAATATGAACCTCGTGGTGGCCGCCATGAATGGGGGCGAGGACTATGAACTGCTTTTCACTGTTCCGCTTACCGACAATGATAAGATTGATAAGATAAAGGGTATCACAAAAATAGGCTATGTCACAAAACCTGAACTTGGCGCTGCCATGGTGACGCGCGACGGCGGTGAAATTGAACTCCGTGCACAGGGCTGGAATGCATTCACCGATGCCAAGTGAACCGGAATTTGCCGCAATCCCCCTATTTTACGCTTTCTTAAACTTCATTAAAGTTAATTTAACATATCATTTTAACATTTTAGTCGCAAATGTAGTAAATTTGCAATCTAAGAAATGAGGAGCCTTCGCGTGGTGCATCAGATTGCCCCCGGTCTCCGCTAAATGTCATTAAAATGGAAGATACAGTAAATATCCGAGAACTACAAGATTTGATTGCCTCTAAGAGCAATTTCGTGACGATGATCCGCACCGGTATGGATCGCCGCATTGTCGGCCAGAAACACCTAGTCGATTCGTTGCTCATTGCACTCCTCTGCAATGGTCACGTTCTGCTTGAAGGTGTGCCCGGTCTTGCCAAGACTCTGGCAATTAAGACTCTGGCATCTTTGGTCAATGCGCAGTATAGCCGTATTCAGTTCACCCCCGACCTCCTGCCTGCCGATGTGATCGGTACGTTGATCTATAGTGTGAAGAAGGAGACTTTCGAGGTGAAAAAAGGCCCGGTGTTTGCCAATTTTGTGCTTGCCGATGAGATCAACCGTGCTCCGGCCAAGGTGCAGTCGGCTCTGCTTGAGGCCATGCAGGAACGTCAGGTAACTATCGGCGACAATACTTACCCGCTTCCTTCTCCCTTCCTCGTCATGGCTACCCAGAACCCGATTGAGCAGGAGGGCACATATCCACTTCCCGAGGCTCAGGTGGACCGTTTCTTGCTCAAGGTGGTGATCGGTTATCCCAACAAGGATGAGGAAAAGTCAATCATTCGCCAGAATATTTACGGCACTCCCGCACCCGTGCAGCCGATTATCAGCACCCAAGATATAAAGGAGGTGCAGGATATCGTAAGAAAGATATATATCGACGAGAAGATCGAGAACTATATAGTGGATATCGTGTTCGCTACGCGCCAGCCTGCGAAGTATGGTCTCAATGACTTGCAGAGCATCATTTCGTTTGGCGCTTCTCCTCGTGCTTCTATCAGCCTGGCTCTTGCCGCTCGTGCTTATGCCTTCCTGCAGGGTCGTGGTTATGTGATTCCTGAGGATGTGCGTGCCGTGTGTCACGATGTGTTGCGCCACCGCATCGGCCTGACTTATGAGGCTGAGGCCAACAATATCAATGCCGATGAGGTAATCACCGGAATCCTCGACAAGGTGGTCGTGCCTTGATGCTCCCTGTAAGTAATGTTACCCAATTTGTTTTATGGACGCCAACGAACTTCTTAAGAAAATCAGAAAGATTGAGATCAAGACCCGGGGTCTCAGCAGCAATATCTTCGCCGGTGAGTATCACAGCGCCTTCAAGGGACGCGGCGTGATATTCAGCGAAGTGCGCGAGTATATGCCCGGCGATGATGTCCGCGATATTGACTGGAACGTCACCTCCCGTCATAACAAGCCGTTCGTGAAGGTCTATGAGGAGGAGCGCGAGCTTACGGTGATGCTGCTCGTCGATGTGAGCGGCAGCCGTAATTTCGGGGCTGTAGGCGATGCCAAAAAGGAGGTTATGGCCGAAATCGCAGCCACTCTCGCTTTCTCTTCCATCCAGAATAATGATAAGGTGGGTGTGATTTTCTTTTCCGACAAAATCGAAAAGTTTATTCCCCCTAAGAAGGGTAAGAAGCATATCCTGCTCATCATAAGGGAAATAATTAATTTTACTCCCGAAAGCTCAGGCACCGATATAGATGTGGCTCTACGTTTCCTGACCAATGCCATAAAGAAGCGTTCCACTGCGTTCCTTATCAGCGATTTCATCGATTCTCACGATTATTTCAAGAGTATGTCGATTGCCAACAGGAAGCACGATTTGGCCGCTATTCAGGTTTATGATCGCCGCGACTCCGAGATGCCTGATGTCGGACTTGTGCGCGTCCACGACATGGAACGTGGCAATGATGTCTGGGTTGACACTTCTTCGGCTGCCGTGCGCCGCCATTATGCAAAGGTCTGGTATGAGCGGCAGCAGAAAATCACCGATATCACCGCCAAGAGTGGTGTGGATTTCGCTTCTGTCACTACCGACGAGGATTTTGTGAAAGCCCTTCTCGGTCTTTTCCGCCGTAGGGCGCTCGCCCGTTAGTATCCCTTTAGCGGGATTGCCCCGGGCGCATTGTCGATGCGGCTCGCAGCTGTCGATGCGGCTCTTGTTTATTCTTGGTTACAGGTTTGCATGTAATACAACTTATGAAATTCAGTCATATAAAATTCATATTATTTTCTGCGGCTCTCCTCTTGTCGGTCTTCGGCATAAGGTCGCAAGTCAAGTTGGATGTGAAGCTTGACTCCGCGCATCTCGTCATGGGACGCACCACTATGCTTCATCTCGATTTGACAAAACCAAAAGATGCCAAGGGCAATCTGACTCTCTTTAAGGAGGTGCGCGAGAATGGGATCATTCCCGTGTGTGGCGACAGTGTGGAGTTTCGCGCCCCTATTGCCCTCGACACCGTGGTGTCGGGCGGTAATGTTATCATAAAGTATGACATACCGGTGCAGGCTTTCGATTCGGGATATTTCCGACTCCCCGAATTGCTCTATGTCGCTGATAGTGATACAAGCCGTTCCAAGTCTTTGTCGCTCAAGGTGGTGCCTGTCACTGCCAAGGCTGAAGACCCAATACATGACTATGCTTCGGTATCCGATCCGGAAGATAAGTCTATTTTCGATTATCTCCCTGACTGGCTTGTAGACTATTGGTGGATTTATCTGCTCTGTCTCGCTGTTGCCATCGCCGGTTTCTGGCTCTTTAAGCGTTACCGCAAGGAGGGGCATATTCTACCTAAGAAGCCTGAACCAACTCCTTACGAAAAGGCTATCGCTTCGTTGCATAAGCTCAAGGAGAGCAAGCTGTGGGAGCAGGGCATGGAGAAGGTGTATTATACGGATCTTACCGACATATTGCGTGCATATCTGCGCGGACGTTTCGGCATCAACGCCATGGAGATGACTTCGCGTGAGATTCTGCATGCTTTCCATCAGAATAAGGAAATTCGAGGCTATCGAAGCAATATGTGCCAGATTCTCGATATGGCTGATTTCGTGAAGTTCGCTAAGGTTCGCCCCTTGCCCGACGATTGCGTCAAGTCTTATGATTTTGCGTTAGGTTTCGTTGAGGACACCAAACCTCAGCCTGTCACCGACGATAATGAGCAAGCTAAGAAAGGAGGTGAAAAATGACTTTCCTGCATCCATGGTTGCTGCTTATGCTGCTGATACTCATACCCCTCGTGGTGTGGTATCTTCGCAAATGGCGCGGCTCGAACGCTTCTATCGGCGTCTCGTCGGCTCTCCCGTTCAAAAAATATTCTGCGGGCATGAAAATCGGACTGATGCATTTCTGCTTCTTGCTCCAGCTCGTGGCCATATCTTGCTTGATAGTGGCTCTTGCCCGTCCTCAGACTCATGATTCATTACGCTCTTCTTCAATCGAAGGTACGGATATAGTGCTTGCTCTCGACATTTCGAGCAGTATGCTTGCCACCGACTTGCAGCCAAACCGAATCGAAGCTGCTAAGGAGGTTGCCTCTAAGTTTGTGAATCAGCGCACCAACGACAATATCGGTCTTGTGGTGTTCTCTGGTGAGAGTCTCTCTCTGATGCCCCTCACCACCGACAAGGCGGCCCTGGTCAATGCTTTGCACGAAACAAAGACCGGTGCTCTAAATGACGGTACTGCCATAGGTGATGGCATTGCCTCTGCCATAAATCGCCTCGTGTCGGGTCAAGCCAAGTCAAAGAGCATTATATTGCTCACCGATGGTACCAACAATGCCGGCGATGTGGCGCCTGCTACCGCTGCCCAGATTGCCAAGCAGAAGGGGATAAGGATTTATGCAATAGGTGTCGGCACTAATGGGTCGATTCAGATTACTGACCCGTACGGTTTCTCAACCACAACAATGGAAACCAAAATCGACGAGGCGGCTCTTCGCGACCTCGCTTCGGCCACCGGCGGCAAGTATTTCAGGGCTACCGACTCACGCACTCTTCGCAATGTGTTCAGCGAGATCGACTCGCTTGAGAAGTCCAAGTTGAATGTCAACAATTTCGCACAGACTGAAGAGTATTTCATGCCCTGGGTATTCGCAGCCCTAATCGCCCTGTCGCTGATGCTGCTATTATGTTACACCGTGTTGCGCAGGATTCCTTAGGGCTCGCTTAAAGTTTATCATAGTTAAGTAATGAGTCATTTTAAATTTAAATTTGATTTGTGCTTATTTTTGTCAGATTGGAAATTCCGCAGAACGCGCATAGCGGGCTATGTAACTGATAAGGAATTTTCAATGTGGCAAAAAGAAGCCAAAGCAAATTCAAAGCTCATTACTAAATTTAAAATGACTCATTACTTATAAAGTTCGTTAGCATAATATGTTTAGTTTCGCTTATCCCGGTTTGCTGTTGCTCCTGCTGTTGGTGCCGGCTTTTGTTTTGCTTTACGTCTGGGCACGCTATGCCCGCAAGGTGAAGCTCCGTCGTTTCGGCAAGCCGGAGGTGTTGAAGTCTCTTATGCCGGAGGTATCCGCCTACAAGCCTCCATTGAAGATAACTCTCGCCATGCTCGCCCTCACATTTATCATCTTGGCTGCTGCCCGTCCTTGGGGTGGCATAAAAGATGAAAAGACCACCAAGGAGGGTATCGAGGTGGTGATAGCCGTAGATGCGTCAAACTCTATGCTCGCCTCTGCTTCTGACGACCCAAACGGCCCGGAAAGGATGCGCACTGCCAAACTCGTGCTCGAAAAGCTAATCAACCGTCTCGACAATGACCGCGTTGGGCTAATCGTTTATGCCGGTCAGGCTTATACGCTTATCCCCGTGACCAACGATTATGTATCGGCCAAGATGTTTCTCAATTCTATCGACCCGTCGCAGATAGCCCAGCAAGGCACCAATATCTCTGCGGCTTTGGATATGGCCACAAGCTCGTTCTCTGACAATAAGAATGTAGGCAAGGCCATAATCCTTATCACTGATGCCGAGGAACTGGAGAATCCTGAAAGCGTGGATGCTGCGGTTCGCGCTGCGGTGAAGAAGGGCATTCAGGTCGATGTGGTCGGTGTGGGTAGTTCTACACCGGTCACTATCCCTGAAAACGGAAGTGTCATGATAGATGAGCAGACAGGACAACCTGTTCAAACGGCTCTCAACGAGAAACTCGCCAACGATATCGCAGCCAATGGCAAAGGTATTTATGTCAATGCTTCATCGCGCGATGCTCTCAATGACCTCGATAAGCAACTCTCCACGTTGAAGAAGGCTGCCTTGCAGTCAAATGTATACTCGCAGCACGATGAGCTCTTCTATATTTTCGCTTGGCTCGCGTTGGCTTGCTTGATTATCGACATTTTCTTGCTCGACCGTAAAATCAGTTGGCTCGACAAAATTGTTTTCTTCAAGAAGGAGGAAAAGAAATAAGTTCTTTACTTCAAATTTCGCAAGTTGCTTTGCAACTTGAAAATTTGAAGTTTAAAGTTAGGATGTTGGAAGTTAGAGTGGATAAAAATTGGAAATTTTTAGAGACTGTGTGGCTTTGCCCTAACCTCTAACCTTCAAACTCCAAACTTTTCGCAAGTTGCAAACTTGCGAAAGTTAAACTTCTTTATAATGGATTCTTAGTTTACAGAAATATAAGGAGGATAAAAAATGAAATTTAATCACTTTAGCATATTCGTGACGCTTCTGTGTCTGCTTTTTGCCGCTCAGCCGGCTTTCGCTGAGTCCACGCGCAAGGAGCGCAGGGGCATCATGAAGGGTAACGAACTCTATAAGGAACGCAACTTTGTGGAGTCGCAACAGGTTTACGAGCAGGTGCTCGTGGAAAATCCCAATTCGGCTGTGGCCAGGTATAACCTTGGGTTGTCGCAAATCCGCCAGGTATCTAACCCCGCTGATACGACTGCAAAAAATAAGGCTGTAATTGAGAAGGCAAGGAAAAATTTTTCCGACGTGGCCGCGCTTGCAAAAACAAAGCCGGGGCTTGCCGCAAAAGCCAATTTTAATCTCGGCAATATCGAGTTCAATACCAAGAATTTCGATAAGGCCATCGAATATTATAAGCAGGCTCTCCGCATAGACCCTTCTGACGATAAGGCCCGTAAGAACCTCCGCATAGCGCAGCTTAATCTGAAGAAGGACCAGAACAAGGACAAGAATAAGAATCAAGACAAGAATAAGGATCAAAATAAAGACCAGAACCAGGATAAGAACAAAGACCAGAATAAGGACCAAAATAAAAATCAAGATCAAAACAAGGATAAGCAGAAGCAGCAGCCGCAGCAGCAGCCGCAGCAGCAGAATATAGACCAGCAGGCTGCCGCACGCATCCTTCAGGCTGTTGATAATAAGGAAAGTCAAACTCGCGCTAAAGTAAATCGTGCCAACAGTGGCAAGAAAGCGGGCGAGTCTTCACGCAACACTAAGCGATGGTAAGCATTAAGTCTAACTTATGGTAAGCATTAAGTCTAACATATTGTTTCTGCTCTCGTTGCTGGTTTCTTGCGAAGTCGTGTCCGCAAGAAATCATGGCTCCAATGCTGACGCTGAGTCACCGGAGTTTCGCATTGAATGCGTCATGCCGGAACGTGAGTTTTATGAAGGGCAACCGGTGCCTATCACCGTCACCCTGTTCTCCACATCGGCCGATGTGGCTTATGCTAACCCTGCATCTTTGTCCCGCCTCGAAGGTGAAGATTTTTCAACTTCGCAAGTCATCTCTCCCGCCGGTAATGCCTATGAAAAGGATATCGATGGTAAGCATTGGTATTGTTTCCCGCTTAGCGCCCGGATGGTGACAATCGACAATAAGGGGAAGTATGAGTATGGAGGCGGATCTTTTGTGGTCGGTGTGAATTATCCTACCGTGGTGCGCGACCCTTTCTGGGGTCCGATGCGTACGGTCCGTACTGAGGAGTTCGAGGTCCCGGTGCAGAAGGTGAAGTTTAAGGTGAAGTCTGTGCCTGCACCGCCTAAGGGTCTGCAGTATTCCGGCTCGGTCGGAACTTTCGAACTCAAGACCGTAGTGCCTGAGGGAGATATCTTTGTGGGCGAAGAGGCCACGGCATATATCATACTTTCTGGCACCGGCATGATAGCCGAATCCACATTGCCCGAATATCGCGATGCCTTTAAAAAGGGTGTCTCGCTGAAGTCTGTCACCGAGTCGCGCGATGAGGGGCACGACAATAAGGGTCGTATGCTGTCGGAGATTAAGCTCGAGTGTACCTTTATTCCTACCGACCGCGAAAATGCCGAAATAGGGGAGGCCCGTTTTGACTTCTTCAACCCTTCTTCCGGTAAATATGAAACTATAAAGTCTAAACCCGTCAAGATAAAGGTGAAGTCAACAGCTTCCAAGCGGTCAGTTATGTCGATTTGAGTGTTGGCTGATATTCAATCCTTCGCCCATTGACCTATGGCCAAACGTTGATGACTGATATTGCAGCAGCTCACTTCATAACTCATAACTAATACTTATCACGTAAATATATTTCCCGAAATCCATATGGCAAGAAAATTATTGATATTTATCATGACCTTAATGTTGGCAATCCCCACTTTTGCCAACAGTGTCAGGATATCTGTCTCTCCGCAAAGGGGAAAAAATAAGATAGAGGTTGGCGACAAGTTCTACCTTACCATTGAGGTGACCAACATTTCGGAGTCTCCTTCGCGCCCCGACAATTTGCCGGGCGCTAAGTTGGCATATTTCGACCGCACCTCCGAGCAGTCGAGTTTCTCGTCGATCAATGGCCGTACCACCCAATCTTACAGTGCAACTTATACCGCGACTTTCCGTGCCGTTAAGGAGGGTTCATTCTCCTATGGCCCGATAAGTGTAGGTGGTGTGAGGAGCAATAAGGTGAGCTACAATATAGGCAAGGAAATGCCTAATCAGTCGTCATCGCCGACAGCCGCCGGTCAGTCCGGCGCTTCTGCGCAAGACGATGACTCAAAACCGAAATACATCGGCAAGGGTGATAATAATCTTTTCCTTCGTGCCAATGTATCTTCTACCAATGTCTACGAGCAGCAGGCTATCGTATATACCGTAAAACTTTATACCACTTACGATGCCATTAAGTTTATCGGTGCCACAGATTCGCCGAAGTTTGATGGTTTTGTGGTTGAGGAGTCGAAAGATATATCCTCTTCTCTGTCGTTCGAGACTTATAATGGCAAATCATATGCTACGGCCGTCATTGCGCGTTACATCATATTCCCTCAGATGACAGGCGCATTGAAGGTTACCGGCAACAATTACACGATTGCCGTGGACCGTCGTGAATATTATCAT
>CAJTYC010000015.1 GCA_910584185.1 uncultured Muribaculaceae bacterium
GGAGCCTCCGGCGACGACATTATAGAAAAACATGCGAAGCCACCAGGAAGGAGGAGCTTCCGGCGGCGACAAAGATAATAGAAAGAAAGACAACAATATAACGACCTTTATATTTTTTTTTTGAACGGCTATTCCTCCACTTTAAGTTTGTACCCGATGCCGCGTATATTGAGTATTGATACTTTGGGGTCACCGCTGAGGTATTTGCGAAGTTTGAAGATAAATCCGTGTAGCCGGTTAAGATAATAGGGATTGTCGTTTTGCCAAACTGTTATCATCATCTTTGAGGCTTCAAGCACTTCGTTGGGATGTGTGGCAAGTTCTTGCATTATCAACGCCTCAAAGTGTGTGAGTTCTATGGTCTCGCCACATCCACGCAGTGTCTGCAATGCTGCGTTGAATTCATATTTGCCTATTTTTATCTTTTCAAGATAACTGATATTACGTCGTAAAAGAGCTTTAAGCCTTACAAGAAGTTCCTCCATGGAGAAGGGTTTCTTAAGGTAATCATTGGCACCTATCTCAAATCCCTTCACAAGGTCGCTTATCGCCGATTTCGCTGTTAGGAACAGCACCGGTGTCTGTTCATCCATATGACGTATCTTATTCACCATTTCGAAGCCATCCATGTTGGGCATCATCACATCAGCGATGACTGCCTTAGGGCGGTGTTTACGAAACATAGCCAAGCCCTCCTGTCCGTCATATGCAGTAAGCACATTGAAGCCTTCCCTGCGCAGGACATCAGCAATTATCCTCGACATGGTCTTTTCATCTTCTACAAGTAATATAGTGTCGTTCATTTTCATTTTTTTTGTTTCTTAAATGTGATCGTGAATGATGTGCCTTTACCAAGGCGGCTCGCGGCGGTTATTGACCAGCCCATGCGCGTGCATATGTTGCTGACATAATAGAGGCCTATGCCGTGTCCTCCTACACTGTATCTGTCTCCCTTTTGGGGCACTCTGTAAAACCTGTCGAATATTCGGGCTATATGTTTTGACGAAATGCCTATGCCGTTGTCGCTGACTTTAAGATATGATTCAGTAACTTCGACATCTATCTTGACAGACTCACCGGAATATTTCACTGCGTTGCCAATAAGATTGGAGACAATGTTTGCGAAGTGTATCGGGTCTGTGCGCAGTGTCATATTTTCCGGTGATATTCTCACTTCTATTTCGGCGGGCTTACGGGAGTTCATCTTTTGGTTGTCGGCGACCTCGCGCACTATCGGGCTGACAGGTGTGTTTTCCATGCGAAGGTCAAGCATCTTGCGTCTCTCCATGCTAACGCTCAATATATCCTCAACCATTGCCGAATGCTTCGACAATTCGCGCAGCACAATGCGTAGATACTCCTTATTATGTTTAGCCTCATTCGTGTCGTAATAACGGAGCATGGCGTCAGTGGCTGAGTATGCCACGGCTATCGGTGTCTTAAGCTCGTGGGTCATCGAGTTTACGAAACTATCCTTCATCTCATCAAGACTGCGCAGATGATTTGTGGTGCGCCAGAGATATATCAGCGCACCGGAAAATAATGCGATGAGTGCTACGGAGCATATTATCATCTCTATCATCTGATGAAGCACCAGACGGCTCACCGGGGTGAGGTATGCGGCATAATATGTGCCTCGAGGTGTCACAGCGACGCTCTTGAAACAATCATATCCGGCCTTGTTGTCGTCAAGTTTCGGATTACCCACTATTACATTGTCGGCCGAGTCGCGATATTCCACGGCGTAAAACTCCGGATACAGCCCCCTCACCGACATCCGCTCCGCAAGTATCTCATCAAGATATTCCACGCGCATAGGCACGCTTGCGTCGAGTTGCTTGTGGAGCGTGGCAGCCATCTCGCGTATCACCTGCTGGGTGAACTGGTGGCGTTTGGCATGGCGTCCTGACTGATATTGCTCCTTACCGTCGTGCCCTGAACTCACCCAAGATTCGAACTCCCCGTTGGAACTTACGATTACCCCTGATTCCAAATCCATGGCGCACACGCTGTCTGTAAATTCCTCCGGGTGTCCATATCGATACCAAAGTTCCTCTATATCCATCTCCGTGAGTGATGCGCTGATGTCGCGTTCTATATTCTCTCTTATGGAGATATAGATGCGCGAAAAGGAAAATATGTCGGCGACAAGCAACGCTGTAGCCAAAATTATCAGGATCACAGGGATGGTAAGATTTTTCATCTGTAGACTCGGGGTTTTGTCATTTTTTGCGAATTTACATCTATTTTATGGAATTAATACACTTATTCACGAAAAAATCCTTTTTAATTAAGAGAAACTAAGACTAACTAAGACAAATAAACGCTGAAAACGAAATTTAGGGTTTATATTTGCATTGTTCATCATGGCATATTAGACGGACTCTAAATTTGTTGAACATAATCTCCGGTGTCGGAGACGGCATTACGACAGGACAATGAAGTATAGCCGGCAGCAAGAATCTAACCTACACGACAATGTTTACGAACCATAACCATAATATTATGCAGAAAACGTTACTGACCATTGGGCTGTCGTTACTGACAAGCCTCACGACCCTCGCAACGGGTCCGCAGAACATCTCTTCGTTGTTAGGGCTGAAGAGTGCTACGGGTGGTGGCGCGATGGCCTTGACCGGTGCTCCGGTCCGAGCCAAGTCGCTCACCCCATCTCAACACAGAATCCAAGGCCTCGACAATCCTGACGGCTCGAAAGTCTATATCTTGGGATGTGTAGTCTCGCCCGACCATATCACCGGCATGTGGAGCTACACTACCGATGCCTGGAATCCAAATCGTCTCGAAAGCGGTATATATGCCACCGGCGGCGGCTTCGGCACTGACTCCTATTATTATGCCAATTCATATCGCGAGGCGATGGGATACGAGGAAATAAAGACCTCAAACTATGACCTCGACACTTGGGAGGTGTATGACTCATACACCGGCAAAATCCAGTATGTAGCCACCACGATGGCCTATTCTCCCGCACGCGACCAGGTGTTCGGCTGCTTCATCAATGAGGAGCGCACCGGTTATGTGTTTGTGGAATGGCGTTATAATTATTTTCAGGTGCAGCGCACCATCTGCCCGCTGGAGAAACCTTGGGCCGGTTGTGCATTCTCTTCCGACAACACTCTCTATGCCATAGACCGCGACGGCGACCTCTGGACAGTCGCGCTCTCCGATGGCAAGATGACCAAGGTGGGAAGCACCGGCATTTCAACACAATATCTCGCCGATGCAACTATTGACACCAAGACCGACATAATGTATTGGTGTGTGAATAATGATACTGAAAATGCTCTCTATACCGTAGACCTAAAGACAGCTAAGGCCACTAAGCTCTATGATATGGAGAATGAGGAGCAGCTTTGCGGCATGTATGTGCCGGACTTCAAGACTTATGGCAAGGATGTGCCCGAAGCCATTTCCTCGGTGTCCCTCTCATTTTCCGGCACTTCTCTCTCCGGCAAGGTGAGCTTTTCAATGCCCTCTCGTCTCAATGACAAGAGCACGAGCATACCAACAGGCACTGAGATGACCTACATAATCCGTGCAAACGGCAAGGAAATAGCAAGAGGCACATCTGCTCGAGGCACCCGTGTAAACGCCGATGTGACACTACCGGTCACTGACTCCTACAATTTCACGGTTGTTACGGTCAATGAGGCAGGAGAATCTCCGGCAGCAAAGTCAAAGAAGTTTATCGGTCCTGATACCCCGAAAGCTCCCTCCAATTTCCGCATGACCCTCAACGGCAACAACGTCAAGTTGGCATGGAGCTCCACTGCAAGCAGCGGTGTGAACGGTGGCTCTGTAGCCTACACCAAGGCGACATATGATGTGACCCGGATGCCCGACGGCAAGAAGGTGGCCGAAGGTATCTCCGAGCGTACCGTCAACGACGTGATTCCCGAAGTGGAGGAACAAACAGAGTTCTACTATATCTTGACAGCCACTTGCGAAGGTCTGACTTCGCCCGAGGCCAAGTCAGAGTCAATCAAGGCCGGTCCGATACTTCCGCCCGCAACAATCAACTTCGACGGTGCGGCCTCACTCTTCGGCTGGACAATACTCGAAGGTGAGAAAGCAGATGATGCCAAATGGGCATATTATGACTATGAGAAGGCTCTGCGCTATTATTCCTCTATAAAGACAGGTGCCGACGACTGGGCCATCTCTCCCGCTGTTACGGTGGTGGGTGGAGCAGCATATCCTATCAGCGTTGACTTCAAGACCTCAAACTACTATGACGAGGAATTCGAAGTGATGTGGGGCACGGAGCCTACAGTGGCTGCCATGACCAACGTGGCGATACCCGCGGTAACGCAGAAGAACACCGAATACACCACTTATACAGGCTCAATCAATACTGTGGCCGACGGCAAGATATATATTGGCATTCATTGCAAGTCAGCAGCCCAGTCGCAGCTCTATGCACGCAACATCGTGATAGGAGAGGGTGTGGTGACAAAAGCTCCGGCTCAGGCAACGCTCGATGTCGTTCCGGCTACCGATGGCTCCGTGAAGGCAGAACTTAAATATACAGTACCTGCCACTTCGATCGACGGTAATGCGCTCACAGGTGCAACTGCCCTGACAAGCGTGGAGATCAAGCGCGATGGCAATGTAATCAAGACCATCACCTCCGATTTCCCCACAGGCGAACAGACATTTGAAGATAATGCCACCTTGGGGCTCACCCTCGGCAAGCATACATATGAGATAGTGACCACCAATGCTTTCGGTGCAGGCCAGGCAACCACCGTTGAAGTGACCGTAGGTCCCGGTGTCCCTGCAGCTCCCGCTGATGTCGTGATGCTCGAAGAGGGCAATACAGGCAAGGTGAAAGTGACATGGCAGCCGGTGACAACCGATGTTGACGGCAATCCCATCAAGTCTGAGGCAGTGACGTATAAAGTCATCAACCGAGACTATCAGGTGCTTGCAGATAATCTTACCGCTACATCGTTTGAAACTCAGGCTGTACCCGAAGGTGAACAGGCGTTCGTTCAATTTGGCGTATATGCCGTGACCGTCGGTGGCGAATCCAAGCTTGCCGGTTCGGCCTACAAGCCCGTCGGCACGCCATATGCCACACCCTGGAAGGAATCGTTTGCCGGAGGCTCCGTCAGCTCTATCTTCGGTTACAATTACCTCATCGGTCAGGAAGGCTGGCAATTTGGCACTGACCCCGATTGGTCTGCCTCTCCCCAAGATGCTGACCAGGGTCTCGCATATTTCGAGGCTTACGGTGGTGTCAGCACCGGACTCGTCACCGGCAAGATTGACCTCTCCGGAGTGCCTAACCCCGCATTCACTTACTACACCTACCGATACAGCGACAACCAATATTCCAACCAGATTGCACTTGAGGTGGACAATGGTGACGGACGTGGCTTCGTGAGAGTGAGCGCCGACGATATATTCGTAGGTGAGAACGCCTCTTGGCACAAGGTTACCGTAGGACTCGAGGATTACGACGGCCAAGCCGTAGTGTTCCGCATTGTTCCCACATGCTCGGATCCGAAGAATCTCGGTGCCTTCTTCTTCATCGACAATCTGAACATCACCTCACATGCCGACTACAATCTCGCCCTCTCGGCCATTTCGGCTCCCGATGCTGTCAATACAGATACACCGTTTGAGATTTCGGTGACTGTATCCAATACCGGCGACAACGAAGTGAGGGGCTACAACGTGGAACTTTGGTCGGGCGATGAGTTCATAACCTCTCGCAAGGCATCCTCTTCACTCGCTCCCGAGGCTACTGCCAACTATGTGTTCGAGACCGCGGCAACATCGCTCCACGGTGAGTCCAAGCGTTATCATGCGGTTGTGGTTTCCGACATAGATGAAATAGAGGCTGACAATAAGTCGGCTGAAGTTGAGGTTGGCGTGGTGGCCCCCGCTGTGCCCGTGCCGCAGAACCTTTCCGGCTCCTACAAATCAGATGAGCTCGTGCTTACTTGGGTTAAGCCAGATATGGCCTCAGCTCCCTCAGCTCCCTTCACCGAGGACTTCGAGAATGCCGATTCATGGGCACAGGCCGTGGATGGTTGGAAGATTCTTGACGAAGATGACGCTCCGCTCATATCTATACGTAATCCCAACTTCCCGTTCGGTGCCGGCAAGAAGGCCGGTTGGTGGGTGACTCCGGCCGACTGGGGTGAGACTGACACCTCTAAGGAACTCTGGAAATCGCATTCCGGCAACAAGTATCTCACATCAGGCTCTGTGCAGCGAGGCAACACTCCCGAACAGTGCGACGACTGGGCAATCTCACCCCGTCTCAACGGATGCGAGCAGATGGTGTCGCTCTACGCACGCAGCTTCTATGGCGAAGGCAATTACGCCGGTTACTATATGGAAGATTTCGATGTGCTCTACTCCAAGAACACCACGACGCTTGAAGACTTCCAGCTTGCCGGAAGTGTGGTACGCGCACCCTTCAGCTGGACTAAATATCAGTTCCGCCTCCCCGAAGGCTCGCTATACTTCGCTATCCGCAGCCGTTCTACCGACCAGTTCTTCCTCTTCATCGACGATGTGACCTACATTGCAGCCAACGGTGCGCCGGCAACGCTTACGCTCAAGGGCTACAATGTGTATCGCGACGGTGTGAAGCTCAACACTGAAGTGGTGTATGAAGAGAGCTTTACAGACAAGACCGTTAAGCCCGGCGCCGATCATAAATATGTGGTGACTGCAGTATACGGCAACGGCGAATCGCGCCCAGGCAATGAATATGACCTGCTGCTTTCAGGCGTGGGGAATACATTTGCCGATGCTTTGACAGTCGAGGCCGGCAATGGCTGCATCCGCGTCAAGAATGCTGCCGGAGTGGCAGTGGAGGTGTTTACTCCGCAAGGCATACGAATTGCAAATGTCAAGGGAGAAGCCAATACCCGTATTGACGTGCAGAACGGCATATACGTAGTGCGTGCCGGTCGCACCACAGCCAAAGTACATGTGAAGTAACCGACTAAAACCCAAATAAGAAGCGGGTCTTGAGCTGAAACTCAAGACCCGCTTTTGCTTATAAACCCGATTAGCATTATTAGCCCGATTAGCATTATTAGCCCTATTAGCCCTATTAGCCCAACAATGTCAAAAGAGTTTGCGGCGGAGTGCGCGGATCACGAAGCCGACGTGGTTGGCGCAAGTGCGTGCCGCACCGTAGTGGTGCGACATGATGCGGAACCGCTCGCGAAGTGATTTCAGCTTATTTTTGTCGGTCAATCCGTCGCTAAGATAGTCTATTGCCACAATGCCCAAGTTCGTGCATTTGCGTGGGTCGGCGTTGGCGATACATTTTACAGTCCAGTCATAATCGGCCGAAAACCGATATTGCAAGTCATATTGAGGTGCAATATCCTTGCGCACCATAAATGCCTGGTGACAAATGAGCATACCCTTTGCAAAAGAGTCGAATGTCAAGGCCGACGGTGCGGTGAGGTGTCGTTTGCCTATGATGTGGCGTGCGCTGTCGACTATCACCGTATCGCCATATATTATGTCGTCATCTTTCTCCGCCCGCCCGGCATAGGCGCCAAGCACAAGGTCGTTGTGAAATGTGTCGCCGGCGTTCAGAAAGAGCAAGTACTTGCCGCGTGCAAGCGCGATGCCTTTGTTCATGGCATCATACAGCCCGCCGTCAGGCTCGCTCATGATACGCACACCCTTGAACGTGCGTGCCAACGCTACCGTCCTGTCGCTCGATGCACCGTCCACTACGATATGCTCATAGCCGGTGTATTTTTGTTGCGCCACTGATTCCAATGTCGGCAATATATGCTTCTCTGCATTATAGGTGATGGTTATTATCGATATCAAAGGGGTTGTATTCATATCTGTAGCCTTGTTTTTTTGCAAAGATAAGAATATTTTCAAATTTAATGCCGATTTATGTTGGAATAATGAATAATAAACTTTAATTTTGTGCTTTGAAACATCCGGCTTCGTTTTACAGCCGGGCACAAATATCCTTTAAACATTAAACACTACAATTATGGCTTACGTTATTACAGACCGTTGCATCGCATGCGGCACATGTCAGTCGGTATGCCCCGTTGAGGCTATTTCCGAGGGTGAAATCTATCACATCGACCCGGATACTTGCATCAGCTGCGGCAGCTGCGCATCCGTCTGCCCCAACGATGCTATCGAGGAGGGCTAACGATTTCGGTGTCCGGCCATGAGCCGCGACGTGAAAGAAAATATTGGCTGTCTCCACTGAGGCAGCCATATTTTTGTTTGTCATCCGCTCGTTGCTTCCTTCCATTCAAGCAACTTGTATGCCATATAATTTGTTATAACCCATAGAAAGGATATCAGATTCAATTTAGGAAGCATAAAAACTAAAACTACCTATGGATAGAATTAAGGTCAAGATAATCAACAAGAGTCATCATCCGTTGCCCGAATATGGCACATTTGAGGCCGCCGGTATGGATGTGCGTGCATACCTGCCCGAGGGGCCGGTAGTGTTGCGCCCCATGCAACGCGCCCTTATACCTACAGGTCTCTATATGCAGCTCCCCTCGGGCTATGAGTGTCAGGTGCGTCCAAGAAGCGGACTCGCCCTGAAACATGGCATTTCAATAGTGAATTCTCCCGGCACCGTAGATGCTGACTATCGCGGTGAAATAGGTATAATACTCATCAATCTCGGTGAATTCGATTTCACCGTAAATGATGGCGACCGTATTGCCCAGTTTGTGGTGAAACAATATTCTCATGTTACCTGGGAACCGGTAAAGGAACTTGACCGCACTGAGCGTGAAGATGGAGCTTTCGGGCACACCGGCACCAATTAAGCATAAAAAAGAACTTATCATTGAAATCAGGTCTACATAACTCAAGATTTTTCGTAATAGCAGCTCTCGCAGTGTTGCTCACCTCAGTGTGTGTGGTGGCTACAGCCACACGCCGCGATAATGATGCACGCAAGAAGGCCCGTTATTACTTTACGGCAGGCTCGGTGGCTAAGGCTACCGGCAATGACGACGATGCGTTTGAATTTTTCAAGAAAGCATATGCCGCTGACCCCACCTATGCCGAGGCAGCAAATGCTTACGGCACCATGCGTCTCGCTCTCCCGATGGACACCTTTCAGAGCGACACCGAGCTCGACCGTTCGCTCGCCATGATGCGCCGATATGTGGATGAGTATCCGGAGGACACTTATGAAGCGCAATATTACGGCTATGTCACGACGCAACTCGGCGAATGGGATGAAGCCATACGCGTGCTTGAACGCACCGCCGATATGAAGCGTTCAGCCTCAGGGGCTTTCGTGCAGCTCTCAGAGGCTTATGCCAACAAGGGCGACCTGAAAATGGCAGTCGATGCCCTGAGCCGTTATGAACGTAACGAAGGGCTCAACCCGCAGGTCACAATGCGCAAACTCTCATATCTCCTCTCTGACAAGGATACCGTGGGGGCCCTCCGTGAGGTGACACGTCTGCACCTCTCCGACACCACCAACGTGGCGTATGCGATTATGAAAGGCAATGTGTTCGACATCATTGCAAATCGCGATTCGGCCCTGTATTATTATTCGCTCGCCGAACGTCTCGACCCAGAGTCGGGACAGGCGAAGCTCGCCCTCGCCGATTTCTATCGCCAGGGCAACGACTCCGTGGCTTACGACAACAAGATGTATGAGGTGCTGCTCAGCGAAGACCTCGAACTCGACACAAAACTCGAGCTGCTCGCCCAATATCTGCAGGCACTAATCTTGGGCAAGCAAAGCACCGAGCGCGGCGATTATCTCTTCAAAGTGGTGCGCGAGCAATATCCCCACGAACCGCGCCTGCTCGACCTCGCCTCGCGTTATAGTGCCGCCAAATCAGATTTTGCCGACGCTTGCGAACAGGTCTCATATGCCATAGACCTTGACCCCAAGAATGCTACATATTGGGGGCAGCTGATGACTTATCAGGCTGCCAACGGTCATCCGGAGGAGAGCATGAAGACATTCGAGAGGGCAAAGAAGCATATTGTGCCCGACGAAACGATGATGATGTATTACTCCATGGTGGCCCAGCAAGCCAAGGAGTATGATGTGGCGGCCGGCGTATACCGAGGGTTCATCGATTCGATACAGCCCGGGCTCCCCCTCGACTCCACACTCTCGTTATCAATGCTGCGTCGCGACATCACAGCTGACCAGCTCGACCGGCTAAGCCAGCTTGTCGCCACGCTCGGCGACATATATCATGAAGCCGGCCAAAACGACCGTGCTTTCCGTATGTATGACAATGCCCTGACATTCAATCCCTCAAATGCCATGGCGGCCAACAATTACGCATATTTCCTATGCACCGATGGTGGGGACCTCGACAAAGCCCTCGAACTGAGCGCAAAGTCGCTCGCCGGAGCTGAAGCCAACAACCCCACATATCTCGATACCTACGCCTGGATACAGTATCTGAAAGGAAATTATGGAGTGGCAGAAGAATATCAGGCCAAGGCTCTCGAGCAGATGGAAAAGCAACCTTATCCCAGCGCCGAACTTTATCTCCACAATGGCGATATAAAATTGAAGCTCGGCAAAAACGACGAGGCCCTCGATTCATGGCAAAAGGGTATGAAGATTTTTGAGGAAAACGGCACCACCGACAGCGATGACTACAAGAAACTGAAGGAGAAGGTTGAGAATCTCGAAAAAATAAAGAAGTAACGCACTGATTATACAGTTATGTGCGTTATAAAGTAGTGCATGTTATACAGTGCAACACGCAATACGGTAATACGCACGTTATACATGGACAAACAGTAACAGACTTGTAATGAAAAAGCTATTCATATTCATTTCGTTGATATTTGCCTGCATTATGCCATTCGGTGCAGCCGGCAAGGAGAAACCTGCCGTGGTCAGTGAGAATATCGTGACTGAAGATGTGGTGCTCTCTTATCCCTCGTGGCACAATGTGGAGTTCAGCGGTAAAATCTCAGCCGACAAGCTGCCCATTAAACCTACCATAAAGATATATATGCTGCGCGATTCGCTGATACAGCTCTCCGCCCGCGTGCCGTTGATGGGCGAGGTGGCACGTGTCACCGTGACACCGACCACCATATCGCTTGTAAATAAGTATAAGAAAACATATTGCGAAGAGGATGCCTCCAATTTGATGGATTTCTATCCCTCCGGTCTTAGCGACTTGCAGAGTTTCCTGCTTGCCCGCGCCGTGGTGCTCGGCAAAGGTGAGATTAATGGCCCGGTGTCGGAACTTGCCGACGTGAACCGCCTTGATAACGGCAACATAACCATCATCCCATTCACCGAACCCGGCATAGTGCCTTTCAGCTACGGTTATCTGCTTTCCCCGTCATTGCGTACGCTTGCCACGCTGGTCAACATTGCCGGAAAAGCATCGCTCGAACTCCAATACAAGTATGAAGAGAGAGGTATGCAGATTGATGCTCTCTACGATAATATGAAAGGGAAGAAGGTGAATGTGAAGCTCGACTTCAACACCGTGAAGTGGGGTGGACGTGAAATGCCCGCCGTCAAGACTTCCGGCTTTACCAAGCTCGGCTTCAAGGACTTCTTCAAACAACTCATGTAATATTTTCTTAAATTTGGATTTGGAATTATAAATTCTAAGTTCCCTCCCCCCCGATGTCTCGAATCTTACGTATATTTTATATTTTTATTATGGCCGCATTTTTGTGGTCAGTTCCGGTTTATGCCACTCCGGTTTCCAAGTCGAAGGCCGGGGTCACTAAAACCAAGAAAAACAGCACCGCTGCAAAGGGGAAAAATGCAGCTGCCAAGAGTAAGGGCAATGCCAAAAAAAGTGCCGGTGCAAAGAAGCGGACAACCTCTGACAAGAGGAAGGGTGGCAAGCGTGAGACATCGGCCGATGTGAAGCGTCAGCATGATGCCGCCCGCCGCGAAATCAAGCTAACCGAGGAGCAGATACGCAAAAATGATGCTGCCGTAAAGAGAAATCTCGACATGCTCGGCAAGCTGCAGGGCGATATCGATGTCAGCAAGCAGAAGGTGGCGCAGGCCGGTGCGAAAGTAAATGCGCTCAAGGGCAAGATCTCCACTCTCCAGGGTCGTGTGAGCGAAGATGAAAGGCAACTCCAACGTCTGCGTGCCGAATATCTGAAAGCTGTCAAGGCCATGCGCACCAAGCGTAAGGAGAAATCGATGCTCGCTTTCATCTTCTCTTCTAAAAATTTCAACGAGGCGGTGCGCCGCATCAGATACCTGAAGCAGTTTGCCACTTGGCGCGACAATCAGACCAAGGAGATTACAGGCCGTGTAGCCAAGCTGAAGCGCGAGACGCAAGAACTTGCACGCACCAAGAGCCAGCATGATGCGCAGCTCGCCCTCGAAGTCAAGGCCCGAAATCAGTTGCAGGGCGATTATGCGCGTCAAGATGCTGTGGTTAGCGAACTCAAGAAGAATGGTCAGGCCCTTCATGCGCATCTCGCCAAGAAGCAGGCCGAGGCAAATGCCCTCAATGGCCGCATTGCCTCGCTTATCGCCGAAGAAACACGTAGGGCCGAGGCTGAGCGTGCAACGCGTGAGAGGGAGGAACGGCTCGCACAACAGCGTGCTGAGGCCGAGCAGAGAGAACGCGAACGGAAGGCCGAGGCTGCCCGCATAGCCGCCGAACAGGCCGCCGAGCGTGAGCGCCAGGCCGAGCAAAAACGTCAGGCTGAACTCGTGGCACAGGCCGAACGTGAGGCCCGGGAGCAGGAAGAGGCTGCGCGCAAGGCTGATGCCACGCGCAAGGCCGAGGCAAAACGCAAGGCTGAGGAGGCAAAAAGACGTGCCGAGGAGGCCAAAAAGCGTGCAGAAGCCGCCAAGAGAAAGGCCGAAGCCGAGCGACGTGCCGCCGAACAGCGAGCTGAGGCTGAACGTGCGGCTGAGGCAAAACGCTTGGCCGAAGCAAAAGAGAGAAAGGAGAAGCAAGCCAAGGAGAAGCAAGCCTCAAGCCAGACAGACCGTGAGGTGTCGTATGCCGAGGCAAGACGCCGCAGACCAAAGGCTGCCGGTTCTAAGGCCACCGGTTCTAAGGCTGCCGGCTCCGGAAGCTCTGCCAATGTGCCTAAACCCGTTAAGTCGGAAGCTGCACAATCGGGCGGACGCTCGTTCGAGTCGATGCGAGGCTCGCTGCCGCGCCCCGTGGGTGGTTCTTTCAGGGTGACATCGCGCTTCGGCCGACAGTCGCTCCCCAATATGCCGACAGTATCTTACGATAACCCCGGCATTGATGCCGAAGTGGCTGCCGGTGCCTCGGCCTGCGCTGTGTTTGACGGAAAAGTCTCCGGCGTATATATGGTGCCCGGTTATTCAACTGTCGTGATTGTAAACCACGGCACATATTATACCGTATACGGACACCTCGCTGCTGCCGGCGTGAAGCCCGGCGATAAGGTGCGGCAAGGTCAATCGCTCGGCAGGGTAGCAGCCGACGAGGATAACCCCTCCATCGGCTCGATACACTTCGAAGTGTGGCGCAACCGTGACAAGCAAGATCCTCTGAAATGGATAAGATAACTGTAGAGAGATACACACCGGCCGCAGCCGGAGAGTGGAACAGTTTCGTGGACACGTCGCGAAATTCCACTTTCCTCTTCCATCGCGATTATATGGACTATCATGCCGACCGCTTCGAAGATTGCAGCTGGATAGTGCGCAAGAAGGGTAAACCGATTGCCATGCTGCCTGCCAATCTCACGGCTGATGGTGTGCTGCATTCGCACGGAGGCCTAACTTACGGAGGCTTCATGCTGCCGCAGTTGCATGTAGATGGCTCGGATGTGCTTCAGATTTTCGGCTGTTGCATAGAAGCATGGCGTGAATTGCGAATAAAGTCGCTTGATTACAAGCCGCTTCCGCACATATATGCCGGCTCCCCCTCACAAGAGGATGTGTATGCTCTCTTTCGCCTCGGTGCGGTTGTCACTGAGCAGTCCATAAGCTCCACTATTGACATGCACCGTGGCTGGATGCCCAATAAGCTCCGGAAACGCCATCTCGCCGCCGCCGGCAAGTTGCCGGTCACAATCTCCGAAACCGATGACATAACGGCCTTTATGACCATGCTTGATGATTGTCTGCGCGAGCGTCATAACACTGCGCCTGTCCATACTGTCGCGGAGTTGATGCGCCTGAAGGCTTCGTTTGATGCAAATATCAGGTTTTTTGTGGCGTCTATCGATGGCTTACCTCACGCCGGAGTCTGCATTTACGACACCGGCATTGTGGCACATGCACAGTATATCGCCACGACTCCGCGCGGTCGCGAACTTAATCTGCTCACGCCGCTGTTTCATCATCTCATCACCTCCGAATTTGCCAACCGCCGCTATTTCGATTTCGGCATATCTACCGAACAACATGGCCGTTATCTCAACGAGGGCTTGCTGCGCCAGAAGACGTCTTATGGGGCCGGAGCCACCATCTATTCTCGTTTTATCCTCAATTTGAGTCCCGACACTGACCTCCATGCACTCACGGCAAACACTATGCCGCACATTATGTAAGACCAGGCGCCCGACATCGCGATGCTGACTATGAAGCCGCATGTGCCCAATATGATACCTATGAGTGTCTCTATGACTGCCCCCTTGTTAGGCACCAGACCGTAGACCTTGAAATTGACAAGGAGATATATCAAAATGCATGCTGCCTGTTCCACCACGGCGCCATAGCCGAGCCCCATGAGGCCATAGAAGTGGTAGAATATAAGTGAACATCCTATATAAAGTATATTGCACACGACCCCCTCAAGCCAGAAGAAAAGGCGACGGTTGTCTTTGGCAAACGCTATGTAGCCCAGTGGGTAAGCTATCGCCTTGAGCAGGATGCTGAGCCCTAACCAGCGCATCAGCGGCGTGATGGGGAGAAATTCGCCGGTGAGAAGTATCCGTATGATGATTGGGGCGGTGGCAATGAGGAGTATTGCGAGCGGGGTCGCTATCATGGCCACTATCTCCATCTGCTTGGCCACTATGCCCCGCATCTTCGACACGTCGCCTGCCGATGCCGACAACCTTGGGAAGTAGTCGAGGGCCATGGCGGTAAATACTACCCCTGCATATTGCATGGTCACACTGTTGGCGGCATTGAAGAGACCCACGTGCGACAGGTCGCCATATTGGCGTATGTATATGTTTATAAGGTAAGTGAAGAGGGTGTTGATTAGCGATGCGCCGAGAAGCACCATGCCCGTGGCCACCATTTTCTTCACGATGGGGGAGTGGAGCTTGCGTTCAAACCGGACTTTGCGGCGTGGCATATACTTTCGCACTCCATAATAATAGAACCCGCATATGGTGAGCTGGAGCACTATCATGGCCGGCACGATGCCCCGCGTGCCGAAAAAATAATATAGCGGCACTCCGGCAAAAAGCCCCGTCAGTGCACCGGCAAGCGATGTAGTCGACAATGTTTTGACGCGGTGCAGCCCTTGGAGCATTGCCTTGTAGCCTTGGGCGCATATCCTCAGGAATATCGCCACGCCCAAGAGCATGAACTGCCACGAGAGTTCGGCGCTGCCAAATGATATCCGGCTGAGCCATGGCGCCAGCACCACACAAGCCACTGCCCCGAGGAGCGATGTGAAGCGGATGAGCATTTCTGCCATGTGGCCGGTCACGGCCAATCTGTCGGCTTCTTCCTTGTTGGCCGCCACCTCCTTGACAAATGCGAGGTTAAGGCCGAGCGATGAGAATTGCGTGAGTGTGTTGGAGGCTGAGGTGAACATTGACGACACACCCATGCCGTGCGGCCCCAAGAACATGGCCACAAACTTGCCGCGCACCAGGTTGATCAGGATCTGAAACACCTCGACACTTCCGAACATGGATAGCCCTTTGAGTATCTTGCCATAGCTGTTCTCGTCGTTTGATGCCATTTCCTTATTTTATGATGAGAAGTGTGGTATTACAGTGTGTTACGACGGTTTGTATTGGTTCGCTTACAGAAATGAGAACCATCTTGTCGGCTCGAAGCGCGGCAGTGCGAGCAATTGCACAGCGGCTTGGCGGTCGGCAAGTGTTTCCTCCCCTTTGCCCACGCTTACCCCTTTGCGTTCAAGCGCTTCGCGCACTGTACGCAGGGCTATCGCCGGCGTGTTGTTGTCGCGGCTCAGATGGCACAGAAAGATATATTTGAGCTGTTCGCCAACTATCTCTTGCAAGAATGATGCGGTGTCCACATTGTCAAGATGACCGTTGTTGGTGCGTATGCGGGCCTTGAGATATTCCGGATACTTGCCGAGTCGGAGCATGTCGGAGTCGTAGTTGGCCTCAATCACCAAGTAGTTGGCACGGCTCATGTAATATCTTGCACGGTCGTTCACCATCCCCAAGTCGGTGGCGAGCACGAAGTGATGATCCTCGAAGTCTATGGCGAAACCCATGTTGTCGGAGCCGTCGTGAGGCACCTCGAAGGCCGTTATCTCCATGTCGGCCACCTTGAATGGTATCTCCTTGAATATTGGAGTGTGATACTCCTTGATGCGTTTCGATATGGAGTGGCGCCGCAGCAGACCGTTAAGCACCCTGGGGGTACACATCAGCGTGAGATGACGGTTGTTGCGCAGCAGGTTGTAGGAGTATCTCACATGGTCGCTGTGGTCGTGAGTGAGTAGCAATGCCCTCACATGACGCATGTTCACGCCATGCTCGGCTAAGATATCCTCTATCTGGTCAGCCCGTATGCCGGCATCTATTATTATTCCTCCCTTATCATTGCCCACATAGCAGCTGTTGCCGCTCGAACCGGATGCAAAAGATATATAGTGCAAGCGTTTGCGGGCCTCATGCAGTGGCTCCGGCTTGCTCGCTTCATATTCGTCCATGGCGTTCAGATCGTCGTCAAACTGCAACTCCAGCTGACGGCCAAAAGTGATGATAGGTTTTGTGTTCTCTTTGCTTTTCATGATTTTTAGTAAGACTCTATCTTCTGTGCATCAAGAAGATGGCCGGTCTTTTATCGTAGTCGAGTTGCTTGTTTCTCCATTTTGAGGCCGGTAGGGTGATGATTGTCTGGCGCATGGCATCTGTCAGGTCACAGGCCACGCAGAGAAGCGTGTCAGGACGCAGTGTCTCTGCCAGGAATTTAATCATCTTGTTGTTGCGATACGGTGTCTCGATGAATATCTGTGTCTGACCACGCCTTTCGCAGATGTTCTCAAGCTCCTTTACAGCCTTGTGGCGTGCTTGTTCCTCTATCGGCAGATAGCCGTTGAAGGCGAAGCCCTGGCCATTGAAGCCCGATCCCATAAGCGACAGCAGTATACTCGACGGACCGACCAGCGGCACGACTTTCAGCCCCTCGCGCTGAGCTATGCTCACCACGTCGGCTCCCGGATCGGCTACGGCCGGACATCCGGCCTCGCTCATCACTCCCACAGGCTCCCCACGGCGCAAGGCGTCAAGATAACCGTGCACCGCCATAGGTGGTGTGTGGCCGTTAAGCTCGTAAAATGTGCATGAGTCTATCGGAAACTCCCGGTCCCAATGTCGCAATGTGCGCCGTGCAGTGCGCAGATTCTCCACGATAAATGTCCGGATGTCTCTAACTATTTGCAGGTTACCAACAGGTATGGTCATGTCGGTCGTCGATGCGCTTATCTCGACCGGTATCAGATATAATGCCGACTCTATTTGCATGTTACAAATTTAGTCAATATCACCGATTCACGCAACTTTTTGCCTTCATTTTGACAGTTGCGCTCCGTCTGTTCCCTCTTTTTTATCGGGTCATTTGCTCTTATTTTTGGATGCCCCCGTTTTTTTTGATATTTTTGCGTCATGATTCCCCAGGATTTTCTAAACCAGTTTCATGATATGCCGGGCGTGGATGCCGCCGCCTTTGCCGAGGCGATGCTCCTCCCTCCTGCCGTTAGCCTGAAAATAAACCGCCGTAAGCTCTCTGATGTCGATGAGGCAGGTTATGGCGAGCTCGAACAGGTGGCATGGTGCCGCAGCGGCTATTATCTTGATGAGCGTCCCAACTTCACGCTCAATCCGTTGCTCCATGCCGGCGCTTTCTATGTTCAGGATGCCTCTTCGATGGTCTATGAGGAGATGGTGCGCTCTCTTGCGGAGCAAGGTGCGTTGCCTCGTCGAGCTGCCGTGCTCGACCTCTGCGCTGCCCCGGGTGGCAAGTCCACTTCTATCATCAATGCCCTTGATGATGAGTCCTTTCTGTTGGCCAATGAGTTCGTGCCGCAGCGTGCCACGATACTTAAGGAGAATCTCCTGAAGTGGGGTTTCCCCAATATTATGGTCACCAATTCTCCTACCTCCCGGATTGCCTCGCTGGGTGAGTCGTTTCACCTAGTGGCTGTCGATGCCCCCTGCTCCGGCGAGGGGATGATGCGCAAGGACCCCAAGGCTGTGGAGCAGTGGTCGCCGGCGCTCGTGCGCCAGTGTGCCGCATTGCAGCGTGACATTCTGGCAGATGCCGTGGGCTTGCTGCTGCCGGGTGGGTTCCTGATATATTCCACATGCACTTTCAACCGTTTGGAAGATGAAGACCAGCTCCTTTGGCTCCGCGATGAGATGGGACTGGAGATTCTCGACCCGCTTCCGGCCGGCGATTTCAACATTCTCGGCTCAGTAGTGCCGGAGGTCAAGGCCTTGAGGTTTATGCCGCACGTCACCCGTGGCGAAGGGCTCTTCGTCGCGCTCCTGCGCAAGCCGGGCGAGCTTCCTTCTGACCGTGACCCGAAACTCCCGACCCGTATCAGATCAACGGCCAAGGTGATTCTCGACGGCATACCTCAAACCATCATGAAAGGAAAGGTGGAGATACCAGCCTCCGAATCTGTGCTTGCCACTGATTTCGACCCTGCATCATACCCCATAGCGGAAGTGGACCGCGAAACAGCTCTCCGTTACCTGCGCCACGAGGCGATAACGCTGTCGGGCAACATGCCGCGAGGATACGTCGTTATATCTTATGGAGGTCATCCTCTCGGCCTGGTGAAGAACATAGGCAACCGTGCCAACAATCTATACCCCGCTGCATGGAGAATACGCCAGCAAGTCGATTTTTAGCAAACGAAAAATCGAAAAAGTTAAATACCAAATACCAAGTACCAAACACCAAACACCATAAATATGCTGACCGATTGGGATTCACGCACAAGGCTGCTGCTCGGAGATGCGGCTGTCGATAAGCTTTCGAAGTCACGGGTATTAGTGGCCGGTGTGGGGGGTGTAGGCGGTTATGCAGCCGAAGTGTTGGCCCGTTCGGGTGTCGGGCATATGACGCTTGTCGACACCGACGATGTGGCTGTGAGCAATCTCAACCGTCAGCTTATCGCCACCATCCCAAATATAGGACAGCCTAAGGTGAAGCTGTTTGCCGAGCGTTTCAGGGATATAAATCCTGATATCGAAGTGCATGAGGTGTGCGATTTTATAACCCCCGACAATGTGGCCGGCCTGATAGGGGAGGGCTTCGATTATGTGGTTGACGCTATCGACACTGTGGCCCCCAAGGTGGCTCTGCTGGCAGAGTGTATGCGCCATGGTGTCAAGGTGATATCCTCGATGGGGGCCGGAGGTAGGCTCGATCCCACCAAGGTGAGTTATCTCGACATTTGGGAGACTCGCGAGGATGGACTTGCACGTGCTGTGCGCCAGAGATTCAAGAAGTTGGGGCTTCGCCGTAAACTGAATGTAGTGGCAAGCACGGAGGCTCCGAGATGTGCGTCGCTGATACAGCTCGACGAACGAAACAAGCGCAGCTCCTACGGCACACTCGCCACAATCCCCGCCCTCTTCGGCATATACCTCGCCAACAAGGTGATACTGGACCTCTCAAAAATTTAAAACTCGAAGTGCCGTGATAGAATTAAGACAAATTTGCAAATCGTTTGGCAATCTGCAAGTGTTGCGCAACGTAGACCTCACAGTGGGGCAGAACGAGATAGTAACCATCATCGGACCAAGCGGTGCGGGCAAGACCACGCTGCTCCAGATAGCCGGAACGCTCGACCGCCCTGATTCGGGCGCGGTGATCTATGATGGTGTGGAGGTCTCGTCGCTTTCCGACAAGAAGCTCTCTGAGTTCCGCAATCGTCACATCGGCTTCATATTTCAGTTTCACAGGCTGTTGCCGGAGTTTTCCGCGCAGGAGAATGTGGCCATGCCGGCCATGATAGGTGGCATGTCGCGCACGGCGGCCATGCGGCGGGCCTCCGAACTCCTCGACATGCTCGGCCTCGGCGACCGTCTGCGTCACTGCCCCGGCGAACTTTCGGGCGGCGAGTGCCAACGCACGGCCATAGCGCGTGCGCTCATCAATGAGCCGAGGGTGCTCTTTGCCGACGAACCCACCGGCAGCCTCGACTCGCACAACCGCGACGAAATACGCGACCTGATAGCGAGGCTGCGAGCCGAGCTCGGCCAGACATTCGTAATAGTGACCCACGACCTCGGCATGAACGAGATAGCAAACCGCGTAATAACAATGGCCGACGGCCAAATCTCAAATCTGCCTTAATTTGCCTAAATCATGTTAAATCCTAGTTAGGCATTTGGCACGGAATTTGCTATTTCCATATAAAATGCGTAACTTCGCGTTCGCGATTCGGCAGGCATCAAGACCGCAAGGTCTCCGCTGAAGTGCCGTGCCGGTCAGATTTCTAAACAAAACGAAACTAAAATATTCGAAGCAATGGAAAATAACAACAAGGAAAACCAGCTCCAGATTCAGCTCCGTCCCGAAGTGGCCGACGGCAAGTACACTAACCTCGCTATGATTGGCCACAGCGCAAGCGAGTTCCTCATCGATTTCATCTTCGCAGCTCCCGGCATGCCCCAGGCTCCCGTGGTTAGCCGTGTCATCATGAGCCCCGAAAACGCCAAGAAGCTCCTCTTCGCCCTCTCTGACAATGTGCAGAAGTACGAGGCTCAGTTTGGTGAGATCAACCCCCGTCCGGGCAAGGTAGGCAACAACTAATCCGCTGCCCCGATGAGTGACGCACACGTTAAGCCCAACGGGCTGATGCTCTATAACACATTGTCGCGCATCAAGCAGCCCTTTGCCCCGATTCAGCCGGGGCATGTGGGCATGTATGTGTGCGGCCCTACTGTATATGGCGACGCGCATCTTGGTCATGCGCGTCCCGCCATCACTTTCGACATCCTCTTCCGCTACCTCTCCTGGCTCGGATATAAGGTGCGCTATGTGCGCAATATCACCGACGTAGGTCACCTTGAGCACGATGCCGATGAGGGGGAGGACAAGATTGCCAAGAAGGCACGCCTCGAACAGCTCGAGCCGATGGAGGTGGTGCAGTATTATCTCAACCGCTACCACCGCGACATGGAAGCTCTAAACGTGCTTCCGCCATCTATCGAACCCCATGCCTCAGGCCATATCATCGAGCAGATCGAGTATATCAAGAAGATTCTCGAAGCCGGTTACGCCTATGAGAGCTGTGGCTCCGTATATTTTGATGTGACGAAGTATAACGCCGACCATCATTACGGCAAGCTGTCGGGCAGAAATATCGAGGAACTCCTCAACACCACCCGCGAGCTCGACGGACAGCAGGAGAAGCGCAATCCCATAGATTTCGCGCTCTGGAAGAAGGCGGCCCCGGAGCATATCATGCACTGGCCTTCACCCTGGAGCGAGGGTTTCCCCGGCTGGCACCTCGAGTGCTCCACCATGGGACGCAAGTATCTCGGCGATACTTTCGACATCCACGGCGGTGGCATGGACCTCATGTTCCCCCACCACGAGTGCGAGATTGCCCAATCGGTAGCCGCACAAGGTCATGATGCCGTGCGATTCTGGCTTCACAATAATATGATTACCATCGACGGCAAGAAGATGGGGAAGAGCTACAATAATTTCATTACCCTCGAACAGTTCTTCAAGGGTGATCATCCGCTCTTGCAGCAGCCTTACTCTCCGATGGTAATCCGCTTCTTTATCCTCATGGCGCAATATCGCAGCACCGTAGACTTCAGCAACGATGCTCTGCGCAACGCCGAGAAAGGACTCCAGAAACTTCAGGATGCGTATGCCCGCCTCCAGAACCTTAAGGCTGCCGATAAGTCAAACGTGGAGTTGCCGGACTTTATGGCCAAGTGTCTCGAGGCTCTCGATGATGACCTCAACACCCCGATTGCAATATCGTATCTCTTTGAGGCTTCAAAGATTATCAATGCGGCTACCGACGGCGACACTAAGCTTTCGCAAGCCGACATCGACAAACTCAAGGACTTGTTCCAGACAATCGCCGTTGATATTCTCGGACTTCGCTTGGGCGCCGATGCTTCAGCTTCGACCAACCTTAAGCCATACGAAGGAGCGGTAGACTTGCTGCTCGAAATACGTGCCAACGCCAAGGCTAACAAAGACTGGGCCACGTCCGACCTCATCCGCGACAAACTCGCAGCCCTCGGCTTCGCAGTGAAAGACACCAAGAACGGTGCCGAGTGGACTCTCTAATTGCCAAATAGGGCAAATAAGTCAAATAGGGCAAATAAGTCAAATAGGGCTAATAAGTCAAATAGGGCTAATAAGTCAAATAGGGCTAATAAAACCGACAAGATTTGAAGGTTTTATTAGCCCTATTAGCCCTACCGAGAGCGTTTGATTAGCTCAATAAGTGCGGGGAGTGCCTCTTCGGTGGGTATATTCTTAATCTTCAGTTCCTTCCCCTTGTATATGCTAACGCGGCCCGGCCCTGCTCCAACGTAACCGTAATCAGCATCCGCCATCTCGCCGGGACCATTTACGATACACCCCATAACTCCGATTTTCAAGCCCTCAATCCCCAACTCCGACACAGCCTTCTTAACCTCCTTCAAGGTGCTCTGAAGGTCAAACAGCGTGCGTCCGCAACTCGGACATGATATAAATTCCGTCTTATAGAAGTGTCGACGGGCAGCCTGGAGTATGTCAAGACGCAGACGGTCGAGGGTAGGTTGGTCAAAGCATGGGTCCACAATCCTGATATCCGAACCATAGCCCGAGAGCAGCAATGCCCCGAAGTCCGCCCCTGCCTTGATGCGGAGTTCGTCAAGGTCCGCCACATCGTAGGCTATCTCCATCGTAATAGGCTGTATGCCGCCATTGGCTACATAGCTGTCAATATCGGCGGCCAACTGGCCTATCTGCATGGCATTGTCGATGTGCATCGTCTTGGAGGGGAGTCCATGTTGCGCGTAGCTGCGAGCCTCTCCGGGCTTCACCTCAGCCGGCACCTGCACAAGCGGAGCAGATGCGCGTCGCGTCACATGGTCGCGCAGCATAATCGCCACCGGTATCTCATTTTCAGGCGGTTCGCTGAGCGATACCCTTATTGTGTCACCTATGCCGTCGTGTAGCAACGCACCGATACCCACAGCGCTCTTGATGCGCCCATCTTCGGCATCTCCGGCCTCCGTAACGCCGATATGCACAGGATAGTCCATCCCCTCACCCTTCATGGTCTGCACTAACAGGCGCACCGTGTCGACCATCACCACCGTGTTTGACGATTTTATCGAAATCACGATATCGTTGAAGTCATTCTCACGGGCTATGCGCAGATACTCCATCACCGACTCCACCATTCCGGCCGGTGTGTCACCATAGCGGCTCATGATGCGGTCGGAGAGGGAGCCATGATTCACACCCAAGCGTATGCTTACGCCATTCTCCTTGCAGAGCTGCAAGAACGGCACAAGGCTGCGCCTTATGCGCTCTATCTCCTCGGCATATTCAGCGTCGGTAAACTCCAATTTCTTGAATGTGCGGGCAGCGTCGACGAAGTTGCCCGGATTGATGCGCACTTTGTCGGCATGACGAGCAGCCTCGAAGGCGGCCTGCGGATTGAAATGAACATCTGCCGAGAGGGGCACTTCGCAGCCAAGTCGTGCGAGGCGCTCTTTGATAGCCTTCAGGTTGGCGGCTTCGCGCACCCCTTGGGTGGTGAGTCTTACCAGTTCACCGCCGGCTTCGGCAATGGCCCTGGCCTGTTGCGCCGAACCCTCTGTGTCGAGCGTCGAGGTGTTGGTCATCGACTGCACCAAGATCGGGGCAGCGCCCCCTATTTCCATATTGCCGACCTTAACTCCGCGAGTGTTGCGCCGGCTGTAATTGTAAGCAAACATCAGAAAATCTTTTTGTAATAATTGCCCCAAGCTCCGACCCTAAAGTCGTTAAAGTCGTTAAAGTCCCTAAGGTCCCTAAAGTCCTTAAAGCCTTTAAAGACTCATCAGGAAGAACACTCCGCAGAAGCCGACGGCATAGCCGGCGAGCACCTGGCTGAGGGTGTGACGTCCAAGCCAGATTCGTGCCGAGCCGAGCAGGCCGGTGAGTGCGATTGAGATGATGAGCCAAGTCGAGGTGGCGGGCAGGCAATAGTCGCCATATTCAAGGTGAAGCAGCAATGCCACAATTCCTGCCACGCCTGCGCAATGCACTGAAATTTTCCACCATTGGTTGATTATCAGCTCCACAAGTCCGGTGGTAGCACCGGCATAATAGAACATGACAAGCCAGTGCGGCGCCCCTTTCATCTGCATGAAGATGCCGGTTGCCACAAGGCATATGATGCACATGATGTAAGGCAGTGACCTCTCCTTACGTTCATTAAGCCCTACATCTTGCACAAGCCCGGCTTTCTTGAGCAAGAGTATTGCCACGGCCGGTAGCAACACGTTGATGGCTAGCACAATGAGTGCATAAGTCAACTTTATCCCAATCGGTGAGAAGTCCAATATGGAGAGTCCGAATGCGAGCATCACACCATAAACCGGCATGAGCAGAGGCACCAACACCCACGAAATCACGGTGCTGACCGAGCTGACGAAGCGTTCCATCTCGGTGGGAGGCACTTCGGGCTCGTGCTCCGACGAGTCTGACTGGTCTGACAAGTCGGACTGGTCGGACTGGTCAGACAAGTCCGACTTCACAATCTTCTCATCATTGTCGGGATTTTCGCTCTCCTCAAGATGTGATTTCGGGTAATATGACGATGTGTCGAGTTTCATTATTGGTTCTGTTTGGTTTTCCTTCCGATCGCCTTATAGAAGTCGCGTGGCACAGGCGATTGGAAGTTCATGTCCTTGCGTGTGATAGGGTGGGCAAACCGTAATGTCTGAGCATGCAGCGCCAACCTGTTGATAGGGCTTGTCTTAGCCCCATATTTGCGGTCTCCCGCGATAGGATGACCCAAGTCGGAGGCATGCACCCTGATCTGGTTCTTGCGCCCGGTGTCGAGCGAGAAGTGGGCCAATGTGTAGTTGTTGCCGCGCCCCATCACTTCATAATGGGTAACGGCCAATTTACCCTCTCCCGGCACATCCGTGCTGTAAACCACAAACTGGCTGTTCTCAGCGAGCCGGCTCTTCACGTATCCCTTATCTTCCTCAAGATAACCTTCAAGCACAGCCACATAGAGTCGCTCAAGTATGATGTTGTTCCAGTTATGTCGGAGCACATCATGTGCTTTCTCGCTCTTGGCAAACATCATCAGTCCGCTGGTGTGGCGGTCCAGACGGTGCACCACCCAGAGCTTGTTGCGCGGGTCTACCTCTTTCACATACGCGCGGAGTATATCGTAAGCATTCTCCTGCTTCTTCATGCTCGGCATGTCGCTGCGCCCTTTCGTGCCCACCGACAGCATGCCATAACCCTTGTTGATAACCAGCACATCATCATCTTCATATACAATCTCGATGCGCGGATGCTTGAATACAGGGAAAGGTCGTGTCAGATTTAGCGTCACCTCCGCACCCGGTGCCACCGGTGCATCAAATGCGGTCTTGACGCTGCCGGTAACCATCAGATGACCATATTTCAGCCATTTCTTTATGTCGTTGCGCTTGGCGTCGGGCATCTTCTCTATGACAAACTCCATCAGCTTACGCTCATCTTCTCCCTTGTTTGAGAAGTGCAGCAGGCGGTCGCCTTGCCATTCTCTATTTCCTCTTCTTTGATTCATCTTTATAACAGAAGGACTCTAAAAGATTCCAACTGCAAATTTAACACTTTATTTGCATAAAAAGATGTGACAGACCCAAAAAAAGAATTCAAGCGTCAACAGCTTTGCGAAGCAGCAGATGTCCGAACCGGCACTCCAGGCACCTTCCGCATTCGCAATATTCTTTGCTAAGCTGTATCAATGCCTGGGAGTCGGAGGCGCAGCGGCAATTGATGCCCGATTGCAGCCAGCGGCGTGTGTAGCGATTGTTTTCTGCCATGCCGCGGTCCCAGAAGCCCATGGCCCGCTCTGTCATCTCCAAGTCGCTGTGCATTGCCCCATAGGCATACAGCATCGGCGCCACGAAGTTGATGAGCAGCAGCCTGCGGTTGCCGGGCGAGAGTGTGAGTGGCAATTTTGCTGCCATCACGTCGAAGTCGTAATGTGTCTCCCAATATGGGTCCATCTCCCAGTCGAATAGTTCTATCGCTCGCTGCGAGTCGAGCTCCGGGTCGCACAGCTTGGAGAGCAGCGAGAAGCCACCCCTCACTGCGCCGGCGAGCATCGCCAAGCGCCGCGTCGGGAAGTTCTGCGGCCTGGTTTTCGAATATTTCCACATCTCGCGCCGCGCCGGCCTCAGACCATATTTCACAGCCAAGAATCTATATTCGCGGCAAAGCAGTTGGTATCGTTCGTCAAACATGTGCAGGGAGCTGTCGAGCAGCCCGGCTTGGCCCAGCAGCAGCGCCTCGAGTTGCACGATGTCGTCGGAGTGTTTCTGGAGAACCCTCAACGGGGTAATGCGTGCTGTCATCTCCAGCGGCTCGCTGTTGAGTCCGAACCCCAAAGCGCGTGCCAATGTGGAGAAGCATACGCGCTCCCAATCTTGCTCCATCGCTTCGAGCGACTCCTTGATTCGCCCGGCTTTAGCCTGCATACGTTCTATCGAGAGGGTGCCGAGCCAGTCGCTCACCTGGAGTGGAGTGAGTTGACCCAATGCTCCCTCACACTTATAATCACCGATTTTCTGCGCGAGCCGTGAATAGAGGCTTATGAATGATTCCGGAAATGTGGCCACCCCTTGCGGTATAAGCCTGCCATGCGAGTCGGTGATGTCCACATCACTGACGCCCACAAGATGAAAAATCACATTATCGTAAGCACGGTCATTGTCATGGCCATGGCGATGCCAGTCGGAGGCTTTCACATGGATTTCCACGTTGCCCACCCACTCCTCATCGTCAATGCGGAGACGCGCGCCCGAAAAGTCCGGACCCGAATCCCTGTTCAGGCGCCCGGCATAAAGCACTTTCACCCGGTGCCCGTCCACTGTTTCCAGACGATCGCCAAGCATCCTGTGTTTCCAAAGATATTGCAATAGCATCTCCACCCCACAAATATAAGACAAAAATCGCGACAACCCAAACGCAAAACCAAAATTTGCGAAATTAGCGATAAGAAAAACATAGAAGGAATGCTGAAACGCAAATTACGCAGATTACGCAAATTAAAGAATCGGCAACAACAAAAGCAAGCATCCGACCAAAATTTGCGAAATTAGCGAAATTAGCGATAAAAAAAACATAGCAGGAAAGAAGAAGCGCAAATTACGCAGATTACGCAAATTAAAGAATCGGCAACTGCAAACGAGACATTGAACAATATTTGCGAAAATTTGCGTATATTTGCGATTAGAATAACAAATCACAAAATTTCTATGAAGGATATAGGATATGAAATCATCGGGGCTGCGATGGAGGTGCATAATGTTCTTGGCCCCGGGCTATTAGAAAATGCATATCGTCTTGCCCTCCTCCAAGAACTTAAATTACGTGGATTCAATGTCAAGTCGGAAGTGATGATTGATATTACTTACAAGGAGGTTATTATACCTAATGCATACCGAGCCGATCTAATTGTTGATGACAGGGTAATTGTCGAATTAAAGGCGGTAACCGAGTTAAAACCTCTTTCCCACATGCAACTACTGACATATCTTAAGATTACCGGTTTAAAACTCGGCTTCTTGATCAACTTTAATACAAAGAGTCTCGTGTATGGAAAGTCCTTTTTTCGCTACGTCAACAACTACTAAGGAAGCATAAAAATGATTGTGATAAATACTAAGTGTGGGTATACAAAAAAATTGATTGTCATCTCGACAACCAATCTTCAGTTAACCTTAAAATCTAATACCATGAAAAACTCAATGCAAAATTACAAAATATTTTTAAAACAATGTTGTAAAACATAAAAATAATCGTCATTATTAATATAAGTTAACAATGACGATTATGAAGTGGTTTATTTTAACAATAATTAAAACTTAGAAGCGATAGATTCGGCGATTGCTTTCATTTTTTCAGGAGCAGCACCCTCTTTTTTCTTCTTGAAGTCCATGTCACCTTCATTTTCGATGGGGATAAGGTGGATATGTGCATGTGGCACCTCGAGGCCGAGCACCGCCATGCCTACCTTGCGGCAAGGAATAGCCTGCTTTATTGCACCCGCCACCTGCTTGGCAAAGAGAATCATCTCCGCAAGCTCAGCATCCTCAATGTCGAAAATATAGTCGGTCTCCTTCTTGGGCACCACGAGAGTGTGGCCCCAATTCACCGGGTTGATGTCGAGAAAAGCATAGAACTTATCATTCTCAGCCACCTTATAAGAAGGGATCTCGCCGGCGATAATCTTGCTGAATATAGTCATGGTAATATCAGATGCCGATTTCGATAATCTCAAAGTCCATCACGCCCACCGGAGCCTGCACCTGCACGATGTCGCCCACCTTATGACCCATAAGAGCCTTGGCGATAGGGGTATTGCTCGAGATCTTGAATGCCTTAAGGTCGGCTTCACTCTCCGTCACGATGGTATATGTCATCTGCATGCCGTTCTTCACATTCTTGATAGTCACCTTGTTGAGGAGCTGAACCTCGTTGGTGTTGAGCTTGCTGTCATCGATGATGCGGGCGGAAGCCACAAGTTCCTTGAGCTTCGCGATTTTCATCTCGAGCATGCCCTGAGCCTCCTTGGCTGCGTCATACTCTGCATTTTCCGACAGGTCACCCTTGTCGCGTGCCTCGGCGATTGCCTGCTTGATGATAGGACGCTGCGCTTCCAGCTCCTTGAGTTCCTCCATCTTCTTCTCGAAACCCTCTTTGGTGAGATATGCTGCCATATTTCTTTTGCTATTTTATATTTTTTAATATTAATTTACGATATTGCTTATCACCTGCTTATGTGAAAGCCAATAGTTGCCGTCCCACAAAAGCTACTGATGCGATAATACGTAAAAAAAATAACAGACTCTTGTGAAAAGAGTCCATCATTTTCCTTCAACGCTGCAAAGTTAAACCAAATAATCGGCATTACCAAATAAACATCCCTTAAAAATCTTTAAAATCAGATATTTTAGAGGTAATGTGTTGACCTTAAAGCCCCTTAAAGCCCCTTAAGGACTTTAAGGACTTTAAGGACTTTAAGGACTTTAAGGACTTTAAAGCCCTTAAAGCCCTTAAGGGACTCTTAAAGTGCTAACTTATAGATCTCGCGGCAATCGTCCATCGAGAGCGGCACATAGCTGCCAAGCGTCGGACCCATGTTGCGCTCGAGCGAGGCCACCATCTTCTCTATGTCAGGCTCGCAGCCGATCAGCTCCCTAAGGCTCGTTGTCAACCCCATGTCGTGATAGAAGTGAGTCAGCTCATCTATCCCCTCGGCGATAATCTCTTCGGTGGTCTTGCCGGCCGGGTTGACCGACATCACATTGATTGCGAACCTCCATAGCTTGTCGGGGTTGCGCTCGGCGCACAGTTTCATCCAAGCCGGTATAATCACCGCGAGGCCGGCACCATGCGCCACATGATAGAAGGCCGACACCTCATGCTCAAGGCGGTGAGATGCCCAGTCCTCCACCTTGCCGACTCCGCAAAGGCCGTTGTGTGCCAATGTGCCGGCCCACATCACGTCGGCCCGCGCATCATAATCCTCCGGGTTGATGCGCAAGGTCAAAGCCCTGTCCATCACGTCGCGGAGTATCGCCTCGCTGTAAGCGTCCACAAGCTCTGTGCCGGTGGTGTTGGAGAAGTAACGCTCATATATATGCGCCATCATGTCCACAATGCCGTAGGCAGTCTGCTCCCACGGAAGCGACAGCGTAAGCTCCGGATTCATTATGGCGAAGCGGGGACGCAACAATCCCGGATAGCGCACCGAAATCTTCTGGTGCGTCTCCTCATTGGTTATCACGGAGTTGCCGCTCCCCTCCGAACCGGCGGCCGGTATGGTGAGCACCACGCCCAAGGGCAATGCAAACCGCGGAGTCTCGTGGCCGCCGTAGAAATCCCAGAAGTCACCGGGATACACCGCGCCGAGCGCGATAGCCTTTGCGGCATCGATCGGCGAACCACCTCCGATAGCCAACAGGAAGTTGACATCATTTTCGAGCGCCACACCGATACCCTTGTATACACTCTCGGCGGTGGGGTTGGGCTGTATGCCGCCATATTCCACAAACTGCACGCCAGCCTGCGTGAGGGCATCCTCCACGCGGCCCAAAAGGCCGTTGGTGCGGATGCGCTCCGAACCGTATACAATCATCACCTTGGAGGCGCCGCGCGAAGCCAATGCCGTGCCGACTTGGCTCTCAGTGTCGCGCCCGAATATAAACTCAGTAGGAGAGCAAAATGTGAAGTTATTCATAGTCAAAAATTAATGAAAGATGCATAATGAATAATCAAGAGGCCATAAATTGTTCATTCTTAATTATTAATTAAAAAGTGGTCGCCGGTCGATTTGACGATTTCCTCGTAGTAACGCTTGTCGTAGCCGGGGAATGTCGGGTAGACGGGCATTCCATCCTCGCTCTTTACGAAGTTGCCGTTTTCGTCGGTCTTCTTCACATTGCCATCCATATATTTCACGAAGAGGAACGTGCCCAAGTCGCGATAAGCGTCAGTGGCATCCTTGGCTACAGCAGCACCGAGGTCATTGACGGTCGCGGTGTATTCGGCGGAATGGCCCGCTTTCACCATGTCGCTCAACTTCTTGTCGGTGGCCGGCACATCGGCTATAAACTTCTTCTCCAGCCCCTGTTGCACCTTGCGTATGTCGGGTATCATCTGGTCGTAACGGTTGTAAGCCTGGTTGGCCACTATGTTGGTCATCCAGAAGTTGGAACGCGAGTCGAAGGTGTTGATATCGCCATAACTAACCTCCACCGGCACTTCGGTCATGCCGCAATAGAAGGGCATATATACGGAGGTGTTGGTGTCGTCGGTGCCAAACCAAAGCAGCCCGCCCACCGGGTCGGGGAGCCAGTCGCGGCTCTGGCTAACGAAGCTCCAGCCGGTCTGCTGGGTGGCGATAGCCCTCTCCATGCAATATTTCTTGCCGTCAACCTCATATTCCATAGGGCGCCAGCGATAAGGCACATGGTAGGGACCCGAACCGATGTCGCTCGTCATCTCGAAGGGAGTGCCCTCGAAGTGGTCGCGCATGGACTCCTGCATCTCCTCGAGGCTCACCTTGCGGTCGGGCACTATGTAGAGGGGCATCGGCTCGTCGCTCTTGCCGGCGCACCAGTCGTAATATTTGTCGGCATCCTTGTTGAAGCGGCGGAAGTAGCTCCACACGCGGGCGTCGCAACCGCGTCGTGTAGCCGGGTCATGCTCGCCGTAAACGTCGGCAAATGAGAAGTCCTCATCCTTGCCCGTGTACAGCCCGCGCTTGCGTGCAAACGATATCATATCTTTTGAATAGCGCACGTTTTCCTTATCTTTAAGGTTAACCTTGCGGATGCGCGGCTCATTGGCATGTCCGGTTATGGCATTGTCGGGTATTCGCACCGCAATCCATACAGCGCCTTTTTCCGCACCCTTGCCTATCATTTCCATCACCCACACCTCATTCTTGTCGGCGATGGTAAAAGACTCACCGCTCGAGGCATAGCCATGGTCGGCCACGAGCTTCGCCATGATATCGATGGCCTCGCGGGCAGTCTTGGCACGCTCCAAGGTGACATAAATCAGCGATCCGTAATCTACCACCGACTGGCCGGTGGTGTCGGTAAGTTCCGGACGGCCTCCCCAGGTGGACTCGCCTATGACGAGCTGGTGCTCGTTCATATTGCCCACCACATTGTAGGTCTGCTCAACTTCGGGTATTTCGCCGAGCAGCTTGTTGGTGTCCCATTCGCGTATCACGCGCACATCACCCTTGTCATGACGTTTTGCGGCACTATGATGCAAAAAGCCGTAAAGACTGTGGGAGTCAGCCGAATAAGTGGTCATCACCGAACCGTCGGTGGTGGCACCCTTAGCGGCCACAAGATTGGTGCAAGCCAATGCGTCGGGAGCAACCATAGTGGCCAACCCGGCAAAAGCCAAAGCAGAAACAAATCGATTCATATATTTTGAGAGTTTATTAGTTGAAGAGTTGAAGAGTTGAAGAGTTTATGAGTTGAAGAGTTTATGAGTTGAAGAGTTTATGAGTTTATGAGTTTTGTGAAAGCCATCGCGAAGCCATGCTGCATCGCGCACAGGGGGAGAAGAGGCGCCGCCGACGACAACAAAACTCCGCCGACGACAACAAAGCTCCACCGACGACCACAAACCGCCAACCCATCAATACACATTCACAAAAATAACGATTTTATTGGCAATACCCAAAATATTTGATACTTTTGCAGTGCTTTTTGCAACTATAAAAAGTGTTAAATAAAAAATGAAAACTGATTTAACGGGAGTGGGGAGAGCAAGCGCGATATCAACCGCAATGTTTCTCGCAATATTATCTTCTTGCAGCTCAGAGGGCAACAAGACAAAAAACGACTCTGACTCGGTGGCCGCGTCAGCCGAATTCCATGCCGACAACGACATAGCGATGATAGTGTGCAGCGTGGCAGATGCCATTAGCATCGGAGAACCGCTCGACACGCTCAGCTACAATTTTGACGGCGTGCTCACCGACGGCCAAGGCCGGCCGATATATGCCAACCTCCACGGCGTGCCGGGCAAATGGGATATTGATGCCGTGTCAGACACTTCGCTGACCATACGCAACGTTGACCTCGGCGACCTCGTGAGCGATGACCTCGAAAGTTACATAGTGACGGCATTGGATGCCGTCAACCCGACACCGGTGGACTCGCTGGCACGCACCTCCGACGATGGCCACTCCGTAAGGGTATACCGCTTCGAGGGAGGCCGTATCCGCTTTGAGGTGCACAACGTAAGCACCCCCTCCGACGAGACAGCGGCAATGATGATAATCTCGCTAAGCAAATAACTAATAATGAATAGTGAATAGTGAATAATGAATAGTGAATAGTGAATAATGGCTTCGCGACGTCTAAAGCTATAGTCGCGAAGCCATTATTAATTATTCATTATTAATCATTAACTATTTAGTGACTCGTTCGAGCCATTTCAGCATGCCGAGCATCACGCCCATTGAGGCGAGGCAGAAGAAGGCAAACACTGCCCAGCATTCCCATTGGTGGGGGAAGTTGTTGAGCATAGTCACGCCCAAGGCGATAAACAGGTTGCCGATGGCTGTGGCCGTAAGCCAGAGTCCCTGGCAGATGCCCTGCAAGTGCTGAGGCGCAATCTTCGACACGAACGACAAGCCAAGCGGCGAGATAAACAGTTCGGCGGTGGTCAGGAAGAAGTAAGTTACAATCAGCACCCATGGGCCTACCTTGATCGACGACTTGATAGCCTCGGCAAGTCCCTTGAACTCTTCGCCCGAAGGATAATTGTTGACCATCGAGATAGCCATGAGGAAGAGATAAGCGCATGCCGTGATAAACATACCGATGGCAATCTTCTTCGGAGTGGATACCTCCTTGCCATTCTTTACCAACAAGTTGAAGATAAACATAATCACCGGGGTGAGGATAATCACGAAGAATGGGTTGATGCACTGCCATATCTCAGGCGCGATAGAGGCGGTATCCACAAAGTCGCGGGCGAAAATCGAGAGCGACTGGCCATTCTGGTGGAATGAGAACCAGAAGAACACGGCCACGCCGAGCACTGCATAGAGCGCATACATGCGCTGCTTGATTTCCTTGGCGTCGGCCTGCACCTGCGCCTTGGTCTCCTTGGCTGCACTCTCCTTCTTCACCGGGTTAGGAAGCTGCTTCTTCGTAGCTATGAAGATTAAGAGCGAGAGGAGCATAGCCACCACCGATGCGATAAACGAATAATGCACGCCGGTGTTGAATATCTCGAGGTAGTTGGTGCAGAATGCTCCCATGTCAGTTACATGCGATCCGGCGAGCTGCGTTGCGTCGGCGAGTTTCTGCAGGTTGTCCATCGAAGCCCCGGTCAGTCCATTGTTGGTGATGTATTCGTGGCAAAGGCGCGGCAGGTCCGAATTGTAAAGCAGACCGTTGGTCTTCAGGTAAGCCTCGCGGAGCAGCGGGGCGATGAAGGGGGCGATTACACCGCCGATGTTGATGAACACATAGAAAATCTGGAAACCGGAGTCGCGGCGCGACTTGGCAATGGCGTAAGCCTCAGGCCCTTTCTTCAGCGCATCAGCCTCGAAGTTGTCGTACATCTGACCCACGATGGCCTGCAAGTTACCCTTGAAGAGACCGTTGCCCGCTGCGATGAGCAGCAAGGCCGCACATGTCAGCACAAGCACCCATGTGGCCACATTGCCTGCATCGCCGCCAAACACCGGCACTGCCAATATGCCGTAGCCGATAGCCATGACCAACAGGCCCGACATGATGGTACCCTTGTAGTTCTGGAGTTTGTCGGCGATGATACCACCCGGCAAACTGAGCACATAAATCAAGAAATAGAAAATGGCGTAAATCCAGCCCGCGGCATCGTCGGAGATACCGAACTTAGAGCAGAGGAAGAGCAGAAGCACGGCGTTCATGATATAGTATCCGAAACGCTCGCCCATGTTCGACAGCGCCGCAGCAATAAGCCCCTTGGGGTGATGTCGGTGTGCGGCAATCACATAATAGATGATGAAAGGTGAGACCACAATCAGCACGGCCACAAGCATGAGTGTCATGCGATTGTTCATCCATTGGTCCTGAATAAATTCTAACATATCAGTTGTTTAAGTTGTTAATTTGTGTCGGGTGGTAAGATTTTTATTAATTTTTTCGGGGAGCAAAGTAGCGAAGCCACCGGGAGGGAGGAGCCTCCGGCGACGACTACGAGAAAACTCTACTTTTCAAGCATTTTGAAAGCCCGTGCGTAGTCATGTATTTGCTTCACCATAGCCACCAGGCCGTTGCTGCGGGTAGGGGAGAGGTGCTCCTTAAGTCCGATTTTGTCGATGAAATATAGGTCGGCCCCAAGAATCTCGTCGGGAGTGCGGTGGTTGAGCACGCGCATCAGCAACGCCACTATACCTTTCACAATCAGCGCATCGGAGTCAGCCTGGAAGTCTATGTGACCGTCATCGGAGAGCTTGGCATCAATCCACACACGGCTTTGGCACCCCTCTATAAGATTCTGCGGAGTCTTCTGAGATTCGGGAAACTCCGGCAACGTATTGCCGAGGTCAATGATATAAGCATAGCGGTCCATCCAGTCGGAAAGACCCTCAAATTCGTCGATGATTTCGTCTTGGGCTTCGTTGATAGTCATACTTTAAAAATTATAAAAATTTAATAAATTTGATTCAACGCTCAAAAATAATCAAAAAAAACGAATAACCAAACGCCAATGCAATGAAAAGCTAAAAATGAATAATGAATAATTTAACTTTCGCAAGTTTGTAACTTGCGAAAAGTTTGGAGTTTGAAGGTTAGAGGTTAGGGCAACGCCACGCATGTCTCAAAAAAAATTCAATTTTTATCCACTCTAACTTCCAACTTCAAACTTTAAACTTCAAATTTTCAAGTTGCAAAGCAACTTGCGAAATTTGAGTGAATAATGAATAATTTTGCTTAGCGAGAAAAAGCTGGCGCGAAGCCACCGGGAGGGAGGAGCCTCCGGCGACGACAACAAAGAAAACAACTGCATCGCGCACTGGGGGAGAAGAGGCGCCGCCGACGACCCAAAGACAATATAAGAAGCAAAAAAAACCAAAGTATAGGTACACAAAAAAATTGATTGTCATCTCGACAACCAATCTTCAGTTAACCTTAAAATCTAATACCATGAAAAACTCAATGCAAAATTACAAAATATTTTTAAAACAATGTTATAAAACATAATAATATTTCCATAATTTAACAAAAATTAAATAAAGTATATTTGTAAGCACTAACTGAAGTACACCTTTTAGAGGTTGTAGCTTGGTTGTAATTTTG
>CAJTYC010000016.1 GCA_910584185.1 uncultured Muribaculaceae bacterium
GTGCCGATAGTTTTTAAGCGAGCTTACCTTAGAGGGACTTTTTCAGTGCCCTCTAAATTTTCTCGGTCTTTCGTGCATCTTCGACTTTTCCAAACAGTCGAATATCCCGATATGCTCCCTTATTGGAAAACTCGAATCTGCGCCAAAATCCCTTCAAACTTTACCAAGTTATTTTTTATCGTTGCTTAAGCAACTTACAAACCTATTTCACTATTGCTTTTTCTGTTACTTTGCGTCCGTCTCCTGTGGTTGTCACCTTGACATAGACACCCGGTGTCTGAATCATGTCTCCAAGTGAGATGCCTTGCAAATTGAAATATTCCACATTCACAATCTCATAATCTTCAACAGACTCAACACCACTTGGCCCCCCGACTCTGAAAGTTATCTTTTCAGGAGTCAACAATTCCTGATAACCATTGGTATAAGCTGACAGATCGCACTTATAGGTCTTGCCTTTCTGAACTCTTTTTAGATTGCCTGCTATCACGAAACCATGTTTGCCTTCACCACGCGACATCTGTAATTTTTCTGATGAGATCGAGGTGACAATGTTGTCCTCTTCGTCATAAATTGTCGCGATCACAGCTCCATCTTCATTGTGTTGCCGTCAATCACGAATTTAATTTCATCCGTAAAATCACAGAATAGCGGGAAATAGGGGTTGAAAGAATAGTCTTCACGTAAATTTTCAGCTCCGAAAAGTTTAAAATAAAAACGGTCTCTCTTATCAAGCAACAATTGACCGGACTTGATAGAAAGTTCATTGCCCTTTATTATCCCCTCCACATAACTGTCAGGGGAATATCCTCCAAGCCCCTGCACGTAAACCTTCTCACCATCACGTATCAAACCGACAAGATATGTCACAGGACAAGGATTATCCAGACTTTCAAACACATCACCAGCCGTCAACAAGTATTTTTCAGGTTCAACTCCGGCCGGAGGTGTAACAGGTTCGCCTACAGGAATGCCTAACATCGAATAACTGTAACTGTAATACCCCTCTTCGGCAACTGCATCAGTCACATCATTAAGGCGCGTATAAGTCCATAGCCAGAACCAATATCCTGTGCAGTCAATCCCTCCATCCTCGCGAAGCGGTATCTCTATCTTATCGGGTGCGGCAGCGGTATTATTATTGCCAGGTTGCTCTGAAAAGCCATCCTCACCCACAGGATTCTGCAGCCCCACGAAATAACATTTTATACCGTCCCATTCGGCAATCAGCTGGTCATTCTCAATCACCACGACATTACGGTCAGCGTCAATCTCGCCTTTCAGCCAGTAATCCTGCACGTCTGGCATTATATTCATGAAATATACCGTTTTTCCGTCATCACTTTTTACCATTTCACCCTTGAGGCCATAAAATGTAATCTCTCCGAAATTAGTGTCTGTATGACCACCCCATGCCAGATTGTAACTGGTACCCTCCGGATTTGTTATCCGAGGCTCATTGCCTGTAGGTTTGCCATCGTTACGGTAAGGCAGTCTGAACTTTCCTTGGTCAAGAGTCTTAAACTTCAGCCGCTCACGGACTCCTTCAACTTCTGCACTGCACCAAATCTTGAATCCGGAACTGAAGCGACACCTCTTATTTGAGCAGTCATTGGCATTTGCCGCCATTGCAACACTCAACGCCAATACCGCCATTATTATCACTTTCTTCATATCTTATTGAATTTAAATTTGTTTTTAGTTTTTGCACCTACACAATCAGTTTTCACACCACGGGGTTCAAACTTATTCTTCTTGAGTCTTGACTTGTCAATAATTTCAAGCCTGCCTTTCCAAGATCCATAGAACTTATGAGGGGCAGCCCAGTCATCATAAAGGCAGAATGTGATTGTGCATGTGCCGTCACTATTGTTTCTAAGTGATACTTCGCCGTCAAGTGCAGGTGCATATCGATCAATGCCACCCGAACTGTTCCGGCTTCCAAAAAAGAGTGTTCCTCCAATCTGCCCATCACTGAAATAACCATAATGGAAAGTGCCAGTAGCACCTTCACCCACCAAATATTTGCCATCGGCAGGTTTGGACGCATCGCTGCCAGCACAATTCAAATCGAACTGTATTCCGTCATCTTCACCGTTTTCAGGAGTTATTGTCACAACCCAGTTTACCCCTCCATTCTGGAAATAATCTCCATAACACTTTGCGACACCGACTGTTGATTCAGCGGGGAGTTTCACTTCATAATCTGCTGCAAGCGTAGACTCCCCTTTTGTAGGGTATCCGTTCACCGGCACCTTTCCGTCAAAGCTTCCCTGCACGTAGAAACCTCTGTCAGTTGTCAGATTCATATCCACGGCATAGTCCGAACCGCCTTTATATTCAATTTTCACGTGTCCCTTGACAGCAAGCCCTATTGCTATGTTCCCGTTCTCTGTCAAGTTCACGAGGAAAGTTCCCGCCGGCATTATTCCGAAAAATCCGGGAGCGATTGTCGAGGCTTCCGCATAAAGGCTGACAGGATAATCACCAGTCTTGATATGGTGATCCGGAGTCGCCTCTGCAATCACATTTATATACATGAGATGGGCATTGCCCGATATATTTCCTTCAGCGTCGGGCATTACATCACATAGCTGCAAAGTCCAGAGATCCCGGTTCAAACCTATTTTCTGCTGATAGAAGCATGTGGCAATCACAGGAGCCATGCACACATCATGTTGCTGCCATTCGTCGTCGGCTGTTTCATTGTTGTAGCGCACCTCTCCATTATAATGCAATTTGCAATCATACCCTTCAAATTTACCTGTCAATAGGATCTCGACTGTTTTTTCTCCACTCTTTGTGACTTTAAGCATACACTTCACGGCCTGCACGGTACCTTGAGAAAATACATCAGTGAACGGCATCCTTTTATCACCTACTTGCACCATTTTGAGATGAATCTGCTCTTCAGTGTATACACCTTCTTCGAGCATACCTCCTTTGAGAGCAGTGACGGGCAGAGATACATAATAATATGAGGCATCTGCAACAGTGGCACCGAACTCGTCAATGCCCTTGTCCGACATCAAGAGCACTGCGTTGTCTCCACCTCCATAAGTACACCTGGCCAAATTGCAGGCTGTGGAAGCATTGACAAGCGATTTCTGTATTAGCGATCAGACCACCACAGCTTTTGGTACAAGCCAATTCTGCATCGACATAACAGTCAGACATCTTGCCATGTCGGAATTCGCTGCATATGCCACCGACCATGGCTCCGACAATAGAACCCTCAAAGAAACAATTCTTGATGTCTGCTGGGCCAGGAGCCTCACCAACAATGCCACCGGCCATTGCCTTAGGTAGATTAATATCGGCACCTGTAACGGCAGAGTTCTCAATTACAACAGATTTTGTGGCCCAACCTGTGATACCACCCCACCACATTTGGAAGCTATCAGATTCAACTTTTGGATCTACAATCTTCACTCCAGATATTACAGGAGTAAAATTATCATCGACACATCCTTCCATGGATCCGACAACTCCACCGTTCCACATCCAACCCGAAGGTGAATATGAGGGATTCTCAAGAGTCAAGTCGCAAATTTTCCATTTCCCTTAAGGTTCTGGAAAATACCTCTTTTCAGTATTGTCATTCCCTTAATCACATGACCGTCTCCGTCAAGTATGCCCGTAAAGTCCTCTCCAAAACCTTCGAAAGAAACACCTTCAAGATCGATGTCGTCTGTCAGCACATATGCCGCAGTAAAATTGTCAGATATCTGGAGAAAATCTTCCGCAGTCGATATGCGGAATGGATCCTCGGATGTACCGGCACCATGCAGTGCAGCAAATGAAGACATAGGCACCAAAGTTGCCAGAAGCACCATAGACAGATTCCTTAGTCGGATGTTGTTTTTTGTTTTCATAAGAGTATATTTGTTTATATCAATTAGTTATATGGCAATTCGCAAAATCAAAAAGGTTTAAATCCAAACACTCTACAAGTATCTTTTATTTCACTACAATCTTCTTGCCATCAGAAATATATATTCCCGCAGGAAGATCTGTGCGCTTGCATGTCATCTCCAAACCATGAAGGTTGAATATTTCATTGTCATTTTCTGCATCGGCAAATGACAGGCCGGCCGGTGCGGAATTCGAAATCTTTACTACTGTTTCAGGCTCATTGACCGTAAAATTATAGCTTTTCTCATTTTCATCTAAATTGGAACCGTTCACAGATACTGTGACCTTATCAGTTGAGTTGTTTATGATTTTCACATCAGTTCCGGCAAAAACCTGGAAAGGAGAGCCTAATTCCTCTTGTTCAGCCACAAGGTCGTGAATAACTGTAACGTCAAGATCCGAAGCCATCTGATATTCCAAATTGCAAACTACGGGCATCCCACTTAGAAACAACTTCGCGACATCGTTGTCAGCAAATTCAAGTGAAAACGAACCATAATTCTGAGTCTGCTCTTCACCGTTGACAAACAATCTTTTGACCAGTTCCTGGCTTGAATAAGCACCTATCTCGAATGGATTATACGCATCACAGAATCTTATCTCGTTATAACCATTTACAAGCTTGCCGGGATATTGTATGTTAGAAGAGGTGTTAATATTGAATCTGTAATCGGCAATATCCACATTATCAACCCAAAGCACATATCTTTTATCCATCACGACAGCATCTGGAGCAAATTCCAACACAGCATCTGCATCAAGGTTGGCGAAAGAATCTTCTGTTTCCACACCGTTTATGATTACAGGTGAATTCAGCTCCGAACCATATACTTTTCTCCTCGAAGTATACACACTACCGTTGTTGTTCAATGCTTGAATTGTATGTTCCCCTTGACAAAGAATATAATCAGTTCCATTGCAGCTGACAGCGACTTCGCCGGGAGTCGAGACTTTAATCTTGAATGTCAACGTCGGATATTGATGTGCTTTTATATATAATGACTCACTTCTCAACACATAGAAAGAAGTTTGTTGACCGGAATAAAGATAGAAAATGTTATCCCCCATACGAGCCTCATCAATGCAATAGTCCTCTTTTGCCGTCAATGTCAATTTGTCTCCGGCTGTCAATTCCAGGTTGCTTCCGGTCAAAGCCCTGTCCTCATCGTTGACTTTGACACTTTCTATAGCCAATGCTCCGTCATCACCATATTCGAATGTCAAAGTTATGGGATCGGCCGGAATAAGAGCCGTGATGTCAACATTGCATCCTTCAATCATATTGAGCGTATATGCTGTGAAACCTATATTGTCTGCATTGACATCAACACCATTGAACTTCACGGAATAGACCGGAGTCATAGAGTCGTAACTCTTGATAGTAAGTTTTTTCTCATTCTCCGGATCGAATTTAACCGTATTCAAGCCCTTTTCCAAGGGAATGGCAATACTGCCTATAGAAGGGTTATACATTGCAACACTCACTTTAGAAGGGTCATCTACATTTACAGTACATGTGGCTGTACGGGTTGCCTCCATGTCTCTGAGACCTACGTTGATGACTTCCCCGTTGTCCTTGGCCATAAGGCGCACACTTGTCTTGTTAGAATACACACTAAGAGACCCGTCTTTCTTTGACGCACTCTCCATAGCATAATTGCCTTGCGCCTCAATTGTCACATATACATAATCCCACTGATTAGGCATAACTTCAAAATCACGGGATTTTTCAGTCATAATGACAGACTTTTCCTCTGCTCCCATGGTCGTGACTTTGAGAGCATCTTCATAATTTGTTTTCACCGTAAAACGGATAGCATCTTCTCCGTTTTCTGCCGCAGCCGTCACGCCGGTAAAGATTGCGGACAAAACTGCCAACAAATAAATGTAGCTTCTTTTCATTTCAATAAATATTACAAGTGGTTTACTCGAGTTGTCAGATAATGACCCGACATCGCAAATTTATCTTCTCAGACACACCTTGCAAAATATTTATGTTCCTGATTTGTGAAAATGCCGAATTAATATAAATAAATACTGATAATATATTAAGTATCAACGTATTATTAATACATACACAAATGATGTGGCTACTTTCCGGAATCGGCAATTTAGTTTTTTTGGCAATTTTGTTGTATGCTCCCGGGGGCATTCCCACCTCAGAAGAGAAGACAGAATAAAAAGTTGAACTACTTCCAAACCCCAGATAGGAGGTAAGCTCCTGCATGGTAATTTTTGAATTGGGGTCGGACAATATCTTTATGGCGCGACGCACTCTTAGAGAGTTGATGTACTGCGTATAGTTTTTATTATATGCCCTTTTTATGACATGCGACAGATAGGAACGGTTACAACCAAGCCTTTCTGCAAGGGAGTCACGCGTAAGTTGCGGATCGAGAAAAGCCTCCTTGGTTTCGACTTCATCTTTGATACGCTCCAAAAGAGTATTGAACGTTTCTTCAGCCATCTTTATACCCGTACTCTCCCCGGATTCGGATTCAGAGATATTTTCCGGGATACCGAGATACTCCTTGTTCTGAGCCACGATGCGCCTACGATAATACCCGATCTTACGCCGGTTGTAGATATAAAAGCCGACACCCGCGAGAATCATTACTATTATCAACAACAGAATGTAATGCCACATTTTTGCAGTGGAGATGTCAGCATTAAGTTTTGCAAGCATTTCATCATTCTTTTTGATAATCCGGTATTGACTCACAAGTTCACGGTTTCGAGCCGATTCCATACTGTCGCTTATTGCAATCGCAGCCTGATACAACTTTGCGGATTCTTTGAACCGGCCTAATGAATCCAAAGATTCCGCTTTGATCTTTAACATCTCTCGCCTTGTTTCACCTCCTTCATCGGCCAATACATAACGTGAAGCTTTTGTAATCAAATCATAAGCCTTCACAGGTTCACCAACTTTGATGAAATAACGCGCCAGTAGTTCGTTGCGTTCCGGGCTGGTTGAGTCAGCGGCAAGCGAACTTCGAATGAAAAACTCAGACTTTTCAACAGAATCAACGCGAAGGTAATAACCACCAAGCAGATATTGAGCCAAATCTGAATGGCCAAGAGCTGAGAGGTCATTCAGATATGGCTCAATCTTGTCAAGTGAAGAATGATTATGAAAAAGGCGTTCTGCAAGATGGAACGATGCAGAAAGCAATACAACTGTATCATTGTTGCGTTTTGCATAATCGTATATCTCCAAATCGAAATCAAGCCCCTCAGTCGGATCCAACCAAAGATAAATCTCTGACAAGTTACTTTTAGCAGTAAGTTCAAGCTTGAGATTATCCGCCTTCTGCGCAAAAAACACGGCCTTACCAAAGAAATCTTCTGCAGTATAATAGCGGTGATAATAAAAAGTTTCATAGGCACCCTTCATGTTGAATATCCTCGACATAAGCGAGTCGTTATGAAACTGCCCTGCAAGCGCCAACGCCGAGTCAAGATGCAACGCCCTGTTGTACGCATCAAGCGGATCATAATTGATATGGCTTAAATAATAGTGCGCAACCGCCTCATATTCTGCATTATCAGACTTCCTTGCCTGCCAAAGCAATATTTTTGCGACAGAATCGGCTTTATGAGTCTCTCCTCTAATCGCCAGCGCATGGCATTCATCCTTCAAGTCACCAAGATAATCATCACGACTCCCCCTGCCACAAGACAATCCTGCAGCCATTGCCGCACAAAATAGAGCATAAATAATTATAATTCTTGTAAACGCCATAATGAGTTGGTGAGGGAATCACCTGATTAAAGACCATGTTTGATTGTTCAGGTGAAAATCTTGAAAATCAGCTCATCGAGCAGCTCCACATCCGATTGCAACGAATCAATACCCTTGGACCGGGTGTCAAACTCTCTGATATAGTGCACGGCATTGACAGCGTGTAAAGCTGAATAATTGCGCATGCCATCTTTTATGCTCCTTAGCTGTACAGAAAACCTTAAGCCGAACTCAGCCATAATTGCCTGATCGGACTTATCAGGCAAATAGTGTGCTATTACAAGATTAGAGAAAAAGCTGAAAAGGGTGCCGGCCACCATCTTAACAGGATCATTTTTTTGAGAGGTGCGAGGGTTTGTCTCAAAATATTTCACTATACGCATCGCCTTAGGATAATCACGTGTCGATATGGCATTGACAAGCTCGAAAGTTGTAAACTCCTTGGAAACGCCAATGTTTTTTTCCACATCGGCTACCGTTATCTCAACACCCCGGCCTACAATGGATGTCAGTTTATTCAGTTCGCCAAAAAATTTGCTCAAAGGGGTTCCGATAGACTCAGCCATGAGATTCAAGGCCTTGTCTCCAATATTGATTTTGTGCTGGTTGGCATAATCGCGCACAATGCCGAAGAGCTGATAATCTTGTGGCACCCCACTTTCAAACACAACCGCACCTGATTTCTTAGCGGCCTTAATCAGCGCCGAACTCGCCTTGAAAGGTTCACCCTTGTATACGATTACAAACACCGTATTGGGGTTTGGCCGTGACACATAAGGGGCGAATTTCTCAAGCTGGCTTTTAGCTTGCGCCATGCCCTGCGCCTCCTTAAGCATCACCACCCTACGCGTGGCCATGACGGGAAATTGTTGGGCCGTGGCAACTATATAGGGTATATCGGCATCATTGCCGTAAAACGCATTGAAATTGAATTCCCTATCCTCATCCGACTCAAGCCCATACTTCTCGATATTGTCGGCTATCAAATCAAGGTAATAAGCCTCCTCACCATGCAATATATATACAGGCGCGAGAGAGCCTTTCTTTATATCGGAAATAATCTTGCGGAGCTCCGCCTGCGAGACATCAGATTTTTTTGCCATACCCTATCAATGGTTTCCAGAATAAAATTAAATACCCCACAGCCGCAAACAGGCTACCAACAATAGTCGCGACGGAGTCGGAGCCCAACGAATCAAACCCCTCACCGATGTGCCCATTCCTCTCCAGCCATGTCACCACCACCACAAACGAATTGTTGAGTGCATGAGCAAGCGCGGAGACCCACAGGCTTCGCGACGACCAATAGAAATAGCCGAACAAAGCCCCCAAGACCATCCTCGGGAAAAAGCCGAAAAACTGGAAATGTATGGCGCTGAAGATAAAGGCAGTGAGCCAAATCGCCACATGATGGTTCATGCGAGAAGACGTCAACGCCTTTTGAATGCCGGCGCGAAAGAAGGCTTCCTCACCCACTCCAGTCAGCACACCCACTACCAAGATGCCGCTTATCAAACCCCATACGGAAGTGTCGCCGAGCAAAATGTCGGTAAGCGCAGCCGCATTATCCTCCATAGAGCGCATCGACTGCTCCAATGCACTGAAGGCCTCCGGCAAGTGAATATTCTCATTCCACTCCACCAAAGCATTCATGGCCGGCGTGAAAAGAATCAAGAAGAGGAGCACACCCACAATCTGCCTACAACCCATGGGTGATTTCACACCGAGATATTCGGGCCATGCACTTGAGCAAAGATAAGCTGCGAGCCACGCCGGAAGCATAAAGCATAAGATGTTTTGTAACGCGGAAGAGAGCAACATGGCGGAGCGCTCACACATCACTCCGACCAAAGAGCCGGAAATCAGACTTACAGCTATCAGCAGGACAATAAACGACAGCAACAAGATGCCAAGGCGATTGTCCAAAGACCCCTTAATCAGTGGAGACACTTTATCTATATGGTTAGTTTCCAATTTCTTTATTTCTTATTTATATGATATACTTCCTTACAACAAACGGGTGAGAGACCGAAACCACAAAATTAGACAATTATTATGAAAAATCAAAATATCGGCTGCAAACTGAGATAAAAATTAAAATGGCAGTTGGCTATAAGCAAATTTTTGATTAATTTTGCAACGGATTGTGGAGAGGAATGAAATTGAAAACACATTAACAAAAAGCACCCATGGGACTTTTTTCGTTCACACAGGAGATAGCGATGGACCTAGGCACAGCCAATTCCATCATCATCCATAATGACAAGATAGTCGTAGACGAGCCGAGTGTCGTCGCGATTGAGAACAAGACAGACAAGCTTTTGGCCGTAGGGACCAACGCGCACCTTATGGAAGGCAAGGAGCCTCCGGGCATCCGCACAATCCGTCCGCTTCGCGATGGCGTCATAGCCGACTTCAATGCCGCCGAGCAGATGATCCGGGGCATGGTGAAAATGGTCAGCCCCAAACGCCGTTGGTTCTCCCCTTCACTGCGCATGGTGGTGTGTATACCTTCCGGCTCCACTGAGGTTGAGATTCGCGCAGTGCGCGATTCGAGCGAACATGCAGGCGGACGCGACGTATATATGATATATGAGCCTATGGCAGCAGCCTTGGGCATAGGTCTTGATGTAGAGGCACCTGACGGCAACATGATTGTCGATATAGGTGGCGGATCGACGGAGATTGCAGTGATATCGCTCGGCGGTATCGTAAGCAACAAGAGTATCCGCATAGCCGGCAACGACCTGACGGCAGACATACAGGAGCATATGGGACGCGTGCATAACCTGAGGGTGGGCACAACCATGGCCGAACAGATTAAGATTAACGTAGGTTCCGCGCTTCCGGAACTTGATGACGCGCCCGAGCCATACGTGGTGTGCGGCCCCAACCGCATGACCTCTCTGCCTATGGAGGTGCCCGTGACCTATGAGGAGATTTCACATTGCATCGACAAGACCATCATCAAGATGGAGAATGCAATCTTGGCAGCACTGGAGCAGACGCCACCTGAGCTATATGCCGACATAGTGCGCAACGGCATCTATTTGGCAGGCGGCGGCGCACTGCTCCGCGGACTCGCAAAGCGATTCTCCGACAAGATCCGCATCGAGTTCAAGATTCCGGAAGATCCGTTGCACGCAGTGGCGTTGGGCACGGGAGTGGCATTGAAAAACATAAACCGATTCTCATTCCTAATTAGATAATGAGAAGGTGAGGAACATACTCAACTTCATCATACGATATTCCAAGTGGTTCCTATTCACATTTTATGTGTTGGTGAGCTGCATGCTGCTGGTAGACAACAACGTCTATCAGCAGTCGGTATATCTCACATCGGCTAATTCGGTGGCGGGAGGTGTGTATAACGCATGGTCGCAAGTGACAAGCTACTTTCACCTGAAGAGCATCAACGAGAGCTTGCAAACCACAAATGCGGACCTCCAGAACCAGGTGCTCAACCTGAAGAGCGAGCTTGCGGAGATGCAGACACTCTTGGGCGACAGTGCGATGCCGGCCAGCATGCGCGACAGATTCGGCTACGTGTCAGCGTCTGTAATAAACAACAATACGCATCACCCGCGCAACTACTTCACGATAAACCGTGGGCGGCTTGACGGCATACGTCCGGGCATGGGAGTCGTGGACCAGAACGGTGTCGTTGGTATAGTAAATGTGACGGGTGACCACCTGTCGAGGGTCATATCGCTGCTCAACGAGACACAACGCTTCTCGGTGAAACTGCGCAACACCGGTTTTATTGGTTCGTTGGCATGGAAAGGCGGAGATGCCGCGATAGCCTATGTAGAAGAGATGCCAAGGCATGCAGTGTGGCAAATCGGTGACACAATCGTAACGAGCGGTTACTCCACCACATTCCCTGAGGGGATTCCCGTAGGCACTGTAATCAACCGAGTACATGGTCAGGACGACAGCTTCTTCACATTTAAGGTAAAGCTATCATCTGACTTCAAGGCACTAAGCTCCGTGCGCGTGATAAACGACATATACAAGACCGAGATAGACTCCTTGGCCAACTACGACATAAAGACTTCCGAGATTTAGAGTCCGTCACAATAGGAGAGAAATGAATAAATCCGTATTGACCAACATACCGTTACTTATACTGCTGATATTGGTGCAGGTGCTTGTCTGCAACAACATTATGCTCTTCAACGTGGCCATGGCATTCGTGTTCATATACGTAATCATACGCCTGCCCATGTTTCTTTCTACCAATTGGCTGCTGACATGGGGATTTGCAGGAGGGCTTATAGTAGATATGTTTGCCAACACGCCAGGGGTTAATGCTTTGGCCTGCACGCTGTTGGCCATGATGAAGCGCAATATGCTCTTTGCATATATACCGAGAGATGACCGCACCAAAGATATTTCGCCATCATTGTCCACACTCGGCTTTGCAGTATATGGCAAGTACTTATTTTCTATGTCGATGGTATATTGCATCTTAGTGTTTTCGATTGAATATTTCAATTTCGCCAACATCAAGGAGATTGCAATTATGTCGGCAGCAAGTTCAATCCTCACATTCCTGATTTTGCTGGGGGTTGATTCGTTGGTATCAAAGAAATGACTTTACCTTAAGGATGGGCAAGGATTACAAACTTGAGAAACGCAAATATGTGATTGGCGGTTTCGTGCTGCTGATTGTGGTGATATACATCATAAGGCTGTTCAACCTGCAAGTCAGCGAGGACAAATATAAAGAGAATGCCGAGAGCAACGCCTTCTTTCGCAAGGTGATTTATCCTGCACGCGGACTTGTGTATGACCGCAACGACAAGCTGGTGGTATTCAATCAGCCGGCCTACGATGTAATGCTGATACCCAAGGATGTAGGTGAATTCGACACGATGATGCTCTGCAATTCGCTCGACATCACCAAGGAGCAGCTGCTCGAGCGTTGGGCCGACATGAAAGACACCCGTAAAAATCCGGGTTATTCGGCCTATACGCCGCAGAAACTCATATCTCACCTTTCGCAGAAAGATTATGGCAAACTTCAGGAAAAGCTCTATCTGCTGCCGGGTTTCTTCATACAGAAGCGCACAGTGCGCGAATATGCCTACAAATGCGCTTCAAATGTGCTTGGCAATATACGCGAGGTCAATGCCGACGATATAGACCGAGACAGGTATTACCGTCGCGGAGACTATACCGGCGACTTAGGCATAGAGAAAAGCTACGAGACGGCACTTCGTGGTCACAAAGGAGTGGAGATCCTGATGAAAGATGCCTTGGGACGCATCAAAGGTAAATATGAGAACGGTGAACTCGATGAGTCGCCGGTGGCCGGGCACAACCTGAAATTGGGCATCGACATAGAGCTTCAGCAATATGGCGAGCAGCTAATGGCCAACAAAATCGGGGCCATAGTGGCTATCGAACCGGGCACCGGTGAGATACTCGCGCTCGTCACATCGCCCAACTACGATCCGTCGCTGCTCGTAGGGCGCGAGCGAGGCAAGAACTACTCCATGCTCGTGAAAGACCCTCAGAAGCCACTCTACGACCGCAGCATACAGGGAGCCTATCCTCCCGGATCCACATTCAAGCCTACACAGGGACTCATATTCCTGCAGGAAGGAGTAATCACCAATTCCACCATGTATCCATGTTATCACGGATATGTGAACGGACTCCGGGTGGGATGCCACGGCCATGGATCGCCGATAGCACTCAAGCCGGCCTTGCAGACATCGTGCAACGCCTATTTCTGCTGGGGCTTCAAAAATATGATAGATAAGCGCGGCACAAGCGCGGCCAAGCAATTCGACAAGTGGAAGAACTATATGGTGGAAATGGGCTACGGCTACAAACTCGGTGTGGACTTGCCTGCTGAGAGTCGCGGTTTTATACCCAACACAGAGTTTTACAGCAAATCATTCAGGGGTGCCAACTGGACTGCCAACTCTATCATCTCCATCTCGATAGGACAGGGTGAGGTGCTCGCCACTCCCCTCCAGATAGCCAATCTTTGTGCCACCATTGCCAACAGAGGATGGTTCATCACACCCCATGTGGTGAAGGAGATTGCCGACAGCACCATCGATAAGAAATATAAGGAACGGCATGCCCCACACATCAAGAAGCAATATTATGAAGACGTGGCAGAGGGAATGCGCATGGCTGTCACGGGCGGCACATGCCGTATAGCCAACCTGACCGACGTGGAGGTGTGCGGCAAGACCGGAACTGCACAGAACCCGCACGGACGCGACCACTCCGTATTTATGGGCTTCGCACCATATCACAATCCCAAGATTGCGGTGGCGGTATATGTGGAGAATGCCGGATTCGGCGCCACGTTCGGCGTGCCTATCGGTTCGCTGATAATCGAGAAATATCTCAAGGGGGAAATCAGCCCTTCGCGCAAGCATATAGAAGAACGGATGTTGAACTCTAACACAATAATATCAAGTGGCGTCAAGAAACACTGATTCAAGCATATCTGTATTCAAGGCCGTAGACTGGGTCACAATCATCATCTACCTGCTGATGGTTTCGTTTGGCGCAATCAGCATCTATGCGGCGAGTTATGATTTCGACAACGCCAGTCTGTTTGACCTCAAGGAAGTCTCCGGCAAACAGATACTATGGATAGGTCTCGGCCTTGTGGTGGGATGCGTAATATTGCTCACCGATTACCGCATCTATAAGACATATGCCTATCCTATATATATCGGCGTGTTGTTCATATTGCTGGTCACAATATTCATAGCGCCCGACACCAAGGGTTCACACTCATGGCTTGTGCTCGGGCCGGTGAGCCTTCAGCCGGCAGAGTTCGGTAAATTTGCCACAGCGCTCGCTCTGGCCAAACTCTTCGATTCATTCAACTTCTCGCTCAATGCCAAGATAAGCAATTATTTCCGTGCGCTAATCATCATATTTCTGCCGATCATCATGATTCTTCTGCAGAATGAGACTGGAAGCGCACTGGTCTACCTGTCGTTTATCTTTGTGCTCTATCGTGAGGGGATGAGCGGTCTGGTGCTTTTTTCGGTGCTTTGTGCGGTTACATTTTTTGTGGTAGCGGTGAAATTTGCCGAGCCACTGATACTTGGCTTGCCTATGGGCGAGTTCACAGTGTTTCTGCTTATAATGCTGATATTCGCATTGATGCTTGTGTTCTACTGCAAGGATATCATCATTGCCCGCAATGTGATATATGGTTTCGTCGGTTCAGGCATAATAGTGGCCGTATTGAGCCTTTGCGGCGTTGAGGTGAACGGACTTATATATTTCCTCGCTATCCTTTCAATAGGCATCATATATACGGCTATTGCCATGTTCAGGCACCGTATCACCAAGTTTGTCATAACGATAGCCTTTGCCGTGACGTCAGTGCTGTTTATGTTTTCAGTAAATTATGTGTTCGGCAATATACTTCAACCGCATCAGCAGATGCGCATCAAGGTAGCCTTGGGCATAGAGGAGAACCTTCGCGGCGCGGGCTACAACGTGAACCAGTCGAAGATAGCCATCGGGTCGGGCGGAGTGACAGGCAAGGGCTTCCTCAACGGCACGCAGACCAAACTTAAATTTGTGCCTGAGCAGCATACCGACTTCATATTCTGCACAATCGGCGAGGAGGAAGGTTTCGTAGGTTCGGTGGCGGTGCTCCTGCTGTTTCTCTCAATGATATTGCGGCTGATATATCTGGCCGAGCGACAACGCACCGTGTTTGAGCGGGTGTATGCCTACTGCGTGGTGTCGATATTGATATTTCACCTCGGCATTAACGTCGGCATGGTGATAGGGCTATGTCCGGTGATCGGCATTCCGCTACCCTTTTTCAGCTACGGTGGTTCGTCGCTGTGGGGCTTCACCATATTACTCTTTATATTGCTCAAACTCGATGCCGCACGCAAGGAGCGAACCGACTGAGACACCTTCGACCAAAAAAATATCAAAATAATGCAGGGAAAATTTGGTAGAACCAAAAAAAAGTATTAATTTTGTAACGCAAAACAAAACAGGGTACCATGTCCGAGTGGTTAGGTAACGGTCTGCAAAACCGTCTACAGCAGTTCGAATCTGCTTGGTACCTCAAGTAAAGGAAATTCAGTCATGGCTGAGTTTCCTTTTTTTATTTGGAGACTTCGGTTCGGACTTTGTTATCGTTGTCGCTGCCGGAGGCTCCTCCCTCCCGGTGGCTTCGCGTCACGCTCATCCTCGCGAATCCACCGGGAGGGAGGAGCCTCCGGCGACGACAATATAGGGAATAGTAACTTTGCACACTGGGGGCAAAGAAATGATTTGATTATTTATAGCGAGAGTAGATTTCTACGCCCTTGCGCTTTGCTTTTGCTATATCTTTTGGGCTGGTTGGGTCTACCCCGTATTTCTTGAGGTCCGGCACCACTATTTGCGTGCCCGGTTTTATGCGGTCAGGATGGCCGAGTATCGCCTTGTTTTCTTCGTAGATGTATGGCCAGAGGTTGAAGTTGCCGTAATGGTCTTTGGCCATTGTGGTCAGATAACGAGATTTCGTTATTGTGTCATATACCTTCTTTTGTTCTGGTTGGGAAGTGTTGTCTGCTACATTTGGATTCGCGTCAGATGGGCGTGTTGGTGCCATATCATCTTGGATTGTCGCCCCGGTTGTCGCCTGTACCGTATCTGACGGCACAGCTGCTGCTGTCAAAGCTGCTGCACCAGCTGGAGGGGTAACTTTTTGCTCAATTGAATCCGTTTGATTTTGACATGACGACACCCCGGACCCCGAAAGATTAATCCTATCGGGGAAAACAACAAAAAGGATGACACATGCAACCGCAAAGAGCAACAACGCTGCCAATGCCCCACACAGGAAACCTATGCCAAAACGTGATTTTCTTGTAGCTACGACAACCGGGGTTTCGGCATGCGGGAATTCGTCTTCTCTCTTTAATGTAGAATCCGGCAAATCTGATTCTTCCGACTGTTTGATTTCAACAATATGCTCAGATTGCGAAGTAGGACTATCTTCCGATTCATCTTGCTGATAAGTATACACGTTCATATCTTCATCAGAGTCATCAGAATCGTTCGCCGCTTCATCATCTTCCGCTACATCTTCATACCCTTCAGAATTATCTTCAGCATTCTCATCTTCAGCGTCATCTACGGTCTCTTCAGCTGCAGCATCTATATTCTCATCGTAGCTTTCCTCTCCCAAATCTTGCTGATCAGGTATGACCTGCAATTCTTCTTGCAACTGTACGTGCAATTCCTCTTTCGGATCTTCGGGGAGTTCTTGGTGATCAGCGGCTTCTGAATCGTCAGCGGAGACGGGGTCTTCGGAATCTTCAGGAAGTTCTACAGTTTCAAACATGCTGAATGGTTCGTTGACCGCTGAGGCGAGTTCCTTGTCGGGGACAAACACGACCTTACGGTGCGCCGGAATCTCGTGGGCCTCGCCTGTTGAGACATTCACACTCTTACGGGCATCCACATCAATCACCTTGAATATGCCTATGCCACGAATCTTGACAGAATCGCCCTCTGCCAGGATATCGCTAATTTCCTTAAAGAAAGATTTAATGAAATCTTCAGCCTGCTTTTTGCTGTCGCCGGTTCGCAAAGCGAGTAACTGAATTAGTGCCGGCAAAGTAATCTTATCGTTCATCAGCGCACTTTTTGCTTGAGTATTGCCGAGGGCTTGAAAGCCACGGTCAGTTTAGGGGGAACAAGGAGTTTCACGCCAGAGGCCGGATGCACAGAGACACGTTCCGACTTCAGTTTCGGTTCAAACGAACCGAATGCCGGGATATTGAGTGCATCATCATTCTGCATGGCTTCCACAAGAATTTCTGCGAAACCATTAATACACTTTTCCACATCAGCGGAATCACGTCCCAACTGAATGGCCAATTTGCTTACCAATGCTTTTGTATCCATGTACGCAAAATTACAAAATCTTGGGGAATAATAAAAACGAAAAGGGAGGAATGTCGTGGCACTCCTCCCAAGTCTATATTCACAAACTCCTTTATTTTAGCTTCAACACCTGACCGGCCTGTATTTTATCGGCTTTTTCAAGACCGTTAATATTGCGCAATCTTGTGGCCGACATGCCATATGACCTTGCAATAGATGAAAGCGTGTCACCCTTCTTCACCGTATAGGTGGTGCGGCTGTCAGTGCCGCTCTTATAGACATTCTCCTTAGAGTCACTCTTTGCGAGATTGGATTTAGGCGCATAATTGCGGGCCTGTGTGTAGGTGCTCTTGGAGAAAGCGTATGTGTCGGTGTGGGTTGTCTGGTTTTTGAAATCAAAGATAGCGTTAGGGTTGATTGCATATCCCATGTATCGCGTCTCGAAATGCAGGTGCGGTCCTGTGCTTCGTCCGGTGCTACCCCCAAGAGCTATGGGTTGGCCAGCTTTGACCACCTGGTCGGGCTTCACGAGAAACTTATTGAGGTGGCCATATACAGTCTCGAGGCCATTGGGGTGACGAAGAATCACGTAATTGCCATATCCTTTGCCCTCATAATTTGTAAGACGCACCTTACCGTCGAATGCTGCGCGGATAGTGTCGTTGGAACGGATGGCGAGGTCGATGCCCTTGTGCATACGTCCGAACTTCGCGCGGTAGCCATAATTTGAAGTCACTTGACCCGGACAAGGCATATAGTAACCTGTCACGTCGATAATCTTCGAGTTTGGCACTTCAGACTCATTGAACGGGTTAACTCGCTTGCTGTTCCAACCCTCGGTGTAGATATCGGGTTCCGGCTCAATGTCATCGATAAGGTCGATAAACGTGTTGCGCTCCACGAGCTTAATCTGGTCGTTGCTCTTCGCACGGCTTGCCAAGAGACGCTTGTGAGCCTGCGAATGCGGGTTCTTTGAGGTTATGTTCTGGGCGGTGATGGGCTGGACAGCGAAAGCTGCGCAGACAGTTGCCAATAAAAAAGTCTTAAGTCTAAACATTACAAAAAGATTTGAACTGCGGGCAAAACCCGGGAAAGAGTTCGGGAGAATCACTCTCCCGCTTCGTAAATGAACTTGAGATTAGCCGGAGTATAATCAAAAATCTCATTAGGGTTAAAGAAACGGCTGATTTCGATCACAGCATTCTCCACTGAATCAGAGGCGTGAATGATGTTGAGCGAGCCGCTCATGCTGAGGTCACCGCGGATTGTGCCCGGGGCAGCCTTGCGAGCGTTGGTCGCACCGACCATCTGACGGAACACGCTGACCACATCTACGCCCTTGAGACAAAGGGCAACAACCGGAGAAGCCATCATCGAAGCGCACAGCTCCGGAAAGAAAGGCTTGTCAACGAGATGCGAATAATGCTCACGCAAAATTTTCTCGTCGAGCTGCATCATCTTCATGCCGCAAATTATAAGTCCCCTGCGTTCAATCCTTCCTATCACTTCGCCGATAAGATTTCTCTCTACGCACGAGGGTTTCAGCAATACTAACGTCTTCTCCATCGATTAACACATTTTAAGATTTTCGATTTCCGTATGCTCAAATTTATATAAAAACATTCGCCAAATCCAATTTTATCACATTATTTTTTGTCAAAAATATTATCTTATTGCAAAAACGGTGTCGTAAACGGTTATAATACCCAAACTTGCGGCAAAAATATGTTTTATAACATGTTTTTAAAATATATGCACACATACCAAAAGCTGTGCAAAAACTGCACTCTTTAATTGTTAACGAATGTTAATACATTTTAATCTATCGCAATTCAGCATATTAGCTTTTTTATTCACAAAATTGCGAAATGGAGAGAGAGCCCGGACAGTCAGTCTTTTTGCATTGCAGAGTCCTATTTCAAACAAACTGCCCCGCCACCTTGTTATGCGGATAAGGGGACACAAAATAAGATGACCATATAAAGAAAACAAATTTAGTGTCACCGATTGATTCAACACATAAACTATATTAATAATGAGCATCATCAACAGTATATTCACCTCGATAACGGCAGTTCACGGGCACGCTGCCATCGCCCATAAGGCTGCCGAGGCCGCGCCCGTCGCTATACAGATGTCGAATACGACAGCGGAGAGCACTTACTTTATCGCCCGCATCATGATGGACCTGTGCCATTGGCTTCTCAGGATTTTCGGACTTCAGAATGATTCCGAATTATTCATCATACTATATGTCGCCGTAGTATTCCTGTTCTCCATGGCAGTCGGCATGCTGCTGCAATGGATAGTCGTGCTGATACTCCATAAACTGCAGCAACACATCAAAGGGATGCTCTACGCTCTGCTTGTGGAGCGTAAATTCTTCACAAAGGCATGTCGGATTATCCCGCCCATCATATTCCTGATACTTATACAGTTCACGCTCTACATGCACAATTCCATATTGTCATGGCTCACACGGCTCACGGTTATATATATCGTGATAGAGGTTTCAATAGCGCTTTGCACGCTCAGCGACGTAATATGGGTTACTATCGACAAGCGCGAGAACAAGCGCAATCTCCCCTTGCACGGCATAGTGCAGGTGGTGAAACTCATCGTGTGGATAGTCGCCACAATCATAATGGCAGTATTGCTGCTCGACAAATCGCCGGGTGCGCTCCTTGCCGGGATCGGCGCGTTCGCGGCAGTGTTGATGTTGGTGTTCAAGGACTCAATACTTGGCATTGTGGCCGGAGTGCAGCTTGCGCAAGATGACTCGCTGCATGTTGGTGACTGGATAGCACTACCTAATGGCAACGCCAACGGAACAGTGGCCGAAGTTTCGCTAACGGAGGTGAAGATACTCAACTGGGACAAGACAATATCTACAGTGCCACCCTACAACTTGATTACCAACGGCTTCAAGAACTACCGCAACATGCAGGAGTCACACACCCGCGAGATAAGCCGCAACTACATGATAGATGCCGACAGCGTGGTGGAGACAACCGACGAGATGTTGCAGAAATTCGCCGAGATACCGCTGCTCAGGGACTGGATAACCAAGAAAATAGAGCAGCGCAAAGAGGGTAAGGAATATGCAGTCAACAATCCTGCAGGTTTGGTGGATGGCACCATCGACACTAACCTTGGGGTGTTCAGAGCTTATATGAAACTATGGCTTGATGCAAATCCCGGCATCTCGCATGCCGACACATGCTTCGTCGCTACACAGGCACAGACCTCAGTGGGCATTCCATTCTGGATATACTGTTTCACATCAACCTCGGCTTGGGCGGCCTACGAGGCATTGATGTCAGGCGTATTTGAGCATGTTGCTGCAGTGATGTATAAATTCGGGCTCTACACGTTTGAGAATCCGTCAGGCCGCGACACTATAGTGGAGGGCTGGATGAGTCCGGGACGAAGCACCGCACAAGTGTTCGGCATACCCTATCCCTTGTTCTTTAATTCTGGCACACCTATGAATCCGGGTATCCCGCCTGCAAGTCCGAAAACGCAGACACCTGCAACACCACAGCCGCAGTCGACTACTGGCACGAGATAATAAATTTTATAGTCGTCGCCGGAGGCTCCTCCCTCCCGGAGGCTTCGCGACTCCATAACGACGCGAAGCGACCGGGAGGGAGGAACCTCCGGCGACGACTATTTATGTTATTTCATGGATATGAGCGTATGGGCGGCGCATAGCGCATACAGGCCAGCGGTCTCTGTGCGCAGTCGGGTATTGCCGAACGTCACCGGGCTTACACCCGAGCTGATTGCCAACTCAACCTCAGACTTAGAGAAATCACCCTCCGGGCCGATGAGTATTGACACATCAGATACCCCATCATAAACATTGGCGAAATCCCGACGCTCAATCTCCGGATTGCAATAACCCATAAACTTCATGGCCGATTTATCCTCATTCAAGAAAGTCTCCAACGGCATCATTTCGTCAAACACCGGCAAAGTGGACTTCAGGCTCTGCTTCATTGCAGATACCAAGATTTTCTCGATTCGTTCACGCTTCACCACCCTACGCACATTATGTTCACATTCCACAAACACCAATCGATTCACACCAATCTCTACAGCCTTCTCGGCAAGCCATTCCATGCGGTCGATATTTTTAGTGGGAGCCACAGCCAAGGTGATGTATGGATTCCAATGCAAGGGTTCGTCGTGAACCTCAAGAATATTAAGAGATGTGTGACGCGGATGCGGATCTGAAATCTCGCATACGAACTCACGTCCGTTGCCATCTACCACATTTATGACATCGCCTGCCTTCATACGAAGCACACGGCAACAATGCGCCGACTCCTGTTCAGGGAGTTCGGCGAGAGTTTCGATTTGAGGTGAATAGAAACGTATCATTATAATTCTTCGATAACACCGGCAGCATCATCCGATTCGGATTCGATTAATTCACGCTTGTCAAGTTTGGCAGCGTTTTTATCGTCATGGAATATTATCCAGAACAAAATGCCTACCAGGAGAGCAAAGCCGGCAAAGATCATCCAGCTCACGCGCCAGCCATGAAGTTGCACATCGAGAGGGTCGGAAGCAACCACATTATGGTTTACAATCCACATTGCAGCCAACGTGCCGATGGTCGCGCCCAAACCGTTAGTCATAATCATAAAAAGACCCTGGGCACTGCTGCGAATATCGCTCGACGTCTCCTTGTCAACGTAAAGGCCTCCCGACACATTGAAAAAGTCGAAAGCTATGCCATACACAATGCAGCTCAACACAAACATCCACACTCCACCGTCGGGATTACCGAGACCGAAAAGAGCGAATCTGAGCACCCATGCAAACATCGACATCAGCATAACTCCCTTGATGCCGAAACGCTTCAGAAAGAATGGGATAAGTAAAATGCAAAGCGTCTCACTAACTTGCGACAGCGAAATCAAGGCATTTGCATTTTGGGCGGCCCACACATCAGCATACTCCGGGAGCTGTTTGAAGAAGGTGATGAAAGGATTGGCATAACCGTTGGTAATCTGGAGTGAGACACCGAGCAGCATGCTGAATATAAAGAACACACCCATCTTCTTTTGCTTGAAAAGAGTGAAGGCACGTAGTCCCATGCGGTCAATCCAGTTGCCCGACGAGGGTGCGGAATTGACCGGGCATTTCGGCATGGACAAGGCATAAATTGCCATAATCACGCTCAATACACCCGACACCAACAGCTGCATATAAGAAGTCTGGAACTTAGCATTTTCGGGCCCCACGAAATTGACGAAAAGCATGGCGCAGATAAAGCCGATTGTGCCGAAAATACGGATTGGTGGGAAATCCTTCACCGTATCCATCCCGGCCTTGGTTAGGGCATTGAACGCCACCGAATTATTGAGGCCGATGGTCGGCATAAAGAACGCCACTGAGAAAGAGTATAGCACAAAGAGCGGCGCGAAAGAGATATTGCCGCCGGCAAACATGCAGTACACACCTGCAGCACCCATAAACAAAGCAGCCAACAAATGGCACAGACTCAGCATCTTCTGGGCCTGAATCCAACGGTCGGCAAGTATGCCGACGAGCGAAGGCATAAAAAGAGACACTATGCCCTGCATGGCATAAAACCATCCAATCTGGCTTCCGAGGCCGGCATTAAATAGGAAATTTCCCAAAGAGGTGAGATAGGAACCCCACACCGCGAACTCGAGGAAATTGAGGATTGAGAGGCGAACTTTAAGGCTTGTATTGTTCGACATGATAATTAATTATAAGGTTTACAGATGCTGCGCTATGCACATTACCGGCACTTGCACGAACGCAAATTTAAGAAAAAAAAGTCGCGTATGCAAACTATGTTTCCAAACTGCCCGACTCTTGCGGACAAGATTCAACAACTGGAGTCAGACGTGTATCGAAGAGAATGGACTATGCTTTCGAATCGTCTATCAATTCGATGAAACGGTTGCGGTCGAGAATACGTATATGGTTTGCGTCTTCCACTTTTATATAGCCACAATTTTCGAGCATGCGGAACTGCTGCGCTGCATTCTGGTGGTTATGCGTCAAGACATCGGCCAAAGAACTTCCGGCAGAGACAAGCATGATATTCTCGCTGTCGCGAGTGGTGGTGCATTCGAGCAAAGAGGCAATTATGCAAATCAGCGAAAAAGATGGGGCTTCGCTGATATTATCCTGAAACTGCTGCATCGGTCGCGAAAGATAATTCAGCAGATTAAGTAGAAAAACCGGATTTTCGGCCACGAGATTAAGATACTGATGCTTGTCCACCTCCATTGTACCGGAACGCACCTTTGCAACCGCCTTATAATGCAAGTGATTATTTAGCCCAAAAAGCCGTTCGGCACCGAGAAATCTGCCCGGCACAACATCTTCAATCACCTTGACCCTCCCATTAAAAAGAGAATGAGATGCCACCAATCTCCCCGACACGAGACACTTCAGTGTCCTCACACTATTTTCCGGTTTGATCACAGTTTCACCAGGCTCATAAGTCCTGAAATCAAGATTGCAGTGCTCCACCAACTTTGCAAACTGCTCACAAGAAGCACCTCTGAACAAAGGCAAGCTCATCAAGGTTTCATACATTGTATTCTCAGACATAACTAAGTGTTTTTCTTAACGCAAATTTAATAAATAATGTTAAATTATCCTAATAATATCGCAAAAATAATTGGGAGTCAAGCATCGCGAAAGTATATACTGCCACTTCGATTGCCACAATATAGAAAATATTGCCGATTATTTATTAAATTTGTAAAAAATTATCGATGATGAATAGAAGAGAGATATTGACATGCGCGTGCTTGCTGCCTGCACTTTTAGGTATGGCCTGGGGTCAGAAAGGGCACGACACCGTGGCATACATAGCCGAATGCCACCTCACTCCGGAGGCTAAGGCTGCCGCAGAGGAGCTGCTCGACGGCAAGTCGATAGTGTATTACTCAAATTGGCTCGACAATGCTTCGCACACTCCCGAATACTCATACTCTAAGACTTGGCATTACAAGAACATCGATGCCGATGAGACATTCGAAAATGCGCGACAGGCCAAAGAAGGAGACATCGTTAAAGCGCTTAACGAGCAAATAGCAATACTTTCCGACAAAAAGCAGAGCAAAGAGGAGCGGTCGCTTGCGCTCAAGATGGTGGTGCACTTCTTGGGCGACATACATCAACCCCTGCACATGGGGCATTACTCAGACCGCGGTGGCAACTCACACTTCGTATACTACTTCCGCAACGGCACCAACCTGCACACCGTGTGGGACAGCAAACTGGTGGAGGCAGCCCACAAATGGTCATATACCGAATGGCAACAGCAGATAGACCGCGCCACGGCCGCCGAGCAGGCAGAGATACTCAGCCTCACCACTCCTGAGCAATGGGGCCGTCAGACCTACGAGATCTGCAAAGATGTGTATGCCAAGACACCCATAGACACCAATGTAGAATACGACTACATAGCCGTATGGACACCTGTAGTGGAGCAGCAATTTCTGCGCGGAGGGCTGAGGCTTGCCAAAGTGCTCAACGAAGCATTAGGCAAGAAATGAGCAAGAAATGAGCAAGAGATTACCAAGAGATTTGCACGAGCTGAAGAAGTAAAGACCAAAAGATGACAATAAAATACCCCCCGCTCAATCTACCGCCGGTGGAGCTGCGAATAAGCGAAACCAAAGGAGATACAAAAGTCTTCGACACGCTGCGCGGCAAATGGGTAACGCTCACACCCGAAGAGTGGGTAAGGCAGCACTTCGCATCATGGCTGCAAAGCGAATTTGGCTATCCCGCCTCACTAATGGCCAACGAGATAGGCATCGAGGTCAACGGCACACGCAAGCGTTGCGACACCGTGGTGTTCTCGCGTGAGGGAAACCCTCGTATAATAGTCGAATACAAAGCCCCCGACATAAAGATAACACAGGCAGTGTTCGACCAGATAGTACGCTACAACATGACACTGCATGCAGACTATCTGATAGTAAGCAATGGCCTTAACCACTACTGCTGCAAGATAGACTACACTTCAGGCAATTATAATTTTATACCTCAAATACCGGATTACACCTCCACACTCGGAGGCAGCGAAAACTAACGTGGACAACAACATATATAAATATCTCGACGAACTGAACCCGCAGCAGCGGGCAGCAGTGAAATATTGCGGCGGGCCATCGCTCGTGATAGCCGGCGCAGGGTCGGGCAAGACACGCGTGCTCACCTACAAGATCATGCACCTTATACGGCTCGGCATAGAACCATACCGCATACTCGCGCTGACATTTACCAACAAGGCAGCCCGCGAGATGAAAGACCGCATATCGAAAGTTGTCGGAGAAAAAGTAGCCTCAAAAATCCGCATGGGCACTTTTCACTCCGTCTATCTCCGCATGCTGCGCGCACACGCTGACCGCCTTGGCTTCAACAGCAACTTCACAATCTACGACACCACCGACTCCCGCTCACTGATAAAGCAAATCATTAAAGAGATGGGGCTCGACGAGAAACAATACAAGCCCGCATCGGTGGCATCGCAGATTTCGAATGCCAAGAACGCCATGATGACGCCCGAGCAATATCGCTCAGAATATTACGATGCTGACCGCAAAGCCAAACGGCCCATGCTGTCCGAGATATTTGCCCGATATGTGGCCCGCTGCCGCATGGCCAATGCCATGGACTTTGACGACATACTCTTCCACATGAACACCCTGCTGCGCGACAATCACGACGTGCTGCACCATTATCAGGAGTATTTCAAATACATACTTGTGGATGAATATCAAGACACCAACTTTGCCCAGCATGTGTCAGTGTCACTGCTTGCCAAACCCGACCTGAAAATCTGCGTTGTGGGCGATGATGCGCAGAGCATCTATTCATTTCGCGGGGCAAACATAGCCAATATCATCAACCTCGAGAAGTCGTATCCCGGCTTGCGCACCTTCAAGCTCGAGCGCAATTACAGGTCTACGCAGAATATCGTCAACGCCGCCGGTAGCCTCATCGAGAAAAACCGCCGTCAGCTCAAGAAGCAAGTATATTCGGAAAATGAGAAAGGGGCGCCGGTCAACATAATCCGCACATACAGCGACCTCGAAGAGGCATACGTCGTATCGACCGACATCAATGCCACGAAGCTCAAAGAGCATGACTCGTATGATGAATACGCAGTGCTTTATCGCACCAATGCCCAGAGCCGCGTTATAGAAGAGGCATTGCGCAAACGCAATATAGGTTATAGAATCGTAGGGGGCACAGCCTTCTACCAACGCAAGGAGATAAAAGATGTGATAGGATATTTCCGTGTGGCCATCAACCCTGATGACGATGAGGCGATGCGCCGCATCATAAACTTCCCTACAAGAGGCATCGGCGAAACCTCCGTGAAGAAACTTCAGGCAGCTGCCAACGAAGCATCGTGCAGCCTTTGGGGCATCATAGACAACATCGACACCGTGGAGACCGGGCTAAACTCCGGCGCAATCAAAAAACTCAACGTCTTCGCGGCCATGATACGCGAGTTTATCGCCGACAACGAGAAATCGAATGCCTACGAACTCGGCCAGCTCATCTACAACCGCACCGGCATACTCCTGCTTTATGCCAACGATAACTCACCCGAGAACATATCGCGGCAAGAAAACATGTCGGAGATGCTCACCGGTCTGAAAGACTTTGTGGAGATGCGCCAAGAGGGAGGCGAAGGAGATGTGAGCATGGCGGCATTTCTTTCGGAAGTATCGCTTGCCACCGATGCCGACGAGAAAGACAAGACCGATGAGCCTAAAGTGACACTGATGACAGTACATGCCGCCAAAGGACTCGAATTCAAACACGTCTACATAGTCGGTGCCGAAGAGGAGTTGTTCCCCTCTGCCATGGCGATGAACTCACTGGCAGAGATAGAGGAAGAGCGACGGCTTATGTATGTGGCCATAACGAGAGCAAAAAAACGGTGTACAATCACATACGCCAAGTCGCGCTTCCGCAACGGTCAGACCAAGATGTCGTCGCCCTCCCGCTTCTTGGCCGACATAGACTCTCAATATGTGAGCCGCGAAGAGTCCGGCAGCACATCGTCAGCATCGATAGCAGAAGAGAGCTTCTTCAATCCGGTGGCCAACTATAGCCGATATGGCGCAGAACGTCGCTACGGGCAGAACGATTCGCTGAGCGAAGGCAACCCGCTGCATCTCGCCACCTCCTCGCGCCACCGCATGGTGAAAATTAAAGATAACACCTCGGGCAGTGACAAGCCGCAGCATAGTGCACACTCGCTCAAGACCGGTATGAAGATAGAACACTCCAAATTTGGCAAGGGCGTGATCGCAAAAACCGGCAACATAAGCGGCGAGCCAAGCATAACCGTCGTGTTTGACAACGTCGGCACCAAAAACCTGCTGCTACGCTACGCCAAGTTCAACATCATAGGCTAACAGTTATAAGGTCAGCTCACTGAGGATAGCTCACCGAGGATAGCTCACCGAATAACTCATAACTCATACTTACCACTTAAATAAGATGCAGACACCTTATTATATAGTATATGAAGATAAGCTTCGCGCCAACATGGAGAAACTTAGCCGGGTGGCGCGCGAAGCGGAAGTGAAAATAATCATGGCCTTTAAGGCCAACGCGCTCTGGAAGACATTTCCCATCATAGCGGAATACTTCACCGCCTCTACGGCGAGTTCGCTCAACGAGATGAAACTTTCGCTTGAACATCTCGGCAACGACGTGCATGCTTACTGTCCGGTATATACCGATGCGAGTTTCCCGGAGTTCCTCAAAGGTTGCTCGCACATCACATTCAACTCCCTGGCGCAATTTCGCAGATTCAAGCCGGCAATGGACTCATATGAAAAGTCAACCGGCAAGCATGTGTCGGCCGGGCTGCGGGTCAATCCCCATTGCAGCGTGATAGAAACCGACATATATAATCCATGCATGCCAGGCTCTCGGTTTGGCGAAAATCCCGCCAACCTCGCAGGGGGCCTGCCCGAAGGCATCGACGGATTGCATTTCCACGCGCTATGCGAGTCCTCGAGCCAAGACCTACAAGCCGTGCTTGAGGCATTTGAAAAGGAATATGGACATCTTCTCAAATCGGCGAAATGGTTAAACATGGGAGGAGGGCACCTCATCACCCGCAAAGATTACGACACCTCGCTCTTCGTGGAGCTGATGCAAGACCTGCATAAGCGTTACCCACACCTTCAGCTCATCATAGAGCCGGGGAGCGCATTCACCTGGCAGACCGGTGACCTTGTGACAGAAGTGCTCGACGTGGTGGAAGACTCAGGCATAAAGACCGCCATAATAGATGCCTCATTCGCATGCCACATGCCCGACTGCCTCGAGATGCCTTACAAGCCCGCCATTGCAGAAGCCCTGCCCGACAATTCAGAAGAAGGGCTCCCCTACCGGCTCGGCGGCAACTCATGTCTCAGCGGAGACTACGTGGGCGACTGGCGATTCGACCGCGAACTAAAGGCCGGAGACAGGTTAACCCTTAAAGACATGAACCACTACACCACCGTGAAGACCAACATGTTTAACGGCATTCAACACCCCTCCATATGGCTTAAACCGACAGAGGGAGAACCGGTGCTTCTGCGCGAATATACCTACGAAGACTACCGCAACAGGATGGATTGACGATATAGACATAAAATCAATTTTGAGCCAATCTTTAAAATAAAGATTGGCTCAAAATTTTCCAAAAATAATTTTAATATATTATTAATCAATATTATATCATTTTAGACAAGTTAAAAAGTTATCCAAAATAAAAATTTTGATTAAAAATTTAACACAAATAGCTATTGCAAATGAGGTAAAATATTTATAATTTTGCAACTGTTTTCGGGCAGCTTCACGTCAGCAAGAAGCAAACCGGAGCTATAAATCTGAACAATATAAACATAGCAAAAACAGGCCCCATGATACAGACAGTTGTCAAGCGCGACGGACGCGTGGTAGGATATAACGAAGAGAAAATCAAGGCAGCAATCCGCAAGGCCATGCTCTGCACAGACACGGGCGAGGATGAGGCATTGATACAGAAAATCACCGATCGCATCGGCATGACCGGCAATGCTCGCATGACTGTTGAGGAGATTCAGGACAAGGTGGAGATTGAGCTGATGAAATCGGCTCGCAAGGATGTGGCCAAGCGTTACATAGCATATCGTGACCAGCGCAACATAGCCCGCCGCGCCAAGACACGAGACATATTCCTGGAGATTATCGAGGCCAAGAACAATGATGTGACCCGCGAGAACGCCAACATGAACACCGATTCTCCGGCGGGCATGATGATGAAATTTGCGAGCGAGACCACAAAGCCGTTTGTAGACGACTATCTGCTGACAGCAGCCGTGAAGCAGGCAGTGAAAAACAACTATCTGCACATACACGACAAAGACTACTACCCCACCAAGTCGCTCACATGCGTGCAGCATCCGCTCGACCGCATACTTGAGCACGGCTTCGTGGCAGGGCATGGCGAATCGCGTCCGGCAAAGCGTATAGAGACGGCGAGCGTGATAGCCTGCATATCGCTTGAGACGGCGCAAAACGAGATGCACGGAGGCCAAGCAATACCGGCCTTCGACTTCTATCTTGCACCGTTCGTGCGCAAATCATTTGTTGAAGAAATCAAGAACCTCGAACAACTCACAAGCCAAGATCTGCATCACCTGTATGATGCCGAGCTGAAAGACTACATCCGCAAAGACCTCGACGGTCTTGAAGGTGAGGAGAGAATGCTCCAACACGCCATAAACAAGACAGTGGGTAGAGTGCATCAGTCGATGGAGGCTTTTATCCACAACATGAACACAATACATTCGCGCGGTGGCAACCAGGTGGTATTCAGCTCCATAAACTATGGCACCGACACATCGGCCGAAGGCAGATGCGTGATACGCGAAATTCTGCTCTCCACCTACGAGGGTGTAGGCAATGGGGCCACGGCAATATTTCCGATACAGATTTGGAAAAAGAAGAGAGGCGTGAGTTATCTGCCCGAAGACCCCAACTACGACCTATACGAGCTTGCATGCAAGGTGACGGCACGCAGATTCTTCCCCAACTTCCTGAATCTCGACGCCACATTCAACCGCAGCGAGGACTGGAAAGCCGACGACCCCAAGCGCTATGAGCATGAGGTGGCCACCATGGGATGCCGCACACGCGTGTTTGAGAACCGCTACGGCGCAAAAACGTCGGTGGGGAGAGGCAATATTTCGTTCAGCACAATCAACATAGTGCGTCTCGCCATCGAGGTGTCTAATATCAAGGACAAGGAAGAGCGCATCACAAGATTTTTCGAAAAGCTCGATGATATACTCGACCTGACAGCCCGTCAGCTCAACGAGCGCTTCAACTTCCAGAAGACTGCACTTGCCAAGCAATTCCCGCTCGTGATGAGCGTGTTATGGAACGGCAGTGACAAGCTCGACCGAAACGACACGATAGAGAGCGTAATAAACCAGGGCACTCTCGGCATAGGTTTCATCGGACTTGCCGAATGCCTCATAGCTCTTGTGGGCAAGCATCATGGCGAGAGCGACGAGGCGCAGCAGCTCGGACTGAAGATCGTGAGCCATATGCGCAGCCGTGCGAATGAATATTGCGAGCAATATGGCCACAACTACTCAGTGCTTGCCACACCGGCAGAAGGGCTTTCGGGCAAATTTACCAAGAAAGACCGCCAGACCTTTGGAGTAATCCCCGGAGTCACCGATAAGGATTATTACACAAACTCCAACCATGTGCCCGTGTATTATCACTGCTCGCCTCGCCACAAAGCAAAGATAGAGGCGCCCTATCATGAGCTCACACGCGGCGGACACATATTCTATGTGGAGATAGATGGTGATGCCACCCACAACGAAAAGTCTATCATGCAGATAGTCGACATGATGGACCAGTACAATCTGGGTTATGGGTCGGTAAACCATAACCGCAACCATTGTCCGAACTGCGGCTACGAGAATGCCGACAAGAATGCAGAGCACTGCCCCAAATGCGGAGCGAAGTTCGAGACAATACAGCGCATCACCGGCTATCTTGTCGGCACCACCGACCGCTGGAACTCCGGCAAGCTTGCCGAACTGCATGACAGAATAGTACACAAATGACGTTGCGTGTGCTTGACATAATGCGTGGCACAACTGTGGATGGTCCGGGATTCCGGACCTCCATATATGTGGCTGGCTGCAGACATAGATGTCCAGGGTGCCACAACCCGCACTCCTGGGATTTTGAGGCCGGGCAGGAAATGAGCATAGATGAGCTCATGGAAATCGTGGCTGAAGAAGATTTCGATGTCACACTGTCGGGGGGAGACCCTCTATATCAGCCTGAAGCCGTGGCCGGACTTGCAGCCCGCGTGCGGTCAATCGGTCACTCGGTGTGGGTCTATACAGGATTTACGTGGGAGCAGATACAGCAAACGCCCCGGCTTATGGGGGCACTTAAAGACGTGGAGGCCATAGTGGAAGGGCCTTTTGTCGAGTCGCTTAAAGACCCCGACTTGCTGTTCAGGGGCTCCTCCAATCAGCGAATCATATACTTATAGGCATATTCTTTTCACTTCATCTACGCCCTCGATGGCGGAGATATGCTGCATGATGGTTTGCAGTTCCTCGAATCCATGCACGGCAAACGAAATGCGCAACGTGACGATGTTGTCGGTGGTTTCCGTGTTGATTGCGTCTATGGCGAGGTGGAGCTTGTTTGATATGCAGTCTACCAGGTCTACAAAGAGGTGATAGCGGTCTACAGCCTTAATTTGGATTTCCACGGGATAAAGTGTATCATCGGGCTCGAAGTTTACCGACACAATGCTGTCGCCATGCTGCGAAGCGAGCCGTATGGCAAGCGGGCAATCGCGCTTATGGATTGTGATTTCACCGTCATCATTTCTGAAACCTATCACCTCCTCGCCCGGCATCGGATTGCATTCGGGGCAACGGTCATACCGTGGCTTCTTCAAAGACTTCAGATAATTGCCTATCTCCTTCTTGGCCTTGTATGTCACGGCTGCATCAAGCCAGTCAGGCTTGGGGTGCGCCTCCGGATCGGTGAATATCTCCACGACATCGCCGCGCCGCAACTGCGACTTTACGGAAGCCAAGAATCCGTTCACACGAGCATATTTGGCCTTTTCGCCGAGGGGAGTGCCGAGTTCGTAGGCAAAATCCAACACAGTGGCCTTCTGCGGAAGCACTACTTCCCTACCCCTTGGTGTGAAAGTCATAATGTCGTCGTTATAGAACGAAGAGACCACCTTGTCGATATATCCGGAAGACTGGCTCTGCTTGGCGATATCCTTAAGAATGAATCTGAACTTGTCAATCCAACGCACTATGCTGTCTTCCGAACGGTCGGCCACGCATCCGAGACGCGAGTTTAGCACCATGCGCTCACTGCTGATATGCACCTCCTGCCATCGGCCGAAGTCTGCGAGGAGCTTCACGTGAAAACTTTGATATCCATTCTCCTTAGGTGTGTCTATGTAGTTTGATATACCACCGGGTTTCTCTCGGAAGCGGTCGGTAAGAACAGAGTAGATGCGTAGAGCCATATCCTTTTCAGACACGCCCGGCTCGTTTCGATACACAATCTCAGTGAAATGGCGGTATTTCAGATGGTTGAAATCGTCGCCATACTTATGCATCTTGCGCCATACACTGTAAGGATGACGGTAATCTACATGCACACTCACCGAGAAACCGGCAGTCTCGAGCGTAGCGAGAATTTCCTCCACAAACTTATCGAGCCTTGCCTTCTGGGCCTTGCGGTCACCCTCTATCAGATATTCGAGTTCGGAGTACTCGTGAGGGCATCGGAAGCGGAAGCTGAGATTTTCGAGTTCGGTCTTTACATTATACAGGCCGAGGCGGTTGGCCAAAGGGGCATAGAAATAGTCGGTCTCGCCGGCGATTTTCATCTGATTGTCGGCCGGCATAGAGGAGAGGGTTCGCATATTGTGCAGACGGTCGGCGAGTTTGATCAGCAACGCGCGTATGTCATATTGCACAGAATTAAGCATCTGCCGGTAATTGTCGACCTGCTTGGACTCCACATAAGTGTTTTTCTTTTTCTTCGTGACTACATCTACAAGAAAGGCCACATCATCGCCAAACCGCTCGCGGATATCCTCTATAGTGTAAGGGGTATCTTCCACCACATCGTGAAGGAAAGCGGCCATCACCACATTTGCCTCCATCATCAGTTCTTCGGCCACGATAGTCGCCACGGCTATGGGGTGCAATATATAAGGCTCGCCAGTCTTGCGCTTCTGCGGGGCGTGCGCCATAGCGGCAAATTCAAAAGCCTCCCGTATGCGGCGAAGGTCATCGGCCGACACGCGGTGGCTCATGCAGTCGAACACTCGCTCGGCCCTTTGCTTGATTATCGAATCATATGATGTGGTTTGTTCCATATGCTGCCTAAATACAATGTTTGTAATAGTCCCTCACCTATATAATCATATAAGATTATTTTCGATATGGGTAGAGAAGTCACTAACAACTGCAAATATACACATAAAACTCCTAAAATTCCAAATTTGGTGACATTGAAAAAAATAAATTTGGGTGGGTTGTGAGTTTTTTGTAATTTTGCGCCATGAAAATAGGGTTTGACAATGAAAAATATCTCCGCATACAGTCGGAGCATATTAAGGAGCGCATAGCGCATTTCGGTAACAAGCTTTACCTCGAGTTGGGAGGCAAGTTATTTGACGACTATCACGCAAGCAGAGTTCTTCCGGGTTTTGAACCAGACAGCAAGTTGCGCATGCTGAGCCAGCTTCGCGACCAGCTTGAGATTGTAATCGTGATCAGCGCCAAGGACATAGAGAAAAACAAGGTTCGCAATGACCTCGGCATCACTTACGACATGGATGTGATACGCCTGCGCGACGAGTTTATGAAGCGAGGCTTCATGGTAGGCTCGGTGGTGGTTACACACTATAACGGGCAGAGCAGTGCAGACGCGTTTCGCGAGAGATTGGAGCGCATGGGCATAAAATCTTACTGCCATTACACAATCGAAGGCTATCCCACCAACGTATCGTTGATAGACTCCGATGAGGGTTTCGGCAAGAACGATTATGTGGAGACTACGCGTCCGCTCGTGGTTGTCACAGCGCCCGGTCCCGGCAGCGGCAAGATGGCCGTATGCTTGAGCCAGCTTTACAACGAGCACAAGCGCGGCATCGAGGCCGGTTATGCCAAGTTCGAGACATTCCCCGTGTGGAATCTTCCGTTGAAACATCCGGTCAACATAGCATATGAGGCAGCTACGGCCGACCTCAATGATGTCAACATGATTGACCCATTCCATCTTGAGGCATATGGCACTACGGCCATAAACTACAACCGCGACATAGAGATATTTCCGGTGCTTGATGCCCTGTTTGAAGGCATATATGGGCATAACCCTTACAAATCGCCGACCGACATGGGTGTCAACATGGTGGGCTATTGCATCAGCGACAACGACGTATGCTGCGAGGCATCGCGCCAGGAGATCATACGCCGTTACTTCACGGCGCTCAACCGATTTGCTCAGGCGCAAGTCAGCGACAGCGAGGTCAACAAGATAGCGTTGCTTTTCAAGCAAGCCAATATCGACATAGCATATCGCAAGACTGTGTCGGCAGCCCGCAGCCGCGCGGCGATGACAGAAGTGCCTTGTTCGGCCATCGAGCTTGCCGACGGCACCATTATCACAGCAAAGTCCTCACCCTTGTTGGGACCAAGCGCAGCGTTGCTTCTCAACGCCACGAAGCATCTCGCAGGCATTGACCATAGT
>CAJTYC010000017.1 GCA_910584185.1 uncultured Muribaculaceae bacterium
TCAGCTCAAAAATAAGCCGCCCCTATGGGTAAAATTTTTATGAGATGGGCTCTAAGGGTCGAACACGCATTCACGGTGACGCGCATTTGATATTGTCCGCAAATTTAGCAAAAATATCGCATATCACAAAAGAGTTGATGAGTCGATGAGTTGATGGATTGTCTAAAGCTCGTAGGTTTTGATGCTGTCGGGTATGGCCCTCGGTGTCTCGGCGCCGAAGAGTGAGGGTTGCGCGTATTCGCGGTGCGCCGGCTGCATGGGGCGGCGTGTCACCGAGATGCCGGGAGCAGATGGCCTGGTGTCTCCATATAGCTTGAAGGGCTGCTCGAAACTCCAGCCCCGCGTGGCGTTGCGCACGTAGAGCTTCATCAGCCCGCGCTCGCCGTGTGTGCGATGGCGCAATTCTCCATACACCTCGCTCATGTCGGCGCAGTTGCTCAGCTCAAACTCCGCCACCGTGCGCCATGCCTGCTGCAAGTTGACCACGCGCACGAATATCCTGTCGCCATAGCGCACGTAGCGCGATGCCCCGGAGGGCGTGACTCGCCGGTCGCTTCCCGGCTTTATTGAACTCCTTATAATCCCTTCCATAATATCCTCCTTTGATTTTGTTGGTTTCCCTTCTTTTGTTTGATGCAAAATTAATTAGATAGACTGCAAGAATTATGCAGCCTAAAATTAAAAAATGTAAATATGAATAAAAATGTGCAGACTCTTTGTTTTTACGCTAAAGTTTGATTAATTTTGCACTACACAAAGTCGTCGCGTCGCCGACAGGTGACGAAGGCGAAGGATGCAGAAATGGTGGAATGGTAGACACGAGGGACTTAAAATCCCTTGCCCGATGAGGGCGTGTGGGTTCGAGTCCCACTTTCTGTACTGATGATTCCCTTTGCCGCTTCAGGCGGCAGGGGTTTTTTTATTCAATACGGCTTCATCATGGCTTCATCACAAAATCTTGAGCTGACCCAGAAGTTGGGTATACGGTTGTCGCAGCAGCAGTTGCGCTTCACCCGTATGCTCGAGCTCAATACGCCCGAGCTCGAGGAGGTGGTGGAGCGTGAGCTCGAGGACAATCCGGCTCTCGGAGTGGTGGAGGAGACTACGGAGGAGGATGTGCGCCGATATCCGGTGTATTCGCGCCCCAAGCCCGACGATGATTATGTGTTCAGCCCGGCCGACGAGTCGGAGACTCTCTATGACCAGCTTCTCGAGCAGCTCTCCGAGCGGTGCCTCTCGGCTAATGTCGAGACCGCGGCACGGTTTATCATAGGCAGCCTCGATTCGAATGGCTATCTGCACCGTTCGCTCACCGACATTATCGACGACTTGGCCTTCGGGCCTGGTGTGGAGGTGACTCGCAGCGAGGCTGAGGAGGCTCTCTCGGTGGTGCGCAGCCTCGAGCCGGCCGGCATAGCCGCCTCCGATTTGCGCGATTGCCTGCGCATGCAGCTCCTCGCCATGAGGCCTTCGCGTCAGCGCGATAATGCCCTGCGCATCATCGATGATGCCTATGAGGCTTTCACCATGAAGCATAAGCATCGCATCATGTCGGCCCTTAAGCTCTCTGAAGAGGAGACCTCGGAGGCCCTCTCGGTGATTCTCTCGCTCAATCCGAAGCCGGGGGCTGCTCTCGGTCATGACCCGGCTGAGGGTAATAATGTGATTGTGCCTGACTTTGTGGTGAATGTGGAGGATGACGAAATATCTATCGCGCTCAACAACCGCATACCGGAGCTCTGCATCGAGGCCGGTTTCGAGCAGGCCATGGCAAACCTGGAGCGCACTGCGAAAGGGAGACCGAAGAAGGGCTCCGAATTTGTGGTGACAAGATATAACGATGCCCGCGACTTCATCAAGGTGCTGACCCAAAGGCAACAGACCATGATGACGGTGATGACGGCGATTGTCAAGATTCAGGAGGATTATTTCCGCACCGAGGATGTGTATCGCCTCAAGCCGATGATGATCAAGAATGTGGCCGATCTCACTGGACTCGATATGTCGGTGATATCGCGTGTCACGTCAAACAAGTATGTGGCCCTGCCTTGGGGCATTCTGCCGCTCCGCTTTTTCTTCAGCGACTCGATAGGTGAGGAGCGTGAGGGTGCCGATGCCGCCACCAACCGCAAGATTGAGGCTGAACTCGTGGCTCTGGTTGAGACCGAAAACAAATTGCATCCGCTCTCCGACAGGAAACTGATGGTGGAGATGCAGAAGCGTGGCTACGACGTGTCGCGCCGAACGGTGGCGAAATATCGCGACCGCCAGGGCATACCGGTGGCACGTTTGCGTAAGAAATTGTAACGAATCGTGATTTATATGAAGAAGATATTGACTATGTTATTGGTTGCCGTGGCGGTGATTCCCGCTTGGTCGGTGACCGACAAGGAGATGGACCAGGCGCGTGCTATTGCCGCCAAGTTTTATTTGCGCTGGGCTAACAATGGCTCCGGTTATCTCGATGATGTCAACCCGAAGTCGATGGCTGAGCTTAGCTCGAAGCTGAAGGCTAAGGAAAAGGAGAACATCAAGGCGTTCAATGCGGTGAAGGTGCCGTCGGCCGCCGAGTATGCTAAGTGGGACAAGCAGAAACTTGCTGACTTCTGGGCCGGCACGGCTTTCCAGACCCCGGGTCTGAATGCCGAGGGTCGCGGTGGCCGCAGCAAGGCCCGCAAACTCATCATGGAGATGAAGGTGAGCGCTCCGGCCAAGGAGGCTCCCAAGCCTGAGACTCCCAAGCCTGAGACTCCCAAGCCTGAGGCGGGTGCGGTTGAGGCCGAGGAGGCTGTGGTGGCCGATACGATTATCGGCACGATGGCAGAGGTAGGAGACGCCCCGGCTGCCGGTGATGAGATTCTTAAGGACCAGCAGCAGATGGAGAAGGATGCTGCCGATGCTTCGATGAAGGAGCCTGAGCAGAGCCACACGTGGGTATACATTCTTGTGCTTGCAATTCTTGTTGGCGTGGTGATATGGCTCGTGGTTTATGCGGCCAATCTGATGAAGCGTCAACCCGGCTCGGACGATGAGGAGGGTGAGAGCGCGGAGCTGCGCGCTCAGGCCAAGAAGGCTATCGCGCGCAAGAATGAGGAACTCGAGGATATGCGTAAGCGTCTGCAGGCGGAGGAGAGCCGCTCGGCCGACCTCGGCGCCGAACTGGAGAAGATGAAACTTGAGTGCAAGCGTGCTGAGGATAAGGTGGCGCAGCTTCGTGAGGAGAATATGATGCTCCGCAATAATGCGGCCATACAGCAGCAGCGCCGCGAAGCTGCCCCGGTGGCTGCCGCAGCAGCTCAGGCCTCTCCGGCACGCCAAGAGGCTACCGCTGCCCCGCGTAAGCCGACTGTGGCTGGGGCTAAGCCGGCCGAGCCAGCACAGGCCCCGATCCTTAAGGTGATTTATCTTGGACGCGCCAATGCCCGCGGCATTTTCGTGCGCGCCGACAGGAAGATTAATGCCGGAAACACCATTTATCGTCTCGACACTAACGACGGTCTTGTAGGTACCTTCCATGTTGTCGACGAACCGGAAGTTGTCGATGTGGCGCTTGCCAATCCGTCGGAATATTTGGCCAACGGCTGCGTGGGCGAGGACCTTCAGGACACTCTCGGAGTGACAAGGATAATCACAGAGTCAGCCGGCACGGCAATCTTCGAGAACGGCTACTGGAAGGTGCTCCGCAAAACCAAAGTCCGCTACGAGTAACTCCGCCCGCACCACAAGCCTCCGGCGACGACAACAACAACGACAACGAAGATTAACACTTCAACCGGTTATTACATCGACCCGCAAAAGCGCGTCCGAATGGACAAAAATCAAGATAAATTTGGAAATTAGCGCAAAAGATATTAACTTTGCAGAGCAATAGAGGCAATGCAGCGCAGCTGCATTGCCGAAGATGCCCTGATGGCGGAATCGGTAGACGCGCTGGTCTCAAACACCAGTGGAGCAATCCGTGCCGGTTCGACCCCGGCTCAGGGTACAAAAGGAGGCTTAACAGCCTCCTTTTGTCGTAAATAATGGTCCTCGGCGGCGACTAAATGTCAGCGGCGACTCGCCGCCGCCACCGGCGCTGCGTTGATTCGCTTTATTTGGATCCAGAGGAAGATTGCGGCCACTATGGTGGCTACGCTGTCGCTTAACGGGTAGGTGCTCCACACGCCGTCGAGTCCCCACATGGGCGGCAGGATGAAGAGCAGCGGTATCATGAAGAGTATCTGGCGCGTGAGCGACAGGAAGACCGCCTTGCCGGCCATGCCCAACGCCTGGAAGAAGTTGGTCGTCACTATCTGGAAGCCTACGATGCTGAAGGTCATCAAGGAGATGCGCAGACAGTTTACGGCACACTCTATCTGGTTTTCATCCTGCATGAACATAGAGGCGATGGTGCGGGGGGCGAAAAGACCGAGCATCGAGCCGATAGTGGAGACCACTGTGCCTGCCGCCACCGCATACCAGAATGTGCGGAACAGCCGCTTGTATCGCCCCGCTCCGTAGTTGTAACCCACGATAGGCTGCATGCCCTGGCATATGCCGATAATCACGAACACAAACACCGTGACGTAACGGTTGAACACGACGACTGCCGCCACAGCATTGTCGCCGCCATAATTTACCAGCGAGTTGTTGATGATTGCATTGATACCCGAGCCGGCCACGTTGATCAGAAACGGGGCCATACCGATATACAGCACGCCGCGTATCACCGGCCAATTAAGCTTCAAAGTGCCGGGCGCGAAATGCAGTGTGTTATTCTTATTGAAGAAGTGGCTCATAACCCACGAGGCTGTCACAAGCATCGATATGTCGGTGGCAATTGCCGCACCCTTGATGCCCCATTTGAACACGAATAGGAACAGCGGTGCGAGGATACAGTTGAGTACAGCCCCTATCATGTTGGTATACATCGCCTTGGCCGGATAACCGGAGGCACGCATCACATTGTTGTAAGAGAACGTAAGGTTCATCAGCACCATGCCCGGAAGCACCCACATCAGGAATTCATGAGCATATGGCAGAGTGTTGTTGGAAGCGCCGAACATGCGCAGAAGCGGGTCAAGGAAGAATATGAAGCCGGTGACATACAGCAGGCCGATCATGAGCGTGAGCTGTACGCAGTTGCCCAATATCACCTCCGCTGCGCGCTTGTCATTCTGACCCATGACGATAGATGTGCGTGTGGCGGCGCCGGCCCCCACGAGCATGCCGAGGGCCGTAACTATGTTCATCACCGGGAACGTCACAGCCATGCCGGCCACCACATTGGGGTCGTCTATGGCCTGTCCAATCACAATAGAGTCCACGATGTTGTATACCGCACTGACCACAGTGCCCACCACAGCCGGCAGACTGTACTTGAAGAGCATCTTTCCTACCGGTGCAGTGCCCAATTCCTTGAGCCTCTCTGTATTGTTTTGACTTTTAGCCATTAACGATTATCTGAAAAGTTATTGCTTTTTAATGCACCTCCACCTTGCGTGTAGGCGCGATGTTGGCGTTGCGATCGTCTACAGCCGCCACCACGGCGTCGGCGAGCTTGCCGAATGCCTCTGCTTCAGGATTGGCGGCCGCCTCATGCTTGGCGAGTTCCGCAGCCACAGGCTCACCGTTGTCGGCATGGCTCATGATATCCATGACGAGCGGTATCTGTGCGAGTAGCTTCACTCCACTCTTTTCGGCCAACTTCACCGCCCCTCCTTCGCCAAACACATAATAGCGCTCATCGGGATGAGCGGCCGGGGTGAACCATGCCATGTTTTCCACAAGGCCGAGAATAGGCACATTCACCTTATCGTCGGTAAACATGGCTATGCCCTTGCGCGCATCGGCCAGAGCCACCTCCTGCGGGGTGCTTACCACCACCACGCCGGTGATGGGCAATGTCTGCACCAGAGTGAGGTGGATGTCGCTTGTGCCCGGGGGCATGTCGATGAGAAAATAGTCGAGCTCTCCCCACCACGCGTCGGTGATGAGCTGCTTCAGGGCATTGCTCGCCATGCCGCCGCGCCACAGCACCGGCTTCTCCTTGTCTACGAGAAAACCGATCGATAGCATCTTCACGCCATAACGCTCCAATGGCTCAATCCAGTCGCGTCCCTCCTTGTTGACCATATAAATCTGCTCATCTTCCACGCCAAACATCTTGGGCATGGAGGGCCCGAATATGTCAGCATCGAGAAGTCCCACCCTGTAGCCCTTGGCTGCCAAGGCCACGGCAAGGTTTGCGGCCACTGTAGACTTGCCTACACCACCCTTGCCGCTGGTTACGCCCACAATGTTTTTCACGCCCGGCAGCGGATTGGGCTTCGCCTGGGGGAGTGGCGAGCGATACTTCACAGCCACATTGCCCTTCACCTGCACGTCGGGCGAGATGAAAGTGTTGATGGCAGTCTCGGCAGCGCGGACCACGCTCTTAACAAACGGGTCTGTCGGCTTGTCGAAAATCAGCGAGAACGACACCTTGTCGCCCTCTATGCGGATATCATCTTCCACCATCTCGTTTTCCACAAGGTTCTTGCCATTGCCCGGATAACGAACAGTGCGAAGAGCATCAAGTATCAGATTTGGATATAGTGTCATAGTCTCATTTTTTTTCTGTATGTCATTATGTCATAATGTCATTATGTCATAATGTCGTAATATCATAATATCATAATGTCATAATGTGATTAGGTCATTATGAAGAGCCTGTATTAAAGTGTGATTCGCTGGCTGCTCACAGGGCAGTCAAGGAAGAGCTGGGCGAAGCCGTCGAAGCTCTCAGCATTTTCGGTGGTGAGGAACTCTACCGTTCCCCCCTTGGAGCACTTGGCATCCATCTCGGGGTGGCGGCTCAGGTATTCCTTAAGGCTCTTGCCCACGATGTCGCCCTGCGAGATGATCTGTACACCCTCGGGCACATGCCGTTTGATTTTGGAGAGCAAGATGGGATAGTGTGTGCAGCCGAGCACGAGCGTGTCGATGTCGGGGTCCTGTGTCATCACCTCGTCGATATATTTCTGCACGAAGTAGTCCGCACCGGGGCTGAGGGCCTCGCCGGTCTCCACAAGGGGCACCCACATAGGGCATGCCTGCTCCGTAATCTCCACGCCGGGACAGAGCTTCTCCACCTCCATGCGGTATGAATGGCTGCGCACGGTGCCGGGAGTGGCGAGCAGACCCACATGGCCGCTCTTCGTGATTTCTCCGACTGCCTCGACCGTAGGGCGAATCACCCCGAGCACGCGCCGGTCGGGATAAGACACCGGAAGCACATGCTGCTGTATCGACCTCAGGGCCTTGGCCGAGGCCGTGTTGCACGCCAATATCACCAGGTGGCAACCCCGTCTGAAAAGTTCCTCAACCGCCTGGCGTGTAAAATCGAACACGATATCGAAGCTCCTGCCGCCATATGGGGCGCGGGCGTTGTCACCGAGATAAAGATAGTCATACTGCGGGAGCTCGTCGAGTATCCCTTTCAATATTGTCAAACCTCCATAGCCGGAGTCAAAGACCCCGATGCGTCCGGGTTTTGGTGTGCTGGCCATATATTTCATTAGTTTTAGACAAAAAAATTACAAAAAAGAGCCGGAAATCATTTATTCCGGCTTCTTTTTTTGAATTCAGCTCTTATTTAATGCCGAGCTTGGTCTTCACGAGCGGAGTGATGTCGGTGACAGGAGCTGCGTAGTAGAAAGTGAGCTGAGGGTTGTAATCCTGGATGAGAGAATATCCGCCCTCCTTGCCTACTGACTCCACAGCTGCCTTAATCTTCTGATAGATGGGGGCAAGAAGTTCCTGCTGCATCTTGGCGAGGTCCTGCTGTGCGCTCTGCTCGAATGTCTGCACCTTGGCCTGGTAGTCCTGGAATTCGCGTGTCTTGCGTTCGCGGATGGCGGGAAGCTCATCCTCCTTCATGTTGGCGAGCTCATCATACATGCGCTTCATCTCTTCGCCGAGCTTCGCATATTCATCCTCATATTTCTTGGATGCCTCAGCCACTTTCTTCTGTGCGGCCTCAGTGTCGGGGAGTGCCTGGATCACAGTGCTTGTGTCTACGAGTCCGATCTTGAGTGTGGATTGTGCCGAAGCACTGAGCATGGGCAGTGCCAATGCTACTGCCAGAATGATTTTCTTGAACATTTTTAGTTTACGGTTATTGATTGTTTATTATTATCGGTTAGTCATCTCAAATCATCTCGGGTTATACCTTTATTTCGAATAGCCGAGTTTGGCGAGCACCTCATTGCTTACATCGATACGCGGCGATGCAAACACTATGCTCTGCGACGATGCACGGTCGAATATCGTCTGATACCCTTTCTCCTCCGCCACTGCCTTTACAGCATTGTATACATCCTCCTGTATCGGCTTCATGAGTGACTGGCGTTTCTTGTAGAGCTCGCCCTCCGGGCCGAAGTATTTGTAGCGCAGGTCAGTGGCCTCTTTCTCCTTGGTCACTATCTCCTCTTCGCGTTTCTTTTTCTGGTCATCGGTCAGAAACACCATGTCGGCCTGATAGTTCTTATACATTGTCTCAGCCTCCTTGGTCACTTCGTTCACTTCTTTCTCCCAGCGCAGGCTCACCTGGTTGAGTTGCTCGTTGGCCATCTCATAAGCCGGCACGTTGCGGAGTATGTATTCCATGTCGACAAGCGCATACTTCTGCGCTGAGGCCGACAGAGTGGCTATCAAGGCCACTGCCATTGTGATCAGTATCTTTTTCATCTGTTCTCTTTTTTGAAGCGGTGATTTTTTAAGTCACCGCCATGTTTTTCCTTAACTTGTTATGTATTTAAGACACACCGCCAAGTTTAAAGTTTATGTCTGAATCCTGAATAATTGTTAACAACGCGTCTTGACAGACGTGAAGCGAGATGTATCGGGGAGTCGACTGCATCAGAATTCCTGACCGAGCACGAAGTGGATCTGGCTTCCACCCTTGCGTCCCCACACCTTGTCGAAACCGTAGGCCCAGTCGATGCCGAGGAATCCGAGAATCGAGAGGTATACACGTGCACCCACACCGGCACTTCGTTTCAGGTTGAAGGGGGAGAAGTCGCTCACTGAAGTCCAACAGTTACCGGCCTCTGCAAACGCAATAGCGTAGATGGTGGTGCTGGGTTGCAGCAGGAAGGGGAAGTGCAGCTCGAATGTGAACTTGCCGTAAGCATAACCCTCATAACCGTTGGGGGTGAACTGGCCGTTCTCATAACCGCGCATAGCGATCGTCTCGGTGGCATAGGTGTAACTTCCGCTCATACCGTCGCCGCCGAAATAGAATGTCTCAAACGGGGTCTTGATGTGTCGGTTCCAGCTGCCGAGCAGACCGAAGTCGGCGCGTGTCATGAGCACGAGTGTCCATTTGCCGTCGGGGTCGGTGAGTGGGGTGAAGGTCTTGCTCTTGAAGCGGAGTTTCCAGTATTCTATCCAGCGGTAGAGCTGCGAACGAGCTGCCTCGCGGCTATCGGTGTTGGTGTTGCTGTAGCTTGCAAGCTCCGAAAGTTTCTTCCAATCCTTGTGGCCGAACAGGTTTGCCGGTGGTGTCACGGTCAGGTCGATTGAGAATTGTGAGCCACGGCGTGTGTAGATCGGGTTGTCGATGCTCGAGCGCGACAGCGTCAGACCGAGCGTCAAGGCGTTGGATGTGCCGTTGCGCATGTAGTAGAGGTAATCCCAGTCTTTCAGGTAGTACCAGCGGTAGCCGAGTGTGGCCTGGAACTGGAAGTAGTCGTCAGGCCAGCTCAGGCGCGTGCCGAAGCCCACGCTTGCGCCAAACATCTGGAGCACCTTGTTGGGGTCGTATGCGTTCTGATATGCGTAGTCGCCCGAATAGTTGGTGTTGTAGCTGTACTGGTTGTAGAGGGCGTTCTGATATGCGTTCTGCCAGATGCTGTTGTAGAACTGCGAGTTGATACCGGTGGAGCGGCTGAAGTCGAGCGACACTCCGAGTGAGTTGGGGCGGTTGCCGCCGATCCATGGGTCGAAGAACGATATGGAGTAACTCTGGTAATACTTGGCGTTGGTCTGGGCCGAGATGGAGAATGTCTGGCCGTCGCCGCGCGGTATTATGCCCTTGTAGCTCTTCGGGTTGAAGAGGTTCTTCATCGAGAAGTTGGAGAATGATAGTGCCACCTGGCCTGTTAGACCGGTCTGGCCCCAACCGAACGAGAGCTGCACCTTGTCGTTGGCCTTCGACTCGAGGTTGAACACTATGTCCACGGTGCCGTCGTTTTCGTTAGGCTCGGGGCGGATGTCCATGTTCTCAGGGTTGAAGTGGCCACCGGCTGCAATCTCGCGGGCTGAACGCATCAGGTCGCTCTTGGAGAATAGCTCACCCGGACGCACACGCAGCTCACGGCGTATCACCTTCTCATAGAGCTGGTCGTTGCCGTTGATAATCACTCGGTTGATTCGGGCTTGCGGACCTTCGATGACGCGCATCTGCAGCGCGATGCTGTCTCCCTCCACTCGCTCCTCTATCGGCACGAGCTGGAAGAAGAGGTAGCCGTTGTCTTGATAGAGCGACGACACGCCATCTTCATCTTCCTGTGTGCGTTTGTTGAGATATTTCTGGTTGTATACGTCACCCGGATACATGCCGAGCAGCGTGTTGAGTGTCTCGGTGGGATATACGGTGTTGCCCACCCAGTTTATGTCGGAGATGTAGTAACGCTTGCCCTCGTCGACTGTGAGGAACACATCCACGTTGCCTTCGTCATATTTGGCCACAGAGTCCTTTACAATCTTGGCGTCGCGATAACCGAGCTCGTTATATTTCTCTATGATGCGGTTGAGGTCGTCCTCGAAGTCGCGCTCCACATATTTCTTCTGGCTGAAGAGCTTGAGCAGGTCGTTTTTCTCGCTGGTCTTCTTCATGGTGCGCTTGATCTTGCGGTCGGAGAGCACCTTGTTGCCGTCGATATATATCTTGTGCACCTTGACCTTGGTGTTGCGGTTTATGCGCACGTCGAGTATCACCTGGTTCTCTTTGGAAAGGTCAGGCTGCTGCACTATCTTGACTTCGGCGTTCTTGAAGCCTTTCTTGGCGTAGTATTCCTCGATAATCTGCTTGGCGCGGGCCACGATGTTGGGCGTGAGCTGCTGGCCCGACACCATGCCGAGCCGCTCGGTGAGGTCTTTCTTCTCGCTGCCCTTCACTCCGCTGAACTTAATCTCCGACATGCGGGGCTGGCGTTGGAGCTCTATCTCAAGCCATATCTTATTGCCCGCTATCTTCTCGGCGTTGATTTCAACCTTGGAGTAAAGGCCCTGACGCCAGAAACGCTTCACGGCATCTGTGATTTCCTGTCCCGGAATATCGATGTTGTCGCCAATCGAGAGGCCTGAGAAGCCAATCACGAGATACTCGTCAGATTCGGGTATGCCCTTCACCTTTATGCCGGCTATCTCATATTGTTTCGGGATAGGGGAGTATATGATGTCGGGATTGTAGACAGTGTCGACCGGAGCGGTGGGAATGTCGAGTTTTAAGTCGAGAGCCGCCGCCTGCAGTGCGGGCAGTGCCAATAAAGTCAGAAATATTTTAGAGATATGTTTCATAAGATGCTTTCGTTCTTAACCTGATCGGAAGTTTTGCCAAATCGGCGTTCGCGGTTGCGAAACTCCTCGATGGCCTCAATCAAGTGGGAAGGTCCGAAGTCGGGCCAGAGTACGGGCGTAAAATAAAGTTCGCTGTATGCTATCTGCCAGAGCAGGAAGTTGCTTATGCGAAGTTCGCCGCCGGTGCGTATAAGCAGGTCTGGGTCGGGCATTCCGGCTGTGGCGAGGTGCGAGTCAATAGTCAGCTCGTCGATATCTTCGGGTGCCAATGTGCCGGCTTTCGCTTCTGCAGCAATGCGGCGCACGGCCTGGGTCAGCTCCCAGCGCGAGGAGTAGCTGAGACAGAGGTTGAGGTTGAGGCCGGTGCAATGCTCGGTGGCCTTGCGCCCCTCTTCAAGGTCTGCACGCACTTCGGCGGGAAGACGGTCAATGTCACCAAGGAGGTTGATGTGTACATTGTTGGCAACGAGTTCCGGTGTCTCCTTGCGTATTGCCGAGCCTATGAGGTGCATCAGGGTGTCGACTTCAGCGGCCGGACGGTTCCAGTTCTCGGTGGAGAATGCGTATAGCGTCAGGTATTTCACCCCCAAGTCGGAGGCCGCCTTGGTGATGGAGTTGACACTGTTGACGCCTTCGGCGTGCCCCTCGCTGCGCCCGCGCAGGCGTTCGCGGGCCCATCGCCCGTTGCCGTCCATGATGATTGCTATGTGACGCGGCGTGCCGCTGCAACCTTTTTCCTGCATTGTCAGTTTAGTTGTTTAGTTTTTCAGTCTTTATAATGACACACGGCACAGCGCTTGCTGAATTCGTAAGTCACGGTGAGCGTCAACGTGCTGTACCAGTCGGTATTTTTCATGAAGTCGCTCTTTATGCCGAGGGGGTCGGAGAGTGAGGCCCCGTCGAGTTTGTCAGTGAATGTCTTCTTCATCAGGAACTCCAGCCCGAGGTTCCATCGCAGTGCCGGCTTGAACTTGAAGCCTATGCCGAGCGGTATGGTGAATGCCGCGCCCCCTTTTTTGTCGGCACTCCACGCCGTGAGGCTCAGCCCGGCGGTGATGTAGGGAGTCCAGCGTTTCAGCCGGCGGTATGTCTCACCCATGCCGTAGTTGAAGAAGTGGAACTCAAACATCTCGCCAAGTTCGTAAAACGTGGTGTTGAACTTGAAGTTCTGGCCGTCGGGCATCACGTTGTCCATCTGCGATGTGTCGCCGCTGAGCGTGCCGACGAAGAAGTTTGTCTTCAGGTTGATGCGTGGGTTCCAGATGTAGCGAAACAGCAATTCGCCCGTCCACCCGGGGTTCTGGTAGAGGTTGGCCGAGTTGGCGTCGCCGAGGTAGCCGGTCATGCCGAAGCCGGCACCGATGCTGAATCGGTAGTCTTCTTGCGCCGCTGCCTTATGAAGAGGAAGCAGCGCAAGAATAATGATTGTCAATATTTTAGAGAGTCTTCTCAATTATGTCTGTTTGGGTAATGTGTACTGACACAACCCGGGTGTGTCAGTCAGATTGTCAGATTATGGGTGTGAATGTGAGTCTTGACAGCACTCCGCGCCATATGGTGTTGTGGAGTGTGCCGTCGGGGGCGTAGCCGCCGAAGAGATATATGTACGGGCAACCCCAGCGTATCACATCTCCATCAAGCTCATAGTCAGAGCGGGTGGAGATTCTACGCTGAATTTTCCAGGCATCCGAGAGGTTGGCTTGCATGTCGGTCTCCGACACCACATTGTCGCACTCGGTCATGGCCGGAATTGTCTCCGGAAGCTGTAGGCTCGCTGCCCCTCGCGCCCAGTTAACTCCGTTGTCGTATGATATGTAGACAGTGCGGTTGAACTTGCCGTCGGCCATGCGTCCCCCCACAAGCATCCATACGCTGTATTTGAGCATGGCGTTGCTTTGGGCCGAAGGACGGAAGTTGTAGTATGGTATCACCGATGCACCCTCAAGTTTCGGCACGCCTCCACTGCTTAGCATTATCCAGTTGGTGCCGTCGAATGCCCATGTGGCGGCTGTGAGATTTCCGGCTGCTGTGCGGCCTCCTACAAAGAAAGCCACCGGCGAGAGTGTCCATTTGTTGGTGAGTGTCACAAAATTGGAGGCTCCCGACACAGGGAAGTCGTCGGGCACCTGCTCTTCAGCGAGATTCACCCTTGGATATTGCGCGAATTTACGCACTCCGGATTGCTCAGTGACTCCTACAACCGTCTCTCCGTAAGTGCCTATCAGTGTCACCCATCCGGAAGCTGCCATTTGCCATGTAGCCCCTAAGTCGCGTGTCTCATAAAGATCCCCTTGGTCTGAGAGCATGAATATCGAAGAGGATGTGGCTGTCATTGTCTTGATTTGCGGCACGAAAGGAATCGTGATTGCGCTTCTTGTCCAATTGTCGGTTGCCGGAGATTCGGTTGTGGCAATGGTGTATGTGTTGTCGCTCTCCTCTATCATGGTCACGACATTGTCGCCCATGGTCACCGTCTTCTGGCGCTTGGGGTTGGCAAGACGCGAGGGGAGTTTGCGCTCTGCTGTCTCGCTCCAGTATAGCGAGTCAGTCTCCATCTGATGCACATTCACCTTGATACGATAGCTTGTGCCGATTTTGTTGTCGTCTGCTTTCACATGCAGGGTCACGTTGCCGGTGAAGTCTATTGAGTCGGTGGGATTTTTCTTATAGTCTATCTCGCCTGTACGTGTAGTGCCTCCCTCCATGACTATCTTGGCCTCGCTCACGGAGCCTTGAAATGTGATTGTGGCTACCACTTTGCTGATGTCGGTGCCCTTGCGCAGGGAGTCTGCATTGAAAATCAGACCCTTGTTGAGGTCGATGGAGAAATATACTGAGTCGAGTTCCTGGTTGCCGAGGTTTGACTTGAGTTTGAATGCCGTCACCGCAAGGTTGACGGGAGCCAGGTACATGTCAGAATCCTTCTTCTCGTTGCACGAAGAGAGCGTAGCCGCACCCGTAATCAGGCCGGCCAGCACCATGGCAGATAGTCTATTTAGATGTTTCACTTTTTCTAAAACGTTCTGTATTAGCTTTATGTAGTGTTGCTCACCGCGAGCTTACAGCATGTGAGATGTAGGTTCGGTGGTGAGTAAGATGCAATTCATGCACTTTTCAACTTGCAAATTTAGCATTTTACGGCGAAATTGTCGCTATAAATACATTAGAAAATGTTTTTTAAATAATTTTAATAGTATATTGGCCGGCTTTTTTGCTCCACTCTTATGCGGTCGTAAAGGTTGGCGGCGATGAAGCTGTCGATAAGTTTGCGGCCCCCCTCCACCATAATCGATGTGATGCCGTACTTATCGAAAAGCAGGTGCATGTTTTCGGCAAGTGGCAGGCCGGGGTCGAGCAGTATCGGTTGCCGGTCGAATACTTTCAGGTTTGCGCGAATGTCGCGGTCGTTGAGTCTCGGTGAGTCGAAAATCACGGGGCGTGGGGAGTTGCCGGGCCAAAGGCGTGTGGTGAGCGAGGGGTTGTCGCTGAGCAGTGTGTTGGTGCCGACCATTATCACATCGCACAAGGCTCTCTCGGCGTGCATCATCGTGGCGGTGACCGGAGAGGAAATCTGAAGGGGGCAGCCGTCGGTGCTTGCCATGCGTCCATACTCATCTTCTGCCCATTTCAGGAGTATCCATGGGCGTTTCAGTGTCTGGGCGGTGAAGAACCGAACGTTAATGTCGCGGCACTCTTCATACAGGCAGTTTTCGGTGACCTCGATGCCGGCCTCGCGCAGCATGGCGATGCCGCGCCCCGCCACTTTCGGGTTAGGGTCGCCGCAGCCTGTCACCACGCGTCGGAAGCCGGTCTGCCGCAGTAGCAGAGCGCAAGGGGGTGTCTTGCCATAATGTGAGCATGGCTCAAGGGTGACGTATATGGTGCTTTGTGGCAGCAGGTGCTTGTCGCTCTCTGCCACGGAGGCAACTGCATTCACCTCTGCGTGCGGGCCGCCGTACTTGCGGTGCCAGCCTTCACCGATGATACGCCCGTCGTCCGATACAATCACGGCTCCCACCATAGGGTTGGGAGAAACATGACCGGCTCCATAGGCGGCGAGCTGAAGTGCCCGCTTCATATATATTGCGTTATCCATAACTTCTTTAATGAATAATGAATAGTGAATAATGAATAGTGAATAGTGAATAATTAATAGTGAATAATGAATAACTGTCGCTAAGCAAAATTATTAATTATTCACTATTAATTATTAATTGATTAAAACCTTATGCCGGTAGATACCTGAAGGTTTAAGATGCCGGATATGTGGCGCAGGTCTTTGCTCAGGAAGAAGTTACCGTTTCCGTCCACGGTTATCATTATGAAGAATTGGTCGGAGAAGTAATTCAGGGCGCTGCGCCCTTTGGCCATAAGTCCGGGCAATGCTTTCTTGCCGGTGGTCGATTCATGTTTAGATCCGGTAATGCCGATGCTCGGTAGCACGGTGATGTTGTAAAGCCAATGTTTTCCCAGCACCCAGTTGTATGAGTAACCGCCGCTGATTGCCAAAGTGTCATAGAAGAAGCGGTATTGCTGCTGTGGCAGCTCGAGCTCGTGGAGTTCGTTGTTGACGAACTTTGAGAAGTCGAGATGACAGTCTGTGTAAGCAAGTGAGAGTCCTAACATCCATGAGCCTTGCGATTTGATCTGGTGATGCGACAGGTTGTAGGCCGCGCCGAAGCAAAATTTGCTGTAGTTGAATATGTAATAGGCATTCAGACCGTAGGCTTTGAATTGTATGCCGTCGAAGTCGTCGTCTTTGAGCCTTGCATCGTTTTTGAAACTTATGCTTCTGAGCTTGACCGACCCATTGTTTTTCCATATATAACCATCGGCATATATCCGCGACGCCGAGAAGCTGATAGTTTGCTTGTGGTGATAGGCTTTTATGCCGTGAAACACGGAGGTGATGTCCCACGAATAGCCGTAGCTCAAGGCGTAATAGTTTACAGAGAATCCAAGGTTGGAGTATGGATTGCTTGCCATGGCCATAGGTATGCCGTCGGATGTGCGGAAGTAGTAGGTGTTGGCCCAGTTGTCCGACACGAGCCGCAGCTTGCCGTGCCGTTTTATGCCTTGCACATATTCGGGGTTATAGGTGGCGAATGTGCGAGTGTACCACCTGTACACATTGATGCAGAAGTCGATGAACTTCGGATATCGCACGGTGGTGTCGTTGAAGTTGAGCCGGTGTGTGAGCAGAAGGTCCTTGAAATATGGCTTCAGCTGCTTCGGGGCATGGAGGGAGTCCTCGCGCTCGAGATAGGGGAGGGCATCGGTCTCCAGGCTCAGCTCCCAGTTGGTGGAGACATGCGCGTGAGATGTCGCTGTCATACAAGACATCGACATACATATCATGACAATGGTGATTAGACTGCGCAGAGTTGCTGACATCAACGTGTTATGTCGCGTTCGTCAAGTCTCGCTTGATAGCGGAGTGCGTTCTCGAGGTGCTCCTGATAAGTGGAGGCGAAGTTGTGCCGTCCGGAGAAGTCCTCGCGTGCGCACATGTAGAGGTAATTGTTCGGTTGGGAGTTGAGTATTTGCGATACTGTGGTCTCGCTGGTGGTCCTTATCGGGCCCGGGGGTAGTCCGTGATGCAGATATGTGTTGTAGGGGGATTCCACTGAAAGGTCCTTGTGCAGTATGCGCTGCACGGTGAAGTCGCCCAAGGCGAACCGCACAGTGGGGTCGGCCTGGAGTTTCATATTGTTGTGCAGACGGTTTATATAAAGGCGTCCGATGGTGGGTTTCTCCACCTCCTTGTTGGTCTCCTCGTCTACTATTGATGCGACCACCATGATTTCAGCCGGGCTCAGTCCGAGACTTGCGGCGAGGTCCTTGCGTCCATCATCCCAGTAATAGTTGTATGATTCACCGATCTTCTCCACGAGCTGACGCGCTGAGGCTGTCCAGTAGGTCTCGTAAGTGTTGTCCATGAAGAGGGCCATGGCGTTGGCCGGGGTAAGACCATATTGCGACAAGAATAGGGAGTCGCGGAGCACGGCGCGGAGCGAGTCTTCCGGAAATTCCATCTTGCGGCTTATAAGGCTGATCATCTTTGGCATGTCGCGGAAGCCGTTGATGGTGATGCGCACTGGGGTCTGTGCGCCGGAGGTCAGCTTGCGCATCGCGTTGAGCACATTGGTGCCGGCCGGTATGGTGTAGGCGCCATGGCGTTGGCTTATGTCTATGCGGCGCAGCTTGGCGAGGCGCAGCACTGAGTTGGCGTATTTCTCACCGAGGTATTTGGTGAGCGTGTCGCTTACCATCTCGGGGGTGGCGTTGGCGGGCACCTTGATGTTGGCCTCCTGTTCCGACTTCGTGATGATGGTCGGATATATTGAAATCATGAAAGCACCGATACAGAGCGCAAGGCCCAGCAGGATGTAAAGCATTATCCTGCCGGTCCTCGTGCTGAGTCGGTTATCCTCACGTTTGTGGTGTGAGGATTCGTGTGTAGATTGGTTCATCAGCTGTTCTTGTTCTTTTCAAGCTGGCTCTCGAGAGCCTCCAGACATAGGTCTATGGCCTCTTCGAATGTGTCGGCTGTCTTTGAAGCAAAGAGGTCTGCGGCGGGTGGCACCATCAGCTTGACCGATGCTTCCTTGTTCATGGCCGTCTCCGGTTTTACCACCTTGAGTGTCACCTCGGCTTCGGTCACAGCTTCGAAGCGGCGCGATATCTTGTCTATTTTCTTGTTGATGAAACTCGTGAGTTTGTCGGTGATGTCGAAATGAATCGCTTTAATCTTTGCTTCCATAGTTGTGAATTTTTATGGTTTGTTACTGCATCAGGGTCCCGGCTTTAGCGATTGCGACTCCGTGACGCTCTTTGATTTAGTGACCACCCTATGATGAGACGGTGTGTCGTGGCTTGTCAAGGTTGCCGCCCGGTGTTTGCCTGCCCGGATGCTATGTTTTACAAAGATAAACAAAAAAAAGGAATTTTTGGTTAGAAATGGCCTAAATTTTTTTATGCTTCCTTAATCTTTGTTTTGATTTCCCTTCAGTTCACGGCTTGATGACCTGGGATGGGCTTTAGCATATCCGGCCATGAGCTCGTTGATGCTCAGGTGCGTATATATCTGCGTCGTAGAGAGTGACTCGTGGCCGAGCATTTCGCGCACTGCGTCGAGGTCAGCACCGTTGTTGATCATCGTCGTGGCGAATGTGTGGCGCAGCGTGTGCGGACTCTTGCGTCCGGCCGATGTGCCGCTGAGTGCTTCGCTGACTATCTTGTGCAACGTGCTTGCTGACACTTCTCCATGCGGGCCGGATATTATGTGGCGGGGGGAGGGAAGTGCCGGGTATCGGTCGTCGCGGATTTTCTGCCACCTCGCTATCTCCTGGGCCAGCTTCTCGGGCAGCGGCAATATGCGTGTCTTGGCGCGCTTGCCGGTCACCCTGATTGTGTCGCTGTGTATGTCGGAGTCGGTCAGTGCGAGCAGCTCTGCGCGTCGCAGGCCCAGTGTGTAGAGAAGCTCTACGGTGATGTGTCTGCGTTCTGACTCGAATGTGCCGTCGTGGCTCTCGAGCACCTCCTCCACTTCCCGGTCTTTTATGAAGTTGGGCAGGCGCCTTTTTTTCTTGGGGAGCGTGATGTCAGCGGCCGGATTGGCGTTGAACTTCCCGGTTTTCATGCCGTATGCGTAGAAGGCACGCAGGCTTTGCAGCTTGCGGCGCAATGTGGAGGGTGCCTCACCATCTTCCGCAAGGCTGCCTATCCAACTGCGCACGTCGCGCGGGGTGACTTCTTTCGGATCAAATGCGAAGTTCTCTTTGTCGCAATCCTCGCCACACTCTCGTACGCAGTAGCTCATAAATTGGAGCAGGTCGCGCGTGTATGCCTCCGCTGTCAGTTCGCTGCCGCGAAGCTCTGTGCGGAGGTAGTCGGAAAACTCGGATATCAAAGCGCTGTGATACATGCGGCAACCTTTACGCAGTGAGCCTACCTAATCGGGAAAGAGACTCACCTTTTCTCGCGTGAGTCTGCTTGGCCGGGCGGTAAGGGTGCAAAAAGACGGGTATGGCTTTGTGAGCCATACCGCGTCGCGATATTGCATGAGTGAAAGAGACGGCTTACTGCTCTGCCTGACGGAGCTGCTGCACGTAGATTGCCTTCACCATTTTCTTGCGGTTCTTGACCGAAGGCTTCTCGAACGCCTGACGGGCGCGGAGCTCTTTGATGATTCCGGTTCTTTCAAACTTGCGTTTGAACTTCTTGAGTGCTTTTTCGATGTTCTCGTTCTCTTTTACTTGTACGATGATCATGTTTTTGTGATATTTTTAATTTTTTTAATTTCGTTTTTGTCTGCTTCCATGTCCAACCGGACTCTTCGGCAGCGACTCTGCTTCGCGTTGTCTTGATGCAATCGCTCTGCGAGTTGCAAAATTAGTCAAAGTTAAGTTATTGGCAAAATATTTTTGCGTTTTTTTAAATATTTAGCCCCCGAAAATTCATTTTTTGCTTCAAGGGAGCACGAAAATTATTTTTTCATGCTCCCTTATAACCTTCCCATTAGTTGTTGGCGTTGGTTTCCGGAGAGCCTTCTCCCTCTGTGTACCAACGTGAGTACATGAGGTAGTTGTGGGCTATCTTCACGTTCATCTCCTTGGCTTTTTCCGGCTCGACCATCTTGACGAACTTAGCCGGTGCCCCGGCCCACATCTCGTGAGGCCCGATTTTGGTGCGGCTCAGCACCACCGAGCCGGCCGCCACGAGTGCGCCTTCGCCCACTTCGGCATCATCCATCACGATGGCACCCATGCCGATAAGGGCGTAGTCGCGTATCTTGGCACCGTGAATCACCACGTTATGGCCTATCGAGACGTCGTTGCCGATCTCGATTGTCGATTTCTGGTAGAGTGTGTGAAGCACCGAGCCGTCCTGTATGTTGACGCGGTCACCGATGGTGATGGTGTTTACGTCGCCTCTAAGCACTGTGCCGAACCATACGCTGCATTCGTCGCCCATGGTCACGTCGCCGATTATCGCCGCATTGTCGGCTATGAAGCAGTCCTTGCCAATCTTCGGCGTGAAGCCTCTTACGCTTTTTAGTATCATCTCTTCGAGTCTTTCGTTGGTTTTTTAAATTTTATCGTGGACTTTAAGGACTTTAAAGTCCTTGAAGTCCTTAAAGTCTGTGATTATTTAGTTATTGCTTTTGTCTTTTCTTTGAGCCATTCGGCCTCTTGCGGAGTCAGCAGGGGTGTGAGGCGTGCCCGCACTTCGGCGTGGTAGTCGTTGACCCACTTGATTTCTTCGGGTGTCATTATGTCGAGGTCGAACAGGCGCACGTCGAAGGGGAAGAGTGTCATCGGCTTGAAGTGGAGAAACTCGCCGAACTCAGTGGTCATGCACTTCTCGGTGACTATGAGGTTCTCGCACCTTATGCCATATTTTCCTTCGAGGTAGAGCCCGGGTTCGTTGCTCGTTATCATGCCGGGTTCGAGCGGGGTGGGGTTGGCGTTGAGGCGTATGCTCTGTGGCCCCTCGTGGCAGTTTATGAAGTAGCCTACACCGTGGCCGGTGCCGTGATAGTATGCCTTGCCCTCTTTCCAGAGAAATTGGCGAGCGAGCACGTCGAGCTGGTGGCCTGTGGTGCCGGAGGGGAACACTGCGCAGGAGAGGGCTATGTGTCCTTTCATCACGAGCGTGAAGTCATGCTTCTGCTCCGGAGTGGGGTTGCCGAGCGCTACGGTGCGTGTTATGTCGGTGGTGCCTGTCATGTATTGGCCGCCTGAGTCTACGAGAAGCAGACCGTCGCCGGTTATCGCCACGTCGGTGGCGTCGCTCGGCTCGTAGTGTACGATTGCCCCATGTGCATTCCATCCGACTATCGAGGCGAAGCTCTCGTCGACGCATGTCGGGTCGGTGAGGCGCATATCGCGCAGACGGTGCGCGAGCTTCATCTCGGTGAGGCCTCCCTGAGGATATTCTTTCTCCACGCTCATGAAGAAGCGTGTCAGCGCCACGCCATCTTTCTCCATGGCGGTGGCGAGGTTGGTGATCATGGTGTCGTTTTTGATGCTCTTCAGCTTCGCCACCGCATCGCCGCCAAACACGCATGTGCAGCCTATATGGTCGTAAATGCCCCGGGCCGTCTTCTGAGGGTCGATGAGCAGGCGTGTCTCCTTGGGTAGCTTGCTCACGAACTCCTTCACATCGTCATAGGGTATTGTCTCTATATTATATGTGTCGAGATGCTTGCGCACTTCGGGCGTGAGTTTGGCGTCGTCGATAATCAGCACGCGTCGGGATTCGTCGAGATAGAGGAATGCCACGAACATCGGTGAGAAGCAGATATCGTTGGCGGTGCGCAGGTTTGTCACCCATGCTATGTCGTCGAGCGAGGAGATTAGCACTGCGTTGGCGAGCTCGGACTTCACGGCCTCGAGGGTGCGTGCCACTTTGCTGTCTACCGTCTCGGCCACAATCTTCTCGTCGTGCACGAAGAGCTTGTTGAGCGGTCGGGCTGGGCGGTCGGGGTAGATGTAGTCGAACATCGGGAAGTCCGTGTCAAGTTTCACGCCATTGTCGTTAAGTTCCTGTTCGAGGCGTTGCACCCATGCCACGGAGAATGTCATGCCGTCGATGCCTACGGTCTGGCCCGCGTTGGTATGTTCTGTCACCCAGTCCACGAGGTCGACTGCCTCGGGGCCATCCTCTTTCATCATCGCGAAGCCGGTGCCGGCGAGCTGTTCCTCGGCTTGTATGAAATAGCGTGAGTCAGTCCAGCAGAGGGCTGTGTCGGCGGTCACTACGGCTGTGCCGTTGGTGCCGTTTTCCGACAGGAAGCCGGTGAGCCACTCGCGGCCGCGCCAATGGGCGGGCGGCAGCTCGCTCTGATGGGGGTCGGTGCCGGAGATGATGCAGAGTTCAATATGGTGGTCGGCCATCGCCTTGCGAAGCCGCGCTAAGTATTCTTGGTTTTTCTTTTTCATAGTTATAAGGTTTAGGTTGAACTTGTCAGAATCTTGTAGGCGTCTTTAAGGACTTTAAGGACTTTAAGGACTTTAAGGTCTTTAGCTCACTTGAACCGAGATGCAGACTTGTGGATGCACTCGAATATGTGGCGGTCCTGGTCGGTCAGCTCGAGCCCGCGGCGTGCCATGACGCGTGAGGCCACCTGCATGAAGGTGTCGATTGAGACATCGGAGAATCCCGCCTCCGGGCTGCCGTTCTGGAAACTGGGTATAAATTGCCTCGGGAAGCCCGCGCCATGGAAGTTCACCCCCACGCCAATCACGGTGGCGGTGTTGAACATGCAGTTGATGCCGGCCTTGGAGTGGTCGCCCATTATAAGCCCGCAAAATTGCAGGTCGGTGCGCATGAAACGCTGTGTGGCGTAGTTCCAGATGCGTATTTTGCTGTAGTCATTCTTCAGGTTGCTCGAGTTGGTGCCGGCGCCGATGTTGCACCATTCTCCTATCACGGCGTTGCCCAAGTAGCCGTCGTGGGCTTTGTTGCTGTATCCGAACATCACCGTGTTGTCGATTTCTCCTCCCACCTTGCAGAAGGGACCGAACGTGGACCCTCCGTATATCTTGGAGCCCATGCGTATCTTGCTGTTGTCGCAGAGCGCCAACGGGCCGCGCAGACAACTCCCTTCCATCACGTGGGCGTTCTTGCCGATATATACCGGGCCATCCTTGAGATTGATGGAGGCATTCTCGACGCATGCTCCCGGCTCTATGAAGAGGGCGGGCATGCCGTTGGGAAGCTGAGGTTCGCCTATGATGGTGGTGCTCGAATCGGGGGCTTTGCCGGCACGATGGTGTGTGTACCACACGAAATCGTTGACTATCTCCTCTGCGTTCATGCGGAATATGTCGAACACGAAGTTGATGCGCCGCGAATCATTCTGGCTTTCGCGTCCGTAGCCGGGTTGGAGTGCCTCGAAGTCGGAGCGGAGTCCCCGGTAGGCCCATATGCCTCCGCTGTCGCGCAGGGCATCGCCGCGCTTCAGCTGCTGCGCCTCTAGGGCTGTCGCCTTGTCGGGCAATTTGTTGCCTGCGATAAATAATGCCTCCTCCTCTTCTTCGCATTCGAGGGGAAATTTCTCACGAAGGTATTCGGTGGGGTAGTAGGAGTATTTTCCCGGCAGGAAATGCTCCCACTTCTCGCGGATTGTCACTATGCCGATGCGGAATGCCGCCACCGGGCGTGTGTAGGAGAGCGGAAGCAGGTTCTCGTAGCTCTCCTTGGTGTCGAACAGTACGACTCTCATATTATATATAATGTATGTTTAGATTGCAAATATAATCCTTTCGGTTCACAATTCCAAAATTTGGACTTTTTGAAATAATTTTGATAATTTGGACTTGACATTTGCAACTGATTTATTTAATTTCTATATTTGCATGTCGGCAATATGTTTCCTTTTTTAATTGGCATGTGTCCGATATACCATGAAATGCATGCTCCTGCACAGGTCACTGACCACGCAGACTGCGAATTCAAGCCTTATTATCATTTATCAATCAAATTATTTGGCAAATTTTTATGAAGAGAAGTTTAACCTTTATCGGACTCGCCATGGCGGTAGCCACCGGTTTCCAGGCGCTGGCAGTGCCTGCGCGTCCGGGTCTGCGTTCGGTCACTATGCCCGACGGTTCTGTGATTAAGGTGCGCCTTGTGGGCGACGAGTTTTATCACCAATATTTCACAGAGGATGGCTATCCGCTTGTGCAGCAGGATGGATATTTCTATTATTCCGACATCACCGACAATGGCGATGTGGTAAATTCCGGCATAGTCGCCGCAGCTCCCCCCGTCCGTTCGGTAGAGGCCCGGACTTTCGTGAAACGTGTTGACATGAAGACCTTGGAGCAACGCATCTCAAATCGTGCCGCAAAGTCAGAGAGACGCATGCGCATGAATGAGGCGATTGCAATAGGTGAATTAGCTCGCAAGGCGGCTGCCAAGACATCAGGCTCTTCTCTCTTTGATAAGCCATTATATGAGCAGGGGTACGGACTGTTTCCAGATACCCCCTTCCCGGCATACGGAGAAAGACGCGCACTTGTGCTGCTGGTGGAATATCAGGATGTGAAGTTTAACGATACTTATGCAGTAGATGCTAAGGATTATTTCACACGTATGCTCAACGAGGAGGGCTTTTCCGATTATGGGGCTACTGGCTCTGCCGCACAATATTTCCGTGAGAATTCCGGAAGCACCTTCCTGCCGCAATTTGATGTGCTCGGCCCGGTGACTCTCTCCAAAAATCAGGCTTATTACGGTGGAAACGATTATCGGGGCGATGACCTGCGTCCGCATCTTATGGCCAAGGAGGCGTGCGACCAACTTGACGACGAGATTGATTTTTCTGTCTATGATACCAATAATGATGGCCTTATCGACAATGTGTTCGTGTTTTATGCCGGCACCGGTGAAGCGAGCAGCAGCAAAGCCAATGACGTGTGGCCGCATTCATGGACTATGAGTTCCGCCGGTCTGAGAGCTTCTGAAGTGACATATGATGGCAAGCGCTTGGAGAACTATACCTGTTCCAACGAATGGAATTTCCCCATGGACCGGTATGGAAATGTTATAGCCGGCGACCCCGGTCGCCCTGACGGCATCGGCACTTTTGTGCATGAGTTCAGCCATACTATGGGCCTTCCTGACCTGTATGCAACGAGTTATACCTCTTCGTTCACACCCGGTGAGTGGTCGGTGCTCGACTATGGACCATACAATAATGATGGCATGACTCCTCCAAACTACAGTGCATTCGAACGATATGCGCTCGGCTGGATCAAGCCGAGGGTGGTTAAGGATCCCGTGTCAGCACGTTTGCCGGTTATCACTGAGAATGTATGTGCCATAATCCCCACCTCTCGCGACAAGGAATTCTTCCTCCTTGAGAACCGCCAGAAGCAGGGCTGGGATAAGTTTATCCCCGGTCACGGCATGCTTGTATGGCATGTTGACTATAATGAGAACATATGGCGTAGGAATTCAGTAAACAACACAGCTTCACACCAGTATGTAGATTTGGTTGAGGCTGATAACACGCGCACTGAAGCTTCGCGCAGCGGAGACTCATTCCCCGGCACATCGGGTAAAACTGAGTTTACAGGCGAGTCGCTTCCCGCGATGAAGACCTGGAGTAATGTCAGACTCGATTACCCCATCACCAATATAAACGAGGCCGACGGCTTCATCTATTTTGATGTATTGGGTGGAAATCCCAACAGCATCGTGGCATCGGCAGAAGGTGTGAAGGCAAAAGATGTATTTGGCGATAATTTCACCATCGAATGGGAGCCGCGCGAAGGATGCGAGGCGGTGGTGAGTGTGTACACTCTGCCTGATGAGGAGAGTCGCGAAGGCGCAGACTCCGGTCTGAAGCGGGCAGCGGGCTTGCTTAATGACGCGGATGTGGCGTATGTGCCGAGCTTTCATAACCGCAATGTCGGCTCTGAGTCGCAAGTGGTGGTGGGAGGATTGACTGAGGGGGAGACCTATCACTATACTGTAACGATGATTAATCAACTCGATGAGTCTGAGGCGGTTCAAGGCGAGCCGGTGTTGGCTAAGAGTCCGAGTGCCGTTTACGACACAGCTGACGATATAGCGGCTGATACGCGGGTGTCGGTTGACGGTCTGGGTATCAATGTGCAGAAAGATGCACGTTTTGGCGTGTATGATCTGACAGGAGCTTTAGTTGCAGAAGGTGTGGGTCATGTGAATGTGCAGGCTCCAGGCATATATGTGGTGGTTCTTACTGCCACCGGAAAGACGGAAAAAGTGCACGTTCGCTGACCGATTGCTTAAGCCCTTACAGCCCTTACAGCCCTTACAGCCCTTAAAGCCCTTAATGTCTTTGTGGTCTTTAAAGTCCTTAAAGTCCCTAAAGTCCTTAAAGTCTTTAAAGCCATTGGGGTTCTTTGTTGTCAAAGGTTCGTTGGGCTGGAAAAGCGTTAACACTATCGCACGAAAAAATTAAAAAAACTGAAAAAGTTGGTCGAAGGACCAACTTTTTCAGTTAAAACACTTGCGTAAGCCGTTGATTTTTATTAACTTTGCATCGCAAATCAAGGCGTGGATGCCTCTGTGAGCGTGCTAAGCAATTGTGTGGCAATTGTTTAGTGTGCTTGCATGTATGGTGAAAGCGTGTTTGATACGACAATAGGAATAACTAAAAAAAAGAGATAAACAAAACTAAACAAGAATGCCAACAATTCAGCAACTCGTAAGAAAAGGGCGGACTGTTTTGAAAGACAAGAGCAAATCGCCTGCCCTGGATTCGTGTCCGCAGCGTCGTGGAGTATGCGTCCGCGTGTACACCACCACTCCTAAGAAGCCTAACTCCGCAATGCGTAAGGTGGCGCGTGTTCGCCTCACCAACGGTAAGGAAGTGAACAGCTACATCCCGGGAGAGGGACACAACCTCCAGGAGCACTCGATCGTGATGGTTCGCGGCGGACGTGTCAAGGACCTCCCCGGTGTGCGTTATCACATCGTGCGCGGCACACTCGATACTGCCGGCGTGCAGGGCCGCACTCAGCGTCGTTCGAAATACGGTGCAAAACGCCCCAAGGCAGCGAAGAAATAAAAACTGCCCTCTTACTTCAAATCAAATTCAAAACGTTTTTGATTCATTGGATGGCTGCAGGTTGAGTAAACCGGGCAAGAGTGCCGGGTTGAAGACAAGAGCGTGAGACAACGGACTGAGGGCTTTGCCCCGAACACCGTGAAGTAAACCCCAGGAAGGGTTGAAGATTATAACCTCCTCGCTTGAGAGGGAAGTCGGACGCTCAATGTACCAACCAAATCAAAACATTTAAACACTTCAAGCTCAAAATGAGAAAAGCTAAACCAAAGAAAAGGGTGATCCTCCCGGATCCCGTTTTCCACGATGTGAAGGTCACTAAGTTCGTGAACCACCTCATGTATGACGGTAAGAAGAACACCGCTTACACTATCTTCTACACCGCGCTCGAGACCGTGAAGGCTAAGATGCCCAACGAGGAGAAGAGCGCCCTCGAGATCTGGAAGCAGGCTCTCGAAAATGTGACTCCCCAGGTGGAGGTGAAGTCTCGCCGTATCGGTGGTGCCACCTTCCAGGTGCCGACTGAGATCCGCGGCGACCGCAAGGAATCTATATCAATGAAAAATCTTATCAACTTCGCACGCAAGCGCGGCGGCAAGACTATGGCCGACAAGCTCGCTGCCGAAATCGTCGATGCATTCAACGATCAGGGTGGTGCCTTCAAGCGTAAGGAGGACATGCACCGCATGGCCGAGGCTAACCGCGCTTTCGCTCACTTCAGATTTTAAATTGATTTAGAAAATGGCAAAGCACGAAAATCTTAACCTCACAAGAAACATCGGCATCATGGCCCACATCGATGCCGGTAAGACCACAACTTCCGAGCGTATCCTTTTCTATACCGGCAAGACCCACCGCATCGGTGAGGTGCACGATGGCGCCGCTACTATGGACTGGATGGAGCAGGAGCAGGAGCGCGGTATCACTATTACTTCCGCAGCTACAACTTGCTTCTGGACTTACGCTGACAATAAGTACAAAATCAACCTGATTGACACTCCGGGACACGTTGACTTCACCGTGGAGGTGGAGCGTTCACTCCGTGTGCTCGACGGTGCCGTGGCTACTTTCTGTGCCGTAGGTGGCGTGGAACCCCAGTCTGAGACTGTGTGGCGTCAGGCTGACAAATATAATGTGCCCCGTATCGGCTACGTCAACAAGATGGACCGTTCGGGTGCAAACTTCTTCGAAGTAGTGCGCCAGCTCCGCGATGTGCTCGGCGCTAACCCTCTTCCCATCCAGATTCCTATCGGTGCGGAGGAAACTTTCAAGGGCGTGGTTGACCTCGTCCAGATGAAGGCTATCTTATGGCACGATGAAACTATGGGCGCTGAGTATAGTGTGGAGGAAATCCCCGCATCTCTGCGCGACGAGGCTGAGGAGTATCATGACAAGATGCTCGAGACTCTCGCCGAACTCGACGAGGCTCTCATGGAGAAATATTTCGACGACCCCAGCACCATCACTGAAGATGAGGTTCGCGCAGCTATCCGCAAGGGTACTCTCGCTATGGAGATCAACCCGATGCTCTGCGGTTCGTCGTTCAAGAACAAGGGTGTGCAGACTCTGCTCGACGCTGTCTGCGCTTACCTCCCCTCTCCCGAGGATGCAGGTGCTGTGGAAGGTAGCCTTCCCGGTGACTCAGATGCAGTGGAGACCCGCGAACCCAGCCCCGAGGCGCCGATGTCGGCTCTCGCGTTCAAGATCGCGACTGACCCCTATGTGGGCCGTCTCTGCTTCTTCCGCGTCTACTCCGGCAACATCGATGCAGGTTCTTATGTGCTCAACACCCGTTCGGGCAAGAAGGAGCGTGTGTCTCGCCTCTTCCAGATGCACTCCAACAAGCAGAACCCCATGGAGCAGATCAGCTGCGGCGATATAGGCGCAGGTGTAGGCTTCAAGGATATACGCACCGGTGATACCCTCTGCGATGAGAACCATCCGATCGTGCTCGAGGCTATGGAGTTCCCCGATCCTGTGATCGGTATCGCAGTGGAGCCCAAGACTCAGAAGGACCTCGACCGCCTCGGCGTAGGCTTGCAGAAGCTTGCTGAGGAAGACCCGACATTCCGCGTTGAGACCAACGAGGAGACCGGCCAGACCGTCATCAGCGGTATGGGTGAGCTTCACCTCGACATCATCATCGACCGTCTGCGTCGTGAGTTCAAGGTTGAGTGTAACCAGGGCCGTCCGCAGGTTACTTACAAGGAAGCAATCACCAAGCCCGTTGAGCTTCGCGAGACATTCAAGAAGCAGACCGGTGGTCGCGGTAAGTTCGCAGACATCATCGTGCGCATCGAACCCGCCGACGAAGACTTCGAGGGCAGCCTCCAGTTTGTCGACGAGGTGAAGGGTGGTAACGTGCCTAAGGAATACATTCCCTCAGTGCAGAAGGGTTTCCAGACTGCAATGAAGAATGGTGTGCTCGCCGGCTATCCCGTAGAGCGCCTCAAGGTGACCCTCATCGATGGTTCTTTCCACCCCGTTGACTCTGACCAGCTCTCATTCGAGCTCTGCGCCATCCAGGCATTCAAGCATGGTTCGGAGAAGGCAGGCCCGGTGCTCATGGAGCCCATCATGAAGATCGAGGTGGTGACACCCGAGGAGTCTATGGGTGACGTGATCGGTGACCTCAACAAGCGTCGCGGTCAGGTGGAAGGCATGGAGAACAGCCGCAGCGGTGCGCGCATCGTCAAGGCTAAGGCTCCGCTCGCCGAGATGTTCGGTTATGTGACTGCCCTGCGCACCATCACATCAGGCCGTGCCACCAGCACCATGTCGTTCAGCCACTACTCGGAGGTCAGCAACTCAATTGCCAAGAACGTCCTCACGGAGGTTCAGGGCCGCGTAGACCTGCTTAAATAAAATAAGTCGCCGTCCGGGGGCATCAATGACTCCGGACAGCGGCACTTAATATCGCTTCAAAGTCAAAACATAATATGAGCCAAAAAATCAGAATCAAACTCAAATCTTACGATCACAACCTCGTGGACAAGTCTGCCGAGAAGATCGTGAAGACTGTGAAGTCTACAGGTGCTGTCGTCAGCGGTCCTATACCCCTGCCCACACACAAGCGTATCTTCACTGTGAACCGTTCCACATTCGTCAACAAGAAGAGCCGCGAGCAGTTCCAGCTCTCCAACTATCAGCGTCTTATCGACATCTACAGCAGCACTGCAAAGACCGTCGACGCTCTCATGAAGCTTGAGCTTCCCTCAGGTGTGGATGTTTCAATCAAGGTCTAAGACCAATCAAAAATAAATAAAAACCACAAATAAGTTAAATAAAGAAATGCCAGGATTATTAGGAAAGAAAATCGGAATGACATCCGTTTTCAGTGCCGACGGAAAGAATGTTCCGTGCACTGTTATCGAAGTAGGTCCTTGCGTGGTCACTCAGATCAAGACTGTCGAGAAAGATGGTTATCAGGCTGTGCAGGTTGGCTTCCAGGAGAAGACTGAGAAGCACACCACCAAGCCCGAAGCCGGTCACTTCAAGAAGGCAGGCGTGGCTCCGCAGAGACACTTGGCCGAGTTCAAGACGTTCGAGACCATGCCGGCCTTGGGCGAGACACTTACTGTGGACCTCTTCCAGGAGGGTGGCTTCGTCGACGTGGTCGGCACATCCAAGGGTAAAGGTTTCCAGGGTGTCGTGAAACGCCACGGTTTCGGTGGTGTGGGTCAGTCAACTCACGGCCAGCACAACCGTCTGCGCGCTCCCGGTTCAATCGGTGCCTGCTCTTATCCCGCTAAGGTGTTCAAGGGCTTGCGCATGGCCGGCCAGATGGGCAACGAACGTGTCACCGTGCAGAACCTGCAGGTGATCAAAGTGCTTCCCGAGCACAATCTGTTAATGATTAAGGGTTCCGTTCCCGGTCCCAAAGGTTCAATCGTAATTGTTGAGAAGTAATGGAAGTAGCAGTTTATGACATCAAAGGCCAGGACACCGGCCGTAAAATCTCTCTTAACGACGAGATCTTCGCTCGCGACCTCAGCGAGGGCAATGCCGAGCATACCATCTACCTCGACATCAAGCAGTACCTTGGCAACCAGCGTCAGGGAACCCACAAGAGCAAGGAGCGTAGCGAGGTGTCTTACTCAACCCGCAAGATTGGCCGTCAGAAAGGCGGTGGCGGCGCTCGCCGCGGTGACCTCAACTCACCGTTGCTCTATCATGGTGGCCGCGTGTTCGGTCCCCGTCCTCGCGACTACAGGTCAAAGCTCAACAAGCAGCAGAAGGCTCTCGCCCGCAAGATAGCTCTCACTTCACGCATGAACGACAACAAGATCATCGTGGTGGAGAACTTCACTTTCGACGCGCCCCGCACCAAGAGCTACATGGAACTCGCCAAGAACTTCAAGCTCGACGACAAGAAGGTGCTTCTCGTCTTCGCCAACGTAGACAAGAACGTGCTCCTCTCAGTGCGCAACGTGCCCAATGCTCTCATGGCTCAGGCTATAGACCTCAACGCGTATACTCTTCTTAACACTGATGCTATCCTGATCACAGAAGATAGCGTTGGCATCATTAATGATTACAAATAAATTAGGAGACAGACAAGATGGATATCCAGATTAAACCTATCGTGACTGAAAAGGCTACGGCCTATGGCGAGAAGCAGAACTGCTACGTGTTCGCCGTATCTCCCGATGCCAACAAGTTTCAGATCAAGGACATTGTGGAGAAGCTCTACAACGTCCGCGTAGAGAGAGTGAATATCGCCAACTATGCCGGCAAGCGCAAACAGCGTTACACCAAGGGTGGTCTCATCCGCGGTCGCCGCGACGCCTTCAAGAAGGCGTATGTCAAAGTGGCAGAAGGACAGAAGATTGACTATTACAGCAATATCTAAAAACAAATGGCAGTAAGAAAATTCAAGCCCACTACGCCTGGGCAAAGACACAAGGTTATTGGTGTGTTCAAAGGACAAATCACTGCTACCACACCAGAAAAGTCTCTTACAGTCGGCAAGCGCAGCACCGGTGGCCGCAACTCTTCAGGTCACCTTTCCACCCGTTATCGCGGTGGCGGCCATAAGAGAAAATTGCGTCTTATCGACTTCAAGAGAATCAACGACAACATCCCGGCAGTCGTGAAGAGCATCGAGTACGACCCCAATCGTTCGGCTCGCATCGCACTCCTTTACTACACTGACGGTTCAAAGGCTTACATGATCGCCCCCAATGGCCTCGAAGTAGGTCAGACTGTGATGAGCGGTGAGAATGCAGCCCCCGAGGTTGGCAACTGCCTTCCGCTGTCGAAGATTCCCGTCGGTACGCTTATCCATTGTATCGAGCTTCGTCCCGGTCAGGGTGCCTCGATGGCACGTTCAGCCGGCACGTTCGCTCAGCTCACCTCGCGTGAAGGTGATTACGCGATCATCAAATTACCTTCTGGTGAAACTCGCAAGGTGCTTCTCACTTGCCGCGCCACTGTGGGCGTCGTAGGTAACTCCGACCACGCTCTCGAAAGCAGCGGTAAGGCAGGTCGCAGCCGTTGGCTCGGCCGTCGCCCCCACAACCGTGGTGTGGTTATGAACCCTGTGGACCACCCGATGGGTGGTGGTGAAGGCCGTCAGTCAGGTGGTCATCCCCGTAGCCGCACAGGCCTCTATGCTAAGGGCCTGAAGACGCGTTCGCCCAAGAAGCACTCGTCGAAGTATATCATTGAAAGAAGGAAAAAATAATTTGATCAAATCAAGACAATATGAGTCGTTCGCTTAAAAAAGGACCCTTCATTTCCGTCAAGCTCGAGAAGAAAGTCGCAGCTATGGAAGAAAGCGGCAAAAAGAGTGTGATCAAAACATGGAGCCGCGCTTCCATGATCTCGCCCGACTTCGTCGGCCACACTTTCGCTGTGCACAACGGCAACAAATTCATCCCTGTCTACGTGACTGAAAATATGGTAGGTCACAAGCTCGGTGAGTTTGCCCCGACACGCACATTCCGCGGCCATGCCGGTAACAAGAAGAAATAAGGCCCCTAATCATTTCACGTAAAAAAAATTACAACATACAATGGGTTTAAGAAAAAGACAAGCAGCCGAAGCCATTAAGGCAGCGAAGAAGGAAGAGTTCGGCGCACGCCTGCGCAATGTGCCCTCTTCTCCCCGCAAAATGCGCCTCGTCGTCGACATGATCCGCGGCCAGGAGGTTTCTAAGGCTCTCGGCATATTGAAGTTCTCCAACAAGGAGGCTTCGCGCAAGGTGGAGAAGCTCCTCCGCTCTGCTATCGCTAACTGGGAACAGAAGAACGAGCGCAAGGCTGAGGCCGGCGAACTTTTCGTCAAGACAGTGTTCGTCGACGCAGCTCCCATGCTCAAGCGCATGCGCCCCGCTCCCCAGGGTCGCGGCTATCGTATCCGCAAACGTTCCAACCACGTCACTATTTTCGTGGACACAATTAACAAATCTAACGACTAAAGCAAGATGGGACAGAAAGTTAATCCAATCAGCAACCGCCTCGGCGTGATCCGCGGCTGGGATTCAAACTGGTATGGCGGTAAGAAGTACGGTGAGATTCTTCTCGAAGACTCTAAAATCCGTAAGTACCTCCAGACTCGTCTTGCCAAGGCAAGCGTCTCCAGAATCATTATAGAGCGCACTCTTAAGATGGCCACTGTGACCATCGCAACTTCTCGCCCCGGCATGATCATCGGCAAGGGAGGTAAGGATGTGGATGCTCTCAAGGAGGAACTCAAGAAGCTTACCGACAAGGACGTTCAGATCAATATCCATGAGATCAAGCGCCCCGAACTCGACGCTGAGATCGTAGCCAACAACATAGCTCGCCAGATTGAAGGCAAGGTGGCTTACCGCCGCGCCGTGAAGATGGCTGTGGCTTCCACCATGCGCATGGGTGCAGAGGGTATCAAGGTTCAGGTGAGTGGTCGCCTCAACGGCGCCGAGATGGCTCGCTCCGAGATGTTCAAGGAGGGCCGCACTCCGCTCCACACACTGCGTGCCGATATCGACTACGCTCTCGTGGAAGCTCACACTAAGGTGGGTGTCGTAGGCGTGAAGGTGTGGATCTGCCGTGGCGAGATCTATGGCAAGAAGGAACTCACCCCCACTTATGTGGCAGGTCAGAAGGAACCCGGTGGCCGTCCGCAGGGCGGTGGCCGCAAGGGCGGTTTCCGCAATAAGAAAAACAACAATCGTTAAAAAAGATACTGAACAATGTTACAACCTAAGAAAACAAGATACCGCCGTTCACAAAAGGGCCGCATGAAAGGTGAGGCCCAGAGAGGCAATCAGCTGGCTTTCGGTTCGTTCGGCATCAAGACTCTCGATTCGAAATGGATCACCGGCCGTCAGATTGAGGCTGCCCGTGTGGCCGTGACCCGCTACATGCAGCGTCAGGGTCAGATCTGGATCCGCATCTTCCCCGATAAGCCTATCACCAAGAAGCCCGCTGAGGTGCGTATGGGTAAAGGTAAAGGTAACCCCGAGGGTTTTGTGGCTCCCGTCACTCCCGGACGTATCCTCATCGAGGTGGAAGGCGTACCCTATGATGTGGCTAAAGAGGCTCTCCGCCTCGCTGCCCAGAAGCTCCCCGTGCTCACGAAGTTTGTGGTCCGCAGAGACTATGATCCCTCACAGAACGTTTAATTTAATTAAAATTCTGTCAATTTTAGAGTGAGATATAGTTTTTTTCGACTATAGATACAATAAAAAGGGAATATTTCGGTTCAACATTCGGGAGGCATGTGCAAACGTGCCTCCCGAGCCGGGCCGGAATGGGCCCTATAAACGTATGTATACGCCGACAGAACATGTCAAAACATAACCCTAACATATAAAAATGAAAAAGGAAGAAATCAAGGAATTAAGCATTCAGGAGCTGCACGCCCAGATAGAGGCTGCCGAGAAGGCTTATCGTGAATTGAAAGTAGCGCACGCGATATCTCCCTCGGTCAATCCGGCCAAGATCACCAAAGATCGCCGTGATATCGCCCGTCTGAAGACAGTGTTGCGCCAAAAGGAAATAGCCGCCGCTAAGGAGGCCGCTTCCAAGTAATTAACCCGGTCAAATCATTTGAGAAATGGAAGAACAGAAAAGACATTTGAGAAAAGAGAGAATCGGGGTCGTTTCG
>CAJTYC010000018.1 GCA_910584185.1 uncultured Muribaculaceae bacterium
AGCATCTGACTACGGATCAGAAGGTTACAGGTTTGAATCCTGTAGGAGTCACTCGAGGGTGTGCATTGCACACCCTCTTTTTTGTTGTCCACGGCGCTTACTCACCCCAAATATAATTGTTTTGGGCTTATTTTTGTGCCATACGTTTTGTAATTTTTGATTTATTTATTACTTTTGTGACTGAAAAACTCTCTTTTCTCCCTCTTTCCTGCATTTCCTCAACCATTATTGAGAATATCATAAATTTCTAATATCAATACAAATGAGCAAACCGTATGTAGTCGGAATCGACATAGGTGGTACAAATACCGTGTTTGGAATAGTTGATGCCCGTGGCCACGTAGTGGCTGCTGACTCTGTAAAGACCAAGAAGCATGTCAACTTCGACGATTATATCCAGGACCTCCATGAAGGACTCTCCCGTCTTATCAAGGCCAATGATGCCGAAGACCAGATTCAGGGCATAGGTATAGGTGCTCCCAACGCAAATTATTACAGTGGAGAAATCGTTAACGCTCCTAACTTGCCGTGGGGTCCAATAGTGCCTCTCGCTGAGAAGGTGAGCAAGATTTTCGGAGGCATTCCGGTGGCTGTTACCAACGATGCCAATGCTGCAGCCCTCGGTGAGATGGCTTATGGCGCAGCCCGTGGCATGAAGGATTTCATAATGATTACGCTTGGCACCGGCGTAGGTTCGGGTATCGTAATCAACGGACAGCTTGTGTATGGTTCCGACGGCTTTGCAGGCGAGCTCGGCCACGTAATCATGAAGCGTAACAATGGCCGCGTATGTGGATGTGGTCGCACAGGATGTCTTGAGGCTTATTGCTCTGCCACAGGTGTGGCTCGCACTGCCCGTGAGTTCCTCGAAGTGCGTTCAGAGCCTTCTTTGCTCCGCAACATCGAGATTGAGGATATTACATCTAAGGATGTCTATGATGCCGCAATGGCAGGAGATAGTCTCGCCAAGGAGATTTTCACTTATACTGGCACAATACTCGGTGAGGCCTTGGCAGACATGGCTGCATTCTCAAGCCCGCAGGCGTTCATCCTTTTCGGTGGTCTCGCCAAGAGTGGTGACCTTCTGCTCAAGCCCATCAAGGAGGCTTATGACAAGAACGTGTTCCCGATTTTCCGAGGCAAGGCTAAAATCATAATCTCAGAGCTCAAGGAGAGCGATGCTGCCGTGCTTGGCGCATCTGCCCTCGGTTGGGAAGCTAAGTACCGCTACGAGTCACCGCTCCTCGAGAAGCAGGACGACGAGAGCAACTAAATTTAGTATGAACCCATCTTATAAAAACTGGCTTCGCGAGGCGCACTGCTTCGCGAAGCCAAATTTTTTTAAAACGCTCTCAGCTCCTTGATTAGCTGATGCACCGGTAACCCCATGACATTATAGAAACTGCCTTCTATTGCCTCTACAGCCACACAGCCGATCCATTCTTGTATGCCATAGGCTCCGGCCTTGTCGTAGGGGAGGAAGTTGTCTACGTAATACTCTATGTCACTGTCGGAAAGTTCGGCAAATTTTACCTTTGTCTCTGTGGAGAATGTGGTGCGCTTCTGAAGGGTAGAAATGGTTACGCCGGTGATCACCAGATGTGTCTTGCCCGATAGCCGGTGTAGCATATTTATTGCCTCGTCGCGGTTTTTAGGCTTGCCGAGCACTGAACCATCGAGTATCACCAATGTGTCGGCAGTGATTATCAATTCGTTGTCGCGCATATTTTCCATAAAAGCATCCGCTTTAAGGTTGGAGAGAAATTGCGGAATCTGGTGCGCGGGCAATTCAGGCGGATATTTCTCCTCCACTCCTCCTAAACTCACCACACTGAATGGCAACCTGACCTGTTGAAGTAACTCACGTCTGCGGGGCGACTTGCTCGCCAACAATATCTTGTACTCTCTAAGATTCTCAAACATAACTTTTTTATTATATTATGTGTCAAAGTCCATGTTATAAACATACTTAATAACTCATGACGACTCTGACCTGATACTTTTTATTCCGTCCGGTGGTTCATAATCGATTCTGACATGATCCGGTATATTTCACGAAGTTTGCTGTCGGCAGCGAGCATTTCCATATGGCGTGATATGGTGGCAGTGTCGTGCCGTGCAGCCGGGCCGGTCTGTGCCTTTGCCGGCGGCATATCGCGTAGTTTGCGGGTGGTCTCTTCGAGCAGTGGCAGCAGCAGTCTGAAGTCGATGTCATGCTTCTCCAAATATTCCGAAGAGAGTGTCCAGAGGTGATTGGCGAAGTTGCAAGCCACCACCGAACCCAAGTGAAGGTGCCGGCGTTTCTCGGAGTCGGCATGGTGCACCTCGTGGCTGATCTGTCGGGCGGTATCAAAAAGCATTTGCTCGGATGCAGGGTCGGTGGCTTCGATAAAGAATGGTATCTCGCTGTAATCAAGCTCCACCCCTTTGGAGAATGTCTGGAGTGGATAGAACACGCCCGCGTGGCGGTGGTATTGGCCAATGGTGGAGAGGGGCGTGGTGCCAGATGTGTGGGCCACCACAGCAGCTCCGGTCAGAAGCGTACCCAACTTCCCGCTGACTTCAGATATCGCGTTGTCGCTTACGGCAATCAGATACAAGTCCGCATCGAGGCGCAGACCTTCTAAGCTGCGCGGATTGACGGCCTTCACATCTGCACAGCTGTGAAGTGCATTCATAAGATGAGTCGCAACATTGCCTCTCCCTATTATCTCAATTTTCATGCTTTCCATTTTTGCCTATCTATATTATGAGATTAAGCATCCCCATGGTGTGCCGCAGGTTTATTTCGACACATGGGTTGACTGCACCTGATGTTGTAGCCAACATATCAATGCCGAGAGGCCCGTCGTAGTCTTCGGCGATTAGTGAGGCCAAAGCCTCTTGTTGCTCCTCTATTATACTTTGCGGTCTGACGTTGATGCTTCGTCCTATTATGTCGATTAATTCAGCTTGGCTTCCCTCTATCTGACCGTGATATTTGCCTCGGCGTGAGGTCTCGAATACTGACCAACCGAGAAATTCTACGTTTCCTTGCGAGCATCTCCATTCAGATGCGAAGTCGAGAACCTTATCATAGACTTTCTCCATCATCACAGAACCCTGCTTTTCGATAATGCCTCGCACCCAAGGCTCCACATGCCTCGCTTCCAAGTCGTCGCTCAACAGTATTCCCCTCCCCGAGCTGCTCCACGGGGTCTTGAAAAAACGACGGCTATCTTTACCGAATGCCTCCATGGCGCATGATGTGTCGAATACCTCTTCGGGTATCATAATCTCGGAGGTCATGATGTCGCTATGCTCTTTAATCCATTGCATGAAAGCTATTGTGGTGCGCCGGTGTGAGAGTTGGCGCAGACGGTCCATCGCCTCAGCTGTGGGCAAGCCCGGGGTGTGGCCTATCTTATTGACAACAAACCTGCGCATGGCTTGGTTCCAGCCCCACGGTTCGACCATCATGCTGTCGATATGCAGACTCGACTTTGCAAGGTCGCGCATGGTGAATATCCTCAGCCCCTTGCTAACGGCGATATCGTAATGCAAGAGAGATTCCACAGGCGTGGAGGGGGTGTCGAGCAGCAGTATTGCGTCGGCATGCGGAGTGGCATAAAGAGCCGGAAGCAGTGCAAGGCTTTTGCGAAGCTCCACCACACTGCTCGGCGGTGTGTACCACTGACCGCCATTTGCCAAAGCATAATCGGTGTCAGGGTTGAATATGTGAAGACGATTCAATTCAATTAATAATGAGTAATTAATAATGAATAATGGCTTCGCGACGTTGCATCTCGCACCCGGGAGAGAGGAGGTGCCACCGACGATCACGGAGAATCAACAAAAGCCGCAGACCCGGGTCTGCGGCTTTTGTTGATTCTCTTGCTTGATGTTTAGTCGCTGAGCATAGCCTTCTCCTTGAGTGGGTTGGAGAAGTAAAGCTTGTGCTCCACATATTCCTGAGTGGCGAGGAGCGTCGGCTTCGGTAGTTTCTCGTAAAAACGCGAAATTTCAATCTGCTCGCGGTTTTCAGACACCTCTTCAAGATTGTCGGCCGACGATGTGAACTCCTGGAGCTTCTTCTCAAGCTCTTTCTTCAAATCCATCGAAATCTGGTTGGCTCTCTTGCCGATGATGCACACGGTCTCGTATACGTTGCCCGTCTGTTCGGCCATGGCTATCATGTCGCGGGTCACTGTAGTGAGCGGTGCGTTGGTCTTCTTATAATCCATAAATGCTTTTATGTTTTATTTTTGTCTTTTCTAATTTGGGGTGAGCTTCGCGCGTCTGCTTATCGGTTTACGTGCGATTGCGCAATCTTCAGGATGGTCTCTGCCTCCTTGGCGTGCTTGGTCTCCGGATAGTTGTTGACAAACGCGTAATATTCATCTATCACATCGTTGTAACGCTCAGCCATCTTTTCGGCCACACTGTTTTTCGCCATCTGAAACTTTGACTTCAGAATCAGAAATTCAAAGTCTTCCTTATATTTTGAATAGGGATAGTCTTTGAGTGCGTTGCGCGACACAATCACGGCCGACTCATAGTTGTTGCCCATGAAGTTGCCGAGGTTATAATATAGCTGAGCATTCTGCAACTCCTTAAGCGTCAGCTTATCCTGCATCTCGAATATGGCATCCTGAGCCTCCTTCACCTTCTCGCTCTTCGGATATTTCTCCAGGAAGTTCTTGAGCTCCTCTATCGCCTTGATGGTATAGGTCTGGTCGAGCTGGGCGTCGGGCGAGTCCTTATAGAATCCGTAGCCCGAATAGAAATGCGACAGTTCGGCAAACTTCCCTTTCGGATAACGCTGATAGTAGGTCTTGAAGTAGAGGTTGGAGTTCTCGTAGTCCTGATTCTCATAATACGACATGGCCAGAAGAAAAAGAGCCTCCTCGCCTTTGGCGGTGCCTCGCAGCGGAGTGTATATCTCACCTAATATAGTGGAGGCCTGTATATATTTCTTCTCTTCGTATGCTCGCTTGGCATAGTCGAATTTGTAGTCCACATCGCGGCTCTTCAGCACCTTGGTGTATTCGGTGCAGGAGGCCATCAATGCCATCAGGGGTATTAATAGGAGAAATTTGCGCATTCTCTAAATTTCGTTTTGAGTATGTGCGGAAACAGCTTTCCCGCATTCGAAATGCAAAGTTAGCAAAAATTATCGTAATTCGGCCCTAAATCTCATCAAAATTTGTTAACTTTGGGCCATAAAACCAAAAAATTCGTGAGAACTAATCAGTCTGACCACTCATACAGTTGGGGAAGTAAGTTTATTGACCGCCATCCGGTGTTGGCCAACTTGGTGATAATCTTGATTATCGCTGCGCTCGGCATATATGCTGCCTATCTGGCTACAGCTCTTTTTACGAAGCATGGCCGCAGTGTGCGGGTGCCGGGTGTGGAGAACATGTCGTACACCGAGGCGATATCGCGTCTGCATGATGCCGGCCTCAAGGTGGATATCCGCGACTCGCTCTATCGCGAGGATATGAAGCCGGGGTTTGTAATCGAGCAGTTCCCTCGCGCGAAGTCGGTGGTGAAGCCGGGTCGCAAGATTTTCCTTTATATAAATACTGTGCATCCCAAGGAGGTGGTGCTCGACGATGATAATCACCCCAATGAGCTTGCATTGAAGGGCGTCTCCGAGCGTCAGGCCATGGCTAAGTTTGAGGAGCTCGGTTTCAAGAAAGTTAAGGTGGTGAAGGTGCTTGGCACCACTGACCGCGTGGTGAAAGTGCTCGCCAACGGGCGTCCTATTCATAAGATGCAGAAGGTGCCGGTAAATGCCACTATCGTGATAGAGGTGTCTGACGGCCGTTTGGATGCTCTCCAGGATTCCCTCTCCAACCTTGAGTATCTCGATGCTTACAATGAGTCGCGCCGGCAGGAGTCTTATGGCGGTGAGGAGACATATTCGCCCGACTTTACACCTATGCCCAAGGAGACTGAAACTTACGAGCAGGGTGGCGGAAGTGAGCAGGAAGAGGAAAATTCACAATATTTCTAAGTTGCCGACATGACTGCAGATATTGAGAATGATGATTCTTTGGAATTTGCCTCCGGACTGATGGATGAGGAGGGGGAGGAGGTTTCCGCGCCTACCTATGTGCTCGATGGCCGTGAGCTGTATGAGCATTTCCACTTTGTGGCCGACAAGGGCCAAAAGCTGCTGCGCGTAGACAAGTTCCTTGTCGAGAGGATGGAGAAAACCTCGCGCAACCGTGTGCAGCAGGCCGCCGATGCGGGGTGCATCATAGTGAATGGCAAGGCTGTGAAGTCGAGCTATAAGGTGAAGCCCGGCGATGTGGTGAGCATCGTGATGGACCGCCCGCGTTATGACTTCGAGATTATCGCCCAGGATATTCCGCTCGATATCGTGTATGAAGACAAGTTCCTGCTTGTGGTGAATAAGCCGCCCGGCCTGGTGGTGCATCCCGGGCACGGCAATTATTCAGGCACTCTGGTCAATGCCCTGGCTTGGCATTTTCGTGACAATCCCGATTACGATGTGAGCGACCCGAGACTCGGGCTTGTGCATCGCATCGACAAGGATACCTCCGGCCTGCTCGTGGTGGCAAAGACCCCGGAGGCGAAGACGATGCTCGGCAAGCAATTTTTCGACAAGACCACGAAGCGTGAATATGTGGCGTTGGTGTGGGGTGACTTCGCCGCCGACAATGGCACGATAGTGGGCAATATAGCCCGCAATCCGCGCAATAAGCTTCAGATGGCCGTGATGTCGGACCCCAGCGTGGGTAAGCATGCCGTGACGCATTATGAAGTGCTTGAACGTTTCGGATATACCACCTTGGTGAAGTGCGTGCTCGAGACGGGGCGCACTCACCAGATCCGAGTGCATATGCTTCATGAAGGCCATCCGCTCTTCAACGATGATCGTTATGGCGGAGATAAAATACTAAAGGGAAATACTTCTTCCACTTACAAACGTTTTATAGATAACTGCTTCGCGGTGTGCCCACGGCAGGCCCTGCATGCCCGCACGCTCGGGTTTGTGCATCCCGACACGGGCGAGGAGATGTTTTTTGAGGCTCCGATACCCGACGACATGCAGGCCCTGATTGCCAAGTGGCGCAACCGGAACAATATAGATGAAATTCAGAGACAATGAGTACCCAACAGTTAGACTTCAGTGATATAGCCCCTTATGAAGATGATGTGTTTCATGAGAAGATGAAGACCCTGGTCAAGGATCCCGGTTTTCTTCATGCCATAAATTACATCATGCCGGCCGACGATGTGCAGCCTCTGCTTGAGGATTTGCTAAAGATCGAGAATAAGTATGATTTCCAGCATCAGATCATGTTTCCTTTCCTGGAGATGCTGGCGAAGACGACCACTTCGGGCATCTCGCTCGGCGGCGCGAAGTATTACAATCCGGCGCTTAATTATGTGTTTATCACCAATCACCGCGACATAGTGCTTGATGCGTCGTTTCTTAATCTCGCGTTCATGCGCCGCAATATGCCGGTGACTGAAGTGGCAATCGGCAATAACCTGCTTGTGTTTGACTGGATTAACGATTTGGTGCGTCTCAATAAGTCGTTTATAGTGAAGCGCAACACCGGTCTGCGCGAGGGTTTGCTCGCTGCCAAGAAGTTGTCGGCTTATATACATCTCGACATCTTGGAGAAGCATGAGTCTGTATGGATTGCCCAGCGTGAGGGGCGTGCCAAAGATAGCTCTGACCGTACGCAGGAGTCGCTTGTCAAGATGCTTGCACTCAGTGGTGAGGGTTCGTTTATGGATAGGCTCAAGGAGGTTAATCTCATGCCTGTATCAATCTCATATGAGTATGATCCTAATGACTATCTTAAGGCTAAGGAGTTTCTGATGAAGCGCCGTGACCCTAATTTCAAGAAGTCGCAGCGCGATGACCTCTTCAGCATGGAGACCGGATTGCTGCAATTCAAGGGTAGGGTGCATTTTCAGCTCACCCCACGCATCAATACCAAGATTGACCAACTCGGGGAGTTTCCCGACAATAACACTTCGGCCAAGTATGTAGGTTGCCTTATTGACCAGGCCATACACCGCAGTTATGAGATTTTCCCCATCAACTATATCGCTTTCGATATGCTGCATCGTGTGGAGCGTTTCCACTCCAAGTATACTGCCGAGCAGCGTGTGGAGGCCGAGAATTATTTCAATTCTCAACTCGATAAGGTCGAAGTCGATGACCTCACTTCGGAGGAGCGCGAGTTTATGTTGGAGATGATGCTCGTGATGTATGCCAATCCGCTGAAAAATAAGCTTAAGACAATACTTGGAGGAATGGAGTGATATGAGATTGGATTGGTTGGTAATACTGGTTTTTGTCATTGTAGTGTTCGGCTCGGATGCCTACATCCTCAGAGACATCAGAAAGTATGTGCGCAGCAAGTATCGCACGGCTGCAACTGCGGCTTGGGTGATTTTGTCGCTTCTTTGCTGGGGTCTTGCCGTAGCGTTTCTCTGCATGCCCAAGCGTTCGGAAGATGCGGATCTTTATCCGCAGATGTGGATGCTCTATACTTTCCTATCCATTTATATACCGAAGTTCATTTATTGCATCTGCTCTCTGATTGGCAGGATTTTATGTCATGCGCATCGCAATCTCGGGGCTATGATTGGAGTGCCTTTGGCTGCGTTGCTCTTTGTGGTGATGTGGTGGGGTGTCATCTTCACGCGTCATGACATCGTGACCAATGATGTGGAGATTGTTTCTGATAAGCTCCCCACTGCTTTCGATGGCTTTAAGATTATACAGTTTAGCGATGCTCACCTCGGGTCGTGGGGTGGTGACACTACCTTTGTGTCGCGCATGGTAGATTCTATCAACAGCAAGCATCCTGACATGATACTCTTTACGGGTGACTTCGTGAACCAGCGTTCGCGTGAGTTCGAACCGTTTGTGCCTGTATTATCGCGTCTGAAGGCGCCCTATGGTGTATATGGTATATATGGCAACCATGATTATGCGGGATATATCGATTGGAAGGAACCGAATGGCGCCAACCGCGATGTGGCGAAGCTCGACAGCTTGATTCGTCTCACCGGCATGAAGATGCTTAAGAATAAGTCTGCATTTATAAAGGAGGGTAATGACTCGATTGTGCTGATCGGGGTGGAGAATTGGGGCGAGCCACCCTTCAACCAGCTCGGCGACTTGGGCAAGTCGTATCCGGGCAAGGAGGGGCAGCTTCATGGTCTTAACGATGATATGTTCAAGATTCTGCTCACTCATAATCCGGAGCACTGGAACCAGGTGGCCACGAATATAAGCAATATTGACCTATCGCTCGCCGGCCACACTCATGCCATGCAGACGATGATTAAGATTGGAGATTGGAAATGGTCGCTGGCCCAGTATATCTATGAGAATTGGGGTGGCCTGTATGAAAGGCCGGCTAAGGATGGCACACCGATGCGTCTGTATGTCAACATAGGAGTGGGCGAGGTCGGTTTTCCGGCCCGCATTGGCGCCGCCAAACCTGAACTTGCCCTGTTTACGCTGAGACGCAAGTAAGAGGATAATGGAGGCGAATCACACCGTGAAGTCAAATCATATTGTGGAGGAGAATCAGACTATTGAGGCGATTCACACCTATGTGCTGAGCATTGGCTCTAATGTGTCGGAAGCGAATGTGGTGGCTGCAATCAAGTGGCTACGCACGCTGTTTGCCGATATGGAGGTGTCGCACGTTTATGAGACTCCGGCCATATCGTCGCATGGCTCTGCCGCCCCATGTTCGGGGCAAGGTGAAATTCCAGTATATGATAATGCTGTGGCTTGTGTGGAAAGTCCGATGGGCTGTGCCGACTTGGAGTCCCTGCTGAAGGCTTACGAGCTCGAGTGTGGCCGTGATGCGAAGGCCCGCGCAGCGGGCATCGTGCCGATAGATATCGACATTGTGGTGACCGACGGCTCAATAAAACGCCCATGGGACTACCGCCAGCATTTCTTCAAGATTGGCTACGCCACAATCACGTAGCATGCAGCCATAAGATAGTAACTTTCGCAAGTTGTAAATAATTGAATCATATATAAATAGGCACTGCGCAGCGTTTCAATTATAACTTGCGAAACTTGAATTAGAAAATCATCTTGCGGACGTTGTTGCCACTGGTTATCAAGTATATACCTTTGGCTTCGCGTGCTTTTTCTATTGTTGTCTTTATTCCTTCTAATGTGTAGACTTGCTCAATTCTTTCTGAGTAAGGGCCTTGGCTGTCGATTTCGTTGACAGATGCCGGTATCTTGTCGGGCACGAGTTTGAGATTGCCTATCAAGATCTGCTGCATCGGCCCGAATATGGAGAGGTAACGGGTCTCTGTGGTTAGGTTGAGTGTGAGTTTGAAGGGCTTGGTGCTTACCCCCGGTTTGTATTGCGGCATAGGAGTATAGGCGCATGGCAGCATTTGCTGGTCCGCGTCTCTCACAGCAAGGTAGTTGGTGTCGCCATCTTGCTCCACTGTCATTGTCTTTAGTCCGGGTGTCTTGTCGGCTACAAACACGAGCATGGAGGCTGTGTTGACAAACGATTTCGGTTGGCCGTTGAGGTTATTGGCCGAAAGGCATATGGCTGATCCAGTGAGGTGATATAGGCCGGACTCCGGCACTGTTATCGGATAACTGAAACTCAGATTGCTGAAATCGTAAGAGTAGAGGTTGGTGGGAAAATCGAGTATTGCCACAGGCATATCCACTTCGAATCCATTGGAGGAGCCGCCCGGCACATTGCGTGTCTTACCGTCGTAGCTAAAATAAAGGGTATTGCCGGATGCCACTATTTTTGAGAATACGGAGTTGCTTTGCAGTTCGGTGGGCAATTGCTTGCCATCGTCGTAGTAGCATTGCCACACGCTGAAGAAGGCTGCGCTGTTGTCCATCTGTGATTCGTTATCGATGAAGCACCCCTCAAGCAAGTTGGGAAGCTGCGCCCTACCGGTAGCTCCAACTGAAAGCCCTAATGCCAATGCGATTATCTCTTTTCTCATATCAGTAACCGATTTAAATATATGCTAATTGCGTTTGTGTTTGAATTCTTTTGGGTCAAGCACCTTAACTTTGTGCGCGACCTATGACATCGGAGTAGTTATTTCCTGACTAAATAGGTTTTGCCCTCTTTGACCATGATGTATATGTCACCTTGAGGTTCGGAGGTCTCTATGCCCTGAAGTGTGAAGTATCGGGTGCAGTTCGCGCTGATGGTGCTTTCACTATCCTCTATCTGTAAGTCTTCCACGCTTGTAACTACGGAGTAGTCAACGGATTTGGGCAGGCTTATCATGCCGTGAGGATGCACTACGCGTGCTGTGATTTTCTGTAAGCGTTCGCATGTCACTTTTTGTCCCGATGTATAGTTGTGCCATGTCGGTGTGTCTGAATCCGAATATGAAACTGGATCTGAAACCGTGTTTGTATCCGTCTCGGGTCCATAGGTGCCGATTGCATCAGGGTCTGCCTCAATCAAATATTGTATCTGGAGCTTATTGTTGTTGTCCCAGTATTCTTTGCCGTTTTCATCTTTAGGCAGTTCCAATCGTATATATGTATCTTTCGTGTTCTCATTATTATTTTCACTGACATTCATGAAAATCGGCATGGGAATCTCGAAGTTGTTCGCAAATGAGAGGTAGGCATTTTTAAGTGTCACCGACCCTGAGGCCTCGATTACAATTTCCTTGCTCATGGAAGCATCGTGTCCCACAAAATAATCGTATCCCACAACATAGCGGTCTTCGCTCGGAATGTCTGTTTCAAGTTCTTTATACTCGGTTTTGCCATCTATCTCCGCTGCGGCGAGTACCCGCAAGTTTTGTGCGGATGTCGGGTATATGTTGAGCCATATTTCATCAAGGGTATAAGCCGGATTTTTGGTATAATGACTCTCTGCCATGTTTGCATCAAAGCGAAGTGTGAATCTGCCGACTTCGTTGCCGAAGTCGATGCGCCATCCCTCACCCTCCTGATATGTATATGTGGGCTGTGTGCCTGAGGCAACACTGTTGGTGTCGTTTGCATTGAGAGTCGGGTCATCGTTTACGAAGTATGCTTTCCAAGCACCTGTGTCAGAACTTATGCAGACTTCTGGACTGTTTCCTTCAGCTGAGTCGGGGATGCCTGATTGTGTGAAATCGAAGGTTGTCCATGTGGTTTGCTGGCGTGTGGGCACATGCAGCTTCAGCTTAGCGGATTGGCTGACGCCGGACTCGTCCTGATAACTGACTGTCAAAGTGGCATAAGGAAGTCCTTTGTCACCACCTTCATATATATGAGTGCCAACGACTTTGACAACTGTGTTTAATCCCTCACCCTCCAACTTAAAACGTTTGTCATCGTCGCAAGTAACACTAACCTTAGATGCCTGAGTGTCAAAGCCTTGCGGAACTTCGAGTCCAAGTGCCTTCAAACTATAACTTTGCATCTCAAACAAAGTGCGAGCAAAGTGCTTGAAATAAAGCGGCTCCGGCTCGGGCTCCGGCACAACAATCGGATCAACCGGCTCCAACCGCATATTGCCCAATACCAAAACGGATTTGGTTTTTTTGTTTTCTAATGTAGGAGGCGCGTAAATGCATAGATATTTATCCTCTTTGTCAAGTTGTATGTATAACTCCATTGGCTTGACATAAATTACTTTTTCGCCATGCTTGTCGGTGGTGTTATATCTTACTATATGATAAACCGGAAACTTTTTGGTCCCATTGACGGTAGTTTCAAAGTGACTATCAACTACCTTAAATTCCTTTTTGCAAGGATCTGTTTCTGACGTGAATATGGCTGCAAAATAATAAGTCGCAGTATTGAAGTCGGAAGGTATACTGCCATCTATTCCTTGACAGCTTACGTTGTATAGAGAACCTGTCAACTTGTATTTTCCAGTTTGGGGCACATTGATAGGAATCCTGTAATAAAAGTCCTTGCCATCAGATGAAGATGGGTAATCAAGCACAACCACATGCATGCCATCTTCGAATTCTAAGTCGTTTATTCCTGAAAGTAGTAATTTCTTGCCTTCGGTCAGAGTTGAAACCAATCCTTGACCACTCTCGTTAAATTTTAAAATGGAATAGTATGATGACGGTCGTGATTCTTCGGGCACTGCCTCGCCCTCTTTCCAATAGCATTCCCATTTCTCATAAAATTTTGACTTATCGCACATTTGACTTTCATCTGAAGTTGCAAAGTTTTCAAGCAAGTTGATAGTCTTGGCTGTCGCAGCAAATGAAGTGCCCATAATCATAAGCATTGCAACAAATGAAATCTGTAATATCTTCATGAGTCAAGTTAATATTGGGTTATACGTTGTACAAATCACATGTGCACTAATGAAACGGATTTTAATAATCTTCAGGTTATAAAGAATTATCATTCTTAAAATCAGAGACAAATATGCAAATGCGCGATAAAACTACAACAAATAATGCAATATTCAAAATAAATACCCAATTTTTTAACAAAAAAATTATGAAACGGGTTCTTATTCGATGTAGTCGTCACCGGAAGCTCCTCCCTCACGGTAGCTTCGCGACGTTGCATCGCGCACTGGGGAGGAGGAGGCGCCGCCGACGACCATAAAGAGGGAAGAGCCTCCGGCGACGACAACGTGCTTTAGAACTTGCGGGCACGCCAGTAGAGGAAGAGGCCGATGGCGAGGTATACGAAGTTCGGTATCCACATGGCGAGCCATGGCGAGGTCATGCCTGACGTGGCGAATTGACTCGTCACGGTGCTGAAGAGTATGTAGCTGAAGCTCAGTACCAAACCGATGCCGATGTTCAAGCCCATGCCTCCCTTTGTCTTTTTGGCCGACAGCGACACGCCTATCAGCGTCAGGATGAAGGCTGCCGCCGCCACTGCATATCGCCGCTCTTTCTCAATCTCAAACGCCTTGATGTTGGCCACGCCACGCTGCCGCTGTTTCTCTATATAATCATTGAGCTGCGGTGTGGTCATGGTCTCCTGATCGCTCTTCTGTATCAAGAAATCGCGCGGCTCGATGGGTATCACCGTGTCGAGTACATTTCCTTTGCGAAGCTTCTCCGTCATGCCGTCGAAGTCGCGTATCATGTAGTTGTATGCTGTCCAATGATATTGGCGCGTACTGTCATACTGTATAGTCTGAGCCGTCATGCGCGATGCAAGCTCATGACCCTTAAACTTATCGAACGAGAAGCCGTAGCCGGTCTTAGTTTCGCTTTCGTAGCGCCCCATGTAGACCACCTCGCCCGGCCTTGCCATAAGCATGATGTCTATGCCGGTGGTGATCTTCTTGTTCTTTACATATTTGTTGGTGTAGTCTATCCTCCTTATGTTGGTGGGGGGTATGATGTAATTGCTCAGGCAGAATATCATCGCTGCAATCACGGCGGCTCCAATCATGTAAGGACGCATCAACCTGTTGAAGCTCACGCCGCTCGACATTATGGCGATTATCTCCGAATTGCCGGCCAATTTAGTGGTGAAGAATATTACGGCGATAAAGGTGAAGAGCGGTGCCAACTGGTTGGCGAAGTAGGGGAGAAACGACATGAAATAGTCGAAGATGGTCTCCTTGAGCGGCGCGTTCAGGAACGCATCGAGTTTCTCGGTGATGTCAAACATCGACACCACCGCAAGAATCAGGGCGGTGGCGAAAATGTAGGTGCCGAGAAATTTCTTGAGTATGAACCAGTCAAGCAGCTTCAGGCCAAAGATGTCACCAATCTTGCCCCAAAACGACATGCCAACCCATTTCCGAAACTTACGGTTGCGCATGCGCCATCGCCAGCTTAACTTGACCTTACGTATCAGACTCTTCTTTTTTCTGCCTTTAGCGTTGCTCATCTTTAAGTTTTATGCTGTAAAAGCCACTGTGTCAAAAATTAGAGTCTTCGTGTCACGTTGACGACCATCTCCTCTTTCCATGGCTTGAAGTCGCCGGCCATGATATGCTTGCGAGCTTCGCGCACGAGCCATAGGTAGAATGCGAGGTTGTGTATGGAGGCTATCTGCATGCCGAGCAGTTCATGGCTCGTGAAGAGATGTCGCAGATATGCTTTCGAATACTCCTCATCTATGCCTGTCGGGCCTCCCGGGTCGAGAGGGGAAAAGTCTTCAGCCCACTTCTTGTTCTTGAGGTTGATGATGCCATGGCGCGTGAATATCATGCCGTTGCGGCCATTGCGTGTCGGCATTACGCAGTCCATCATGTCGACGCCGCGGTCTATCGCCTCCAGTATGTTGGCCGGTGTGCCAACACCCATCAAATAACGGGGCTTGTCTGTAGGCAGTATGTCGTTGACAATCTCAATCATCTCATACATCTTCTCGGTAGGTTCGCCCACGGCCAAGCCCCCTATGGCGTTGCCGTCGGCACCCAAACCCGCCACATGCTTGGCGGCCTCGCGACGAAGGTCCGGATATACACAACCTTGCACTATCGGGAAATAGGCCTGGCTGTAACCATACAGCCCTTCAGTTTCCTGATATCGCTTCCAGCCGCGTTCGAGCCAGCGCTGGGTGAGTCCGAGCGATTTCTTGGCATAGTCATAGTCGGATGTGCCGGGAGGGCACTCGTCGAGGGCCATCATTATGTCGGCGCCTATGGTGCGCTCTATATCCACCACGCCTTCGGGCGTGAAGAGATGTTTGCTGCCGTCTATATGGCTGCGAAACCATGCACCCTCCTCCTTGAGCTTGCGGTTGGACGCGAGCGAAAACACCTGGAAACCACCCGAGTCGGTGAGGATAGGGCGGTCCCAGCTGTTGAACTTATGCAGGCCTCCGGCCTTGCGCAACACGTCAAGGCCCGGACGCAAATAGAGATGATAAGTGTTGCCAAGGATTATCTTGGCATCTATGTCGTCGCGCAGCTCATGGGCATGCACACCCTTCACGCTTCCTACTGTGCCTACAGGCATGAATATGGGGGTGGGTATCTCACCATGGTCCGTAGTGATGACACCGGCCCGGGCGTTGCTCCCGGCTGCTTCTGCTTCAAGTCTGAATTTCATACCGCAAAATTACCTCTTTCTCCCCATACTGCCAAATTTTATGGCATATTCGAGCCGATACATTTCTCTTGTAGTCACTAATCAATAGTGAAAAGGGCAGTTTTAGAAATAATTTGCGAGTCTCCGCTATTTTTGCTAAATTTGCGGTTAGAGTGCCGCTTGGATTTTGTGACCTACATTTTGTCGGAATGCACGCAGGCGCTCGTGTCAATAAAATATTCTGATAATGATACTTTCGATGACCGGCTTCGGCCGTGGTTCCGCTTCCTCTCTCCATAAGAAAATTACTGTAGATGTGAAGTCGCTCAACTCCAAGCAACTTGACCTCATGGTGCGCGTGCCGGCGCAGTTGAAGGAGGTTGAGCTTGAAGCCCGCAATCATGTGGCCGCGAGGCTCGAACGTGGCAAGGTGGAGCTTAACGCAGTGTGTGAGAATATCGGCGAGGAAACTTCAACGCGCTTGAATCTGGAAACCTTGGGCGCCTACAAGTCGCAAATAGAGGAAATGGCCAACCGTCTGTCGCTCCCACAGCCGGTCGACTGGTATTCGACCCTGCTACGTCTGCCGGACGCGCTGAAGGCTGACACCGCCGAACTCTCGGAAGCCGATGTCAAGGCTTTTCTCGATGCTGTAGATGCCGCTCTCGCTGCACTTGTCGATTTCCGCGTCACCGAAGGCCGTAAGCTCTACGCCTTCTTTGTCTCCAAAATCGAAAACATCTCTCAATTGCTCGGCAAAGTGGACAAGTTCGAAAATGACCGTGTGCCCAAGATCAAGGCCCGTCTCGAGGAGCAACTCTCCAAAATCCCGGCTGTAGAATACGACAAGGGCCGCCTCGAGCAGGAGCTGATATTCTATATCGAAAAACTCGATGTGACCGAAGAGAAGACCCGTCTCCGCGCCCATCTCGCATATTTCATGGAGACCTTGGGGGGTGAAAATGATGCGATGCCGGCACAAGGGCAAGGCAAGAAACTCGGCTTCATAGCCCAAGAGATGGGCCGCGAGATTAACACACTCGGCTCGAAGTCTAACCAGGCCGAGATGCAGAAGCTCGTGGTGATGATGAAAGATGAACTTGAACAAATCAAGGAGCAGGTGCTCAACGTATTGTAATTAAAGTCATGAAAAAAGGTAAGATTATAATATTGTCGGCCCCTTCGGGCACCGGTAAGTCTACCATTATATCGCGCCTCATGGAGATGCCCGACCTGAAGCTCGGGTTTTCGATTTCTGCCACAAGCCGTGCGCCACGCGGCTTCGAGCAGCATGGACGCGAATATTTCTTCCTTTCGCCCGAGGAGTTCAGCTGCCGAGTTGAGGCCGGCGATTTCGTGGAGTGGGAAGAGGTATATACCGGCACTTGCTATGGCACATTGCGCAGCGAAGTGGCACGGGTCACCGATTCAGGCAATAACCTCATAATGGATATAGATGTGAAGGGCGCCCTCAACGTGAAGCGCCAATATGGCGACGAAGCCCTCGCTATCTTCATACTCCCTCCGAGCGTCGAAGAACTCGAACGCCGCCTGAGGGCAAGGAATACCGACAGCGAGGAGTCGCTGCGCCGTCGCATCGATAAGGCCGAGACGGAGCTCTCTTATGCCGACAAGTTCGATTGCCGTGTTGTAAACGACAATCTCGACGATGCCGTGGCCGAAACTGCCGGGCTGATACGTAAGTTTGCCGGACTATGACACGCACGGGCCTCTTTGGCGGTAGCTTCGACCCGATTCACACCGGGCATGCTATGGTGGCAAATTTCGTGGCTCAGTGCGGTCTCGTGGATGAGGTGTGGCTTATGCCCGGACGGGTGAACCCACTGAAGTGCGCCACACCACCGGCTCCCGACGTCCACCGGCTGGAGATGTGCCGCCTCGTGGCCGAGGATTGCATTAACACGAAGGTGACAGATGTGGAACTCTCGCTCCCCGCACCCTCGTTCACAGCGCAGACAGTGAGGCATCTCCTCAACGTTTCTCCTGACAGGAAGTTCGTGCTGCTGATTGGAGCTGACAATTGGCTATGTTTTGACCGATGGCGCGAGCACGACTGGCTCTTGGAACACCTCGATGTAATCATTTATCCCCGGCCCGGATACCCGGTTGACAGGGATAGCCTGCCCGACCATGTCACACTGATCGATGACGCTCCGCAAGTGCTGATGTCGTCTACATTTGCAAGAGCCGGCATGGCGAAAGGCATAAACATGAACTTCTTTCTCCCCTCTAAAGTTATCAAATATATATCAAACCATCAACTCTATGGATAACACAGAACTGAAATCCGAGCTGCTCGCTGTAACCTCACTCGCTGCCGGCTATTGTTCGCTGCTCGAGAATGCACGCTCCATGGAACGTGCGGATTTTCTCGCGGAGTTGCTCGCCGATCTCCCCAAACTCTACGCCTCGTTCCTGCAGCTTGACGTGAACGAGGATGCCGAAGCCCTCGACTATGAGTATTTCCCCGAATATGTAGATGAGGTGTTCTACGACAGTGTGCGCCGCAACGTGGAGACCCTGCTCGGCCCCGACGATATATTTCTTGAGACTTTCGAGGAGGATATGAAATATAGCGACACCCCGATAGCCGCAAGCATCTCGGAGTGCCTCGCCGACATATTCCAGCCTCTCTACAACTTCATTTCAATAGTGAAGGAATCGGAGGGGGAACAGTCTGTAGCGGCATATCGCGATTGCCGCGAGGCTTTCGCATCTTATTGGGCCCAGACTCTCTGCAATGTGATGAGAGCCTTGAACCACCTCTATTTTAACCCCACTGAGCAATAACCTGAAATCTGAAATCTGAAAACTAAAAAACTAAAACTAAAATGTCGAACAACTATATAGAGATGTTGCTCAATGACCTTACGGTCTCGACCTGCAACTTCACGGCGGTGGAACAAATCATAGCCACCCTTTATGAGAATGGATTCGAAGAACTTGACGAGTCGGAGTCTTGGCAAATCAGACCCGGCGGCAAGTATTTCGTAGTGAAGAACGCCACGGCGGTGTTCGCCTTTGTGGCCGGCACTGCCGCAATTGAGGAGTCCGGCATAAGGATCATCTCCGCTCACACCGACAGCCCTTGCTTCAAGCTCAAACCGAACTGCGAGATTTATGGCGACGGGGGAGTGGTGTCGCTCAATGTGGAGAAATATGGCGGCGGCATAATGTACACATGGTTTGACCGCCCTCTCAGCATGGCCGGTCGCGTGGTGCTCCGCACCCCCGGCACGCTTTGGCCCGATTCGCTCGTGATTGACCTCCAGGAACCGGTGGCCACAATACCGCATCTCGCCATACATTTCAACCGTGCCGTAAATGAGGGCAACCCCCTATCCGTGCAGAAGGATATGAAACCGGTGATGGGGTGGTTCAGCGACGAGGAATTGATAGCTTTTCGCGAAAACGGTGGCTTGGTTAAGACCATACTCGCTGCAGCAATCCGTAAAGATTATGCTGATGAGTATCCCGACGTGACCCCCGACGATATCCTCGATTATGAGATGTCGCTCTATCCGGTGGAGAAGGCATCGCTCGTAGGTATCGGCGGCTCCATGCTCCAGTCTGCGCGTATCGATGACCTCTCCATGGCCTACACCGCCCTGTATGCGCTGCTCGACACCTGCGACACTCCGTGTGAGTCTACCAGGATTGTGGCTTTCTTCGACAATGAGGAGACCGGTTCCGGCACAAAGCAAGGTGCCGCTTCGCCTGTGCTACGCCATATCATAGAGCGTCTTTGCCTCTGCACATCGGCCAATCAGCAGGCTTTCTACATGGCACTCGCCAACTCGTTCATGATCTCGGCCGACGATGCCCATGGCTGGCATCCCAACTACAGCGAGCGTTATGACCCGACCAATCATCCGGTGCTCGGAGGCGGGCCGGTGGTGAAGATTAATGCCAACTGCAAATATATGACCGATGCCGTGGGTGCCGGTGTGTTCCATTCGCTCTGCGAGAAGGCCGGCGTGAATATGCAATATTTTGTGAATCATGCAGATGTGGCAGGTGGAAGTACTCTCGGCAATATATCATCATCGCAACTCGACATAGATGGCGTGGACGTGGGTTGCGCCATATGGGCAATGCACTCTGCCAAGGAAACAGCTTCCGTGTCAGACCACCTCGATATGATAAAAGTTTTCAAAGAGTTCTTCAAATAATATTTTTTTGTTAATTTTGCATTTCGTTTGTTAATTCGTTCTGCAAAACGGCAGCCTCATGTTGTTAGCTTCATGAAGTGCCTGAGGCGACGACAGAGAAGAAGCCCGTTGCGAAGCCACCGCGAGGGAGGAGCCTCCGGCGACGACAACGAAGTGCTTTGCCGGCAGCCGATGCAGACAACAGAATTACAAACAGTAAAAAGACAATTTATCATAAACATCATATTCTAAGAAATGAAAATAGATTATGCCAAGATCAACGATGTGACCGGTGAGATCACCATCAACATCGTGGAGAGCGATTACGCTGACAAAGTAAAGAAACAGCTCAAGGAAATAGGCAAGAAGCGCCCCGAACCCGGTTTCCGTGCAGGCCATGTGCCCGCTTCTCTGCTTGAGAAAAAATATGGACAGGCTGTAAAATACGATGTTATCAATGACCTCGTGGGCGACAGCTTGTTCAATTATATCAAGGAGAATGACCTCAATGTGCTCGGCAATCCCATCCCCGACAAGGAGAATGTAATCAACGAGGACACTAAGGAATTCAACCTTAAGTTTAAGGTAGGTTTGGCTCCTGAACTTAACTTCACTGCCGACAAGAACCTCCATGTGCCTTACTACAACATTCAGGTCACCGACGAGATGGTGGACCGTCAGGATGAGGCTCTCCGCCGCCGCTTTGGCAAGCAGGAGCCGGGCGAGGAAGTCGATGCATCTGCTCTTGTCAAGGGTGTCATCACCGAACTTAACGAGGATGGCTCCGTGAAGGAAGATGGCGTTGTGGTGGAAAACGGCATCGTGGCTCCCCAGTACTTCAAGTCTGAAGAGCAACGCAATCTTTTCATCGGCAAGAAAGTCGGTGACAAGCTTACTTTCAACCCCGCTGCCACTTGCGAGTCAAACCCCACCGAACTCTCATCTATGCTCAATCTTCCCAAAGAGGAGGCTGAGGCTCACCAGGGCGATTTCAGCTTCGAGATCAAGGAGATTATCGTACTCAAGCCCGCAGAGCTCGGCGAGGAGTATTACAAAGATGTGTTTGGCGACGATGTCAAGGATGAGGCTCAGTATCGCGATGCAGTGAAGAAGATGATTGAATCTTCACTCAAAGGCGACCAGAATTTCCGCTTCACTATCGATGCCCAGAATGCAATCGAGAATGCAATCGGTGAAATGCAGCTCCCCGACGATATCCTCAAGGAGTTCCTTATCAGCCGCAACGAGCAGCTCAATGCTGACAATATTGACAACGAATATCCCGAAATCCGCAAACAGCTCGTTTGGGATATAGAGAAGAGCGGTGTCATGAAGCAGCTCGACGTTAAGGTGAACGAGGAGGATATGCTCACCACCGCACGCCTTGTGGCTCAGAACCAGTTCGCACAGTATGGCATGTCGAATGTGCCTGAGGATACACTCAACCACTATGCAGCTGAAATCCTTAAGGATGAGAAGGCTAACAACCAGATTGCCAACCAGACTGCCGACATGAAGTTCTTCGCAGCTCTTCAGGAAGCTGTGACTCTCGACAACAAGGATGTTACAGTAGACGAGTTCAACGAACTCTTCAAGGCAGAGGCAGCTGAAGCCAAAGCTTAAGAATCTTAAAGCATCAAGTTGCTCGATTTGGCACACTTTTTGCAGATAAACAATCAACTCCGCACTTTTTGTGGAGTTGATTTGTTATTTTATTGTGACTTTATATGCCATTCTATTTATAGGGGCATATGATTTCATTAGCAAGCCAGTAATAATTAAAAAGATATGACAAACGATTTTAGAAATTTTGCCGTCAATCATCTCGGCATGAGTTCAAATACACTTGACTCGTATGCCCGCGCCATGGACCGCGCCGGCGTAGGCCCAACAGCCGATTATATGAACCCCTACATCCTGGAGGAGCGCCAGCTCAATGTGACCCAGATGGATGTGTTCTCGCGCCTGATGATGGACCGCATCATATTTCTTGGCACACAGGTCTCTGACCAGAGCGCCAATATTATCCAGGCCCAGCTCCTCTATCTTGACTCCGTGGACCCTGAAAAGGATATCAGCCTCTACATCAACTCTCCCGGCGGCTCGGTTTATGCAGGTCTCGGCATTTATGACACCATGCAGTATATCAATTCAGATGTCTCGACAATCTGTACAGGCATGGCCGCGTCGATGGCCGCTGTGCTGCTTGTGGCCGGAGAGAAAGGAAAACGTTTCGCCCTGCCTCACTCGAGGGTCATGATACATCAGCCCATGGGTGGAATTCAGGGTCAGGCTTCCGATATCGAGATTACAGCTCGCGAGATTCTTAAGCTCAAAGATGAACTCTATCGTATCATCTCCGAACATAGCGGACAGCCCTTCGACAAGGTGGCTGCCGATTCCGACCGCGACTACTGGATGATTGCCCCCGAAGCTAAGGAATATGGCATGATCGACAAGGTGCTTATCAACCCGCGTAAAGAGGAGAAGTGATGGCCGGCAAGAGTAAAAAGAGATGTGTGATGTGCGGTCGTGAGGAGACTCCGTCCAATCATGTGGTGCAGGTCTACGACGAACTCACCATATGCGAGGATTGCATCAACTTCATCGACTCGCAGCGCGATGCTGAGGCCAGCCTTCGCAACAAGGCAAAGAAAACTGCTGCCAAGGCCGGCAAGTCTATCCCGACGCCCAAGGAGATCAAGGCTTTTCTTGACCAATATGTGATAGGTCAGGACGAGGCCAAGAAGTACCTGTCGGTGGCCGTTTTCAATCATTACAAGCGTATCAACCAGCAGGTGGACGATGATGATGTGGATATCGAGAAATCAAACATCATCCTCGTCGGCCCTACCGGCACTGGCAAGACGCTGCTCGCAAAGTCTATCGCCCGTCTGCTCGATGTGCCTTTCACTATTGTAGATGCCACTGTGCTTACGGAAGCCGGATATGTGGGTGAGGATATAGAATCGCTTCTCACCCGTCTGCTGCAGGCATGCGACTATGATGTGGAAAGGGCAGAGCGCGGCATAGTCTTTATCGACGAAATCGACAAGATAGCCCGCAAGAGCGACAACCCCTCCATCACTCGCGATGTGAGCGGTGAGGGTGTGCAACAAGGTCTATTGAAGCTCCTCGAGGGGAGCACCGTGCTCGTGCCGCCAAACGGTGGTCGCAAGCATCCGGAGCAGAAGATGATTGCCGTCAACACCAAGAATATCCTCTTTATATGTGGTGGTGCTTTCGACGGTATTGAACGTAAAATTGCCTCGCGACTCAACACCCACATGGTGGGTTACGGCCACGATGAGAAGGCCCGCAAGCAGCAGCGCGAAAATCTGATGCGCTATGTGTTGCCGCAAGATCTTAAGTCGTTCGGACTTATACCGGAGATTATCGGCCGACTCCCGATTCTCACGAGTCTTGACCCACTCGACCGTGCCGCATTGCGCCGCATTCTCACCGAACCGAAGAATGCCATTACGCGCCAGTACGCCAAGCTCCTCGAGATCGACGGCAAGAAGCTCGAGTTTACAGAGGATGCCCTCGACATGATTGTAGACAAGGCAATAGAATACAAGCTCGGTGCCCGCGGCCTTCGTTCGATAGTTGAGACCGTAATGGTCGATATCATGTATGAAGCACCATCTTCAAAGAGCAAGACCGTGAAGATAGATGCCGATTACATCGCCTCGCAGCTCAACAAGGCCCACTTCGACCTCGCCAAGAATTGACACTCCATCGCAGTCAATAGCTGACTATGATATGGAGTACCCTCAACGTCAGAGATACTGCAAGCATGGTCGCAAAATATGTGATAAAAGTGATAGTACATATGTGGTCAGAATGATGCAGCGGATGTGATAAGAATAATAAGGGATGCGTATTTCATACGTGTCCTTTATTTTTTCTGATTTTTTCTGATTAGGATTTGTTTTTTTGAAATTATTTGTTTAATTTTGAGTATTACATACTCCTCTTATGTCTGATACCGAGAAAATACAAGAAGCCCTCAAACGCCATTTCGGATTCGAATCGTTCAAGGGCAATCAGCTCGAAATAATACAAAGTCTGCTCGACGGGCATGACGTGTTTGTGCTCATGCCTACCGGCGGTGGCAAGTCTTTGTGCTATCAGCTCCCGGCCCTTATGTCGGAGGGTACTGCTATTGTGGTTTCCCCGTTGATTGCATTGATGAAAAACCAGGTGGATGCCGTGCGAAATTTCGAGGATGAAGACCGTGTGGCTCATTTCCTCAATTCTTCGCTCTCCAAGGCCGCCGCTGAGCAGGTGCGCAATGATGTGCGCGAGGGGCGCACCAAGCTCCTCTATGTGGCCCCCGAATCGCTTGCCAAGCAAGAAAACGTGGACTTTCTGAAGTCTGTGAAGATATCATTTTTCGCCATCGACGAGGCCCATTGCATCTCTGAGTGGGGGCATGATTTCCGCCCCGAATACCGCAAGATCAGACCTCTTATCTCCTCGGTGGGCGATTTTCCGGTTATAGCCCTGACGGCCACCGCCACGCCCAAGGTGCAGCATGATATCCAGAAAAATCTCGGCATACTCGATGCCAAGGTGTTCCGTTCGAGCTTTAACCGCCAGAACCTTTATTATGAGGTGCGCCCGAAGACCAAGGATGTGGACCGCGACATAATACGCTACATCAAGAACTCTCCCGGCAAGTCGGGTATCATATATTGTCTGAGCCGTAAGAAGGTGGAAGATTTGACCGAAACGCTGCGAATAAACGATATATCGGCTCTCGCCTATCATGCCGGCATGGATGCCGCCACAAGGGCCGCCAATCAAGACGCGTTTCTCAACGAGAAGGTCGACGTGATTGTCGCCACCATAGCTTTCGGCATGGGCATAGACAAGCCGGATGTGAGGTATGTGATACACTATGACATACCCAAAAGCCTCGAAGGCTATTATCAGGAGACAGGCCGTGCCGGCCGTGACGGCGGCGAAGGTAAGTGCATCACCTTTTATACCCGCAAGGACCTCCAGAAACTCGACAAGCTCATGCAAAGCAAGTCGATAAATGAGCAGGAGATAGGACGCCAGTTGCTCATGGAGACTGCCGAATATGCCGAGTCTTCGGTGTGCCGCCGCAAGATACTTCTCCATTATTTCGGCGAGAATCATGACGTGGAGAATTGTGGCAACTGCGACAATTGCCTCCACCCGCATAAGCATATTGAGGCCACCGAAGATGCAAAGATTGCATTGGAGATAGTGGAGGCTGTGCAATGCCGCTTCCGCGTGGAGTATATCACCAACCTGCTTATAGGCCGTGCCACCGATGAAATCAAGAATAATGGTCATGACACTCTCGAGCTTTTCGGGGCACTAAAGCACCGCGACGAGAAGGTGGTGGTAATGCTGGTGCGTCAGCTCGCCATAGCCGGATATCTGACCAAGGACCTCGACAATTACGGCATACTGAAGGTTACTCCGGAGGGCCGGAAGTTTATCGACTCAAAATCTTCTTTTCATATCGTTGAAGATGTAGACTACAACGATTTGTCGACCGATACTGCAGCATCTTCGGGTGGAAGCTCGGCTCTCGACCCGGAGTTGTTCGCAATCTTGAAGGGACTGCGCAAGGATGTGGCCCGCAAGGTGGGTGTGCCACCATATCTCGTGTTTATGGACTCATCGCTTGAGGCCATGGCCACCATGTATCCGGTGTCGCAGGAAGACCTCCTCGCTGTGCCCGGTGTGGGGAGCGGAAAGGCTCTGAGATATGGCAAACGGTTTCTTGAAGTCATCAAAAACTATGTGGAGGAAAACGACATAGAGCGTCCCTCCGATATGCGCATCAAGCTCATGGCCAACAAGAGCAGCAAGAAAATATCCATAATTCAGGCCATAGACCGCAAGATTGATCTCGAGGAGGTATGCGACGGCATGGGCATGGAATTTTCAGAATTCCTCGAGGAGCTTGAGGCCATAGTGGAGGCCGGCACCAAGATCGACATAGACTATTTTATCAGTGAGATACTCGATGATGACCAGATTGAAGACATGCTTGAGTATTTCAGGGGTAGCGAAGATGGCGATGTGGAGAGTGCAATCCAAGAACTCGGTGCCGAATATGCCGATGAGGATATCCGCCTGGTGCGCGTGAAATTCATCTCTGACGTAGGTAACTGATAAATTGGGTAAGCCGCAACGCTTCATTACAATTTTTAGCAATCATAGGCGTTATTTCTTATGGGTGTGTTCATTGACGTTGCCTTGTTGTGCGCGAGCCGATGGACTTATAACTCGAAGAAAAAACTAATTGTACACTAAATAACTGATGAAAAAGACATTTGCAGTCGGACTCGGTGCGTGTGCCATAGCACTCGCTTTCGCAGCCAAAGACCCTGTCATCATGACCGTTAACGGCGTTGATGTGCCGAAATCTGAATTTGAATATCTTTACAACAAGAACTCTCAGCAGCAGGTTAACCCTCAGTCGCTCGATGAGTATGTGGAGATGTTCAAACTTTACAAAATGAAGGTTGCCGATGCGCGTGCAGAGGGCATCGACACGATGGCTTCTTTCCGTCGCGAGGCTGACCAGTACCGTCATGAACTCGCCGCTCCCTATCTTGCGGACTCGCTTTTCCTTAACAATCTCGTAAAGGAGGCTTACGACCGCTCTAAAGAGGAGGTTGAGGCTTATCACATCATGCTTTTCAAGCCCCGCGACCCGTCGAAGGTCGATGAAGCTCGCCACCGTATGGACAGTATACGCACGCTTTTGCTCAACGGCGCTGACTTCGCTGACCTCGCCGCCCGTTTCTCGCAGGACCGCGGCAGCAACGGCAAGGGTGGCCGCATGGGCTGGATGGTAGCCAATTCTTATCCTTATGCTTTCGAGGTTGCCGCTTTCAATCTTCCTGAAGGCCAAATCTCCGACGTAATCGATTCCGGTGTCGGCTTCCATGTGCTCAAGGGTGGCAAGCGCCGTCCTGCACGTGGCAAAGTGAAGGCTGCACACATCCTTAAGCTCACTCAGGGCAAGAGCGATGCCGACAAGCAGAAGGCTAAGGCTCAGATTGACAGCCTTTATCAACTGGTTATCGCTAATCCTTCGCTATTCAATCACCTGGCTTCAACCAACTCTGAGGATCCCGGTTCGGCTCGCCAGGGTGGCGTGCTCCCGGCTTTCGGCACCGGTGAGATGGTGGCTGAGTTTGACTCGGTGGCTTTTGCACTCGCCGACAATGAGATAAGTGAGCCTTTCGCCACATCTTACGGTTACCACATCATCAAGAAAATCGGCAGTGAGCCGATTGCCTCAATGGAGTCAATCAAGCCCCGCCTGCTCGCAAGAATCACAAGCCCTCAGGATCCGCGATATCTGATGGTGCGCGATAACCAGACCAAAAAACTTGCCAAGAAGCATAAGGGTAGCCTCAACGAGAAGAATCTCCAGGCTATGCGTCAGGATGTCAAGACATTGGGGCTCGACTCGGTTCTCTTTGCAAAATGGAATGCCGCTCCGATGGCCGATATGCAGGTGTTCAGTGTGGATGGCAAGCCCACCAAACTCGCCGGCATTGTGGACAACATCAACAAAGTGCGAATCCCCGCATCTGACTATGCTGTGAAGGAGCTCGACAATATAATCGACATGCTCTATAACCGTGAACTTGTCAAAGCCGAAGAGGATGCCCTCCTCACTGAGCAGCCTGATTACGCCAACTTGCTTCGCGAGTATGTAGACGGTAGCCTTCTCTATGAGGTGAGCGTGCGCAAAGTGTGGGACAAGGCTGCAAAAGATACAGAGGGGCTGAAAGCATATTTCGAGGCAAACCGCGACAATTACAAGTGGACTGAGCCGCGTGCCAAGGGCTTCCTCGTGCAGGCAGTCAATGACTCTGTGGGTCAGCTCGTGCGCGAACGTGCCGCTGGCCTTGCCGCTGACTCGCTTGTGCAGACTATCCGTAAGGAATTCAAGGGCAAAGCCGCTATCGACCGTGTGCTCGTGTCGAAAGGTACCAATGCCATGGTCGACAACATCATGTTCGGCGGTCCTGAGTCTACTCCCACCAACAGCAAATATACCGTATATTTCATGATCAACCCCCGACTTATCAGCGAACCCGAAGAGGTGGCTGACGTTAAGGGAATGGTGACAAGTGACTACCAGAATGAATTCCAGCAGGCTTGGGAAAATGAACTGCGCAAGAAATATCCGGTGAAAGTCAACGAGAAAGTGCTCCGTAAAGTCAAGAAGTAATAATCTTTATATGACGTAGGGCTCTCATACGCCTTGCTAAAATCAATAGGTCACGCACATTTGATATGTGAGTGACCTATTATTGTTTGCAACTGTCACGAAAAATTGCTAAATTTGTAGGTTAAATGAAGTGAGACTTCCAAAGGATGTGTCTCATGCAATTTTCTCATGCAATTTAAAGTATATTGAGAACCGCCAGATTTCCATATAGGACTGTTGCGAGACAGCTAAGCTTAGCTGTAGCAGTGGTGCTTCCGGCCTTGTTGGCTTGCGATAGATCGCACTCTCCCGTTGAGGCTGAGGAGGATGCGCTCGTCACTGTGGGCGATTCCACGCTCAGACTCAGTGATGTGGTGCGCAGCATTCCGGTTGGCCTTAGTCCCGAAGATAGTCTGAGGATGTTTCACAATATAGTCAATTCATGGGTGGATGGACTTGTGCTTACTAATGTGGCGCAACGAAATATCCCAGATATGCAGCGTATTGACCGAATGGTGCAGGAATATCGCAATAATCTGATTATCAACGAATACATGCGCCTTATGTCTGAGCAGGGTGTGCATGATGCCGATGAGAAGACCATAAAGGATTATTATCTCGCTCATGCCGATGAGTTTGTGCTCGACCAGCCCTTAGTCAAGGGCGCGTTTATACGTGTGGACGAGGCTGACAGTCAGCTCTCTAATCTGCGCCGATGGCTTGCCGACTTCTCTGATGATTCGTTCGATAATATAGAACGCTCCGGCCTCAGGCATGCTACGGCTTATGAGTATTTCGGCGACATGTGGCACGAGTGGAGCGACGTGGCTGAGAAGATTCCCTACCGTTTTTTCGATGCTGACGCTTTCGTGAAGTCTACCAAGGATTTCGAGACCACTTACGATGGTTCGGTATATCTGCTTCATATCTCCGAGTTTGTGCCTTCGGGCGACATAATGCCCTATGAATTTGCACGCATTAATATCGCGGAGATGATGCGTGTGGAAGATATAAATGCTTCACGCACCAAACTAAAGGCCGACATATATCGGCGCATGATAAAGGATGGTATGCTCAAGCCTGGCCTTTATGACCCGGTGAAGGGGGAGATGAGGAAAGATAAACAAGTTAACAAAGACAACAGTAACAAATGATGAATATAGTGAAATCACGCAATCTGATATTGGGCGCAGTGGCCTTGGCGGCGGCGTGCGCCGTGGCAGCCCCTGTCAAGAAAAATGTAATTGATGAGGTGGCTTGGGTGGTTGGTGACGAACCGATATATCGGTCTGACATTGAAGATCAGTATATGCAGATGAGGCAGGAGGGTGCGCCGATCCAGGGTGACCCGTATTGCGTCATCCCGGAGCAGATAGCTGTGCAGAAGCTCTTTTTGCATCAGGCTAAGATGGATACCATTGAGGCTCCGGAGTCGCAGCTCAGCTCGGGCGTGGAGAAACGTATCAATTTTTTTGTGGCAAATCTCGGTTCGCGTGAGAAGGTGGAGGAGTATTTCCATAAGCCGATGCCTGCCTTGCGCGAGGAGCTGAAGGAGATGATGCGCACCGGCTATATCGTGGAGCAGGTGCAGGCCACGCTCACCAAGGATATCAAGGCGACCCCTAATGATGTGCGCAAGTATTTCGACGCTCTTCCGGCCGACAGTGTGCCTTATGTGCCGATGCAGGTTGAGACCCAGCTGATTTCCATCAATCCTCGTATTCCGGAGCAGGAAATCGAGGATGTCAAGGCTCGCCTTCGTGACTATTCGGAGCGTATTAACAGTGGCGAATCTTCGTTCTCCACGCTTGCCATTTTGCACAGTGAGGACGGCTCCGCGCAGCAGGGTGGCGAACTCGGCTTCCATGGCCGCGCCGACTGGGTGCCCGAGTTTTCGCAGGTTGCCTTCAATCTTACCGACCCCAATAAGGTGTCGAGAATTGTCGAGACGGAGTATGGTTACCATATAATCCAGCTCATAGAGAAGCGTGGTGACCAGGTCAATGTGCGTCACATAATCCTGACCCCTAAGGTGAGTTCCAAGGACCTCGCCGATGGCGTAGTGAAGCTCGACTCTCTGCGCAAGGAGATGGTGGCCGGTAAGGTGACGTTTGATGAGGCCGCTTATTGGGTGAGTCAGGATAAGGACACCAAAAACAATAAGGGTGTGATGATGAATTCGAAGACAGGCTCCAACCGATTCGAGATGCAGGACCTCCCCCCGGAGTTGGCTCGCCGGGTGGAGACAATGCAGCCGGGCGACATATCGGAGGCTTTCATTATGAAGGACCCGAAGAAAAACCGCGACGTAATCGCCATTGTGAAACTTACGAAGCGAATCCCCGGTCACAAGGCCAACCTGAGCGAGGATTACAACATGATTAAGCAGATGTATGAGGCGCATGCCAAGAGCAAGGTTATAAAGGACTGGGTGGAGAAGAAGATTGAGGAGACTTACACTAAGGTGTCTGACGGTTGGGGTAATTGCGAGTTCACCTACAAGGGCTGGCAGAAAAATGAAAAGTAGTTTCAGGAGACCGATATATATTCTTTACGCGCTGGCAGCAATCTTGTGTGCGAGCGCTTTCTCTGTGTTATCAGGCACACAGTCGCAGAAGAAGCAACTCACCACCGACAATTATCACAGGCCGGCACCCACAAAGCCCATCAAGCCTACGATACCCGATGCAAACCGTTATCAGGATGATAAGGTGTTTCTCGAATATGCAGACTCGCTTTACCGCCCGGCCAATGAGTATGAGGAGTTCCAGATTGTCAAGGGCTCGGTGAAGTTCAGGCAGGGTGGCATGTGGATGTTCTGCGACTCGGCCTATTATTACCCGGAGAAAAATTCGATGGATGCCTTCGGACATGTGGAGATGCGCCAGGGCGATACTCTCTTCGTGTATGCCGACAAGCTCTATTATGACGGACTTGCGAAGCATGCGGTCTTGACCAACGGACCTTCGCGAAGCAATGTGCAGTTGAAGAACCGCACCGTGACGCTCACCACCGACAGCCTTGATTACGATATCAATTCCGATCTCGGCTGGTATGCGGTAGGAGGTCGTCTCGAAGATGACGTCAACACGTTGACCTCGCAATATGGCGAGTATTCGCCCGGCACTAAACTGGCTAAGTTTCGCACAGACGTTGTGCTCAATAATCGCAAGGACGGTTATAAGATGTTTACCAACGAACTCGATTACAGCACATTGACGCATATCGCCGAAATCAATAGCCCAACGCGTATAGAAGGAGCCAACGACACGATAATCACGACACAAGGTTTCTACAACACGCAGACCGACCGTGCGGAGCTGACCTCGAGGTCGACTATCCTCCATAGTGATTCCAATCGCAATGTGACTACTCTCGAGGGTGACTCAATCATCTACGACAAACTGACGCGCACGAGCCGTGCTTATATGTTTCGCAATCCGGCAAGGCATGCCGCCCCGATGGTTATCACCGACACGGCGCGCAAGGTGATGCTGATAGGCGGTTACGGTGAGTATAATGACTCCACACGTTCGGCCTATTCCACTGACTATCCGCTCCTCATAGAGTTCTCGCGCCCCGACTCTCTATATCTCCGGGCCGACACGATATTGTCGTTTATCGAGCCGGCCAAAGTGCCTGTATTCGACACTATACCAAAGATTACAGTCACAAAGGTTGATTCCATAGCCGACGAGTCTGCCCCGGCCATCGATACCATAACTAACTATGAAGTGGTGGTGGTGGATTCGGTGGCTAAGGATTTTCATGTGGCCAAGGCAATCGGCAAGGCGAGGTTTTTCAATCAGGATATGCAAGGCATAGCCGACACGCTTGTGATGCGTGAGCAGGATTCGATACTCTACATGCTGCGCAAGCCGGTGGTGTGGTCGGGCGAACGACAGATTTATGGCAACCGTATAGATGTGCATTTCAATGACTCAACGCCCGATTGGGCGTTGCTGCCTGAGTCGGGTCTCGCTGCTGAGCATGTGGCCGAGGATTTCTACAATCAACTTCAGGGTTCGCGCATGAAGGCATGGTTTGCCGACAAGACGCTCAAGCGACTCGAAGTGGAGGGTAATGTGATTGCATTGACGTTGCCCCAGGAGAGAGATTCATCTTACAATAAGCTCGTTCATGCGGAGTCTTCCTACCTGATTCTCCAGATGGATTCGGGCAAGGTGGAGCGCATGAAGATGTGGCCGGAGGTGACGGGCTACGTGGCTCCGCTTTTTGATGTCAAGAAGTCACAACAGTACATCGAGGGCTTCCGTTGGCTCGAGAAGCTGCGCCCCATACGCGCCTGGTATGGCGACAGACTGCACTGGAATGACGAGCTTGGCGATGTAAGCGACGAACTCGAACAATACTTCCTCCAGCCGCCGCTCTTCAATGTGATACCGAAACCGAAGCGCACGCTGCCCGAAGCCGAGCTGGCACAACCTGACCAGTCAGACCAGCCAGACCAGCCAGACATGTCCGACAAGTCCGACAAGTCCGACAAGTCCGACGAGTCCGACAAGTCCGACAAGACAGCACCGCAAGAGGGGAGTGCAACCATGCAAAATGAAGTAGAGACAAGCGATGAGTGATATCATAAGACTTTTGCCTGACTCTGTGGCCAATCAGATTGCTGCGGGTGAGGTGATACAGCGGCCGGCCTCAGTCATCAAGGAGCTGGTGGAGAATGCCGTCGACGCGGGTGCCACGGAAATCAATATCGTAATCAAGGATGCCGGTAAGACCCTTATCCAGGTTATCGACAATGGCAGCGGCATGTCGGAAATGGATGTGCGAATGGCTTTCGAACGCCATGCCACCTCAAAGATCCGTCAGGCCGACGACCTTTTCTCTCTTCACACCATGGGCTTCCGTGGGGAGGCTCTTCCCTCTATCTGTGCCATTTCGGAGGTCGAGGTGAAAACGCGTCTCGAGGGCAATCCGATGGGCACGCGTCTGCTCATTCTCGGCTCCAAGGTTATGGAGCAGGAACCTTGCGTCTGCGAGAAGGGCACCGTAATTTCGGTGCGCAAGATTTTCTTTAACGTGCCGGCGCGCCGCAAGTTTCTCAAGAGCGACAACGTGGAACTCTCCAACATAATGCGTGAGTTCGAGCGTCTGGCGCTTGTCAACAATAATATACGCATGCGCATCGACACCGGCATAAAGCAGATAGACCTGCGTGCAGCATCCCTGCGTCTGCGCATAGAGGATATATGGCGCAATTCGCTCAAGTCTGACCACTTGATACCGGTTGATGTCGACACTTCGCTCGTAAAGATTGAAGGGTTCGTGTCAAGACCTGAATTTGCGCGTCGTCGCAATCCGCTTCAATATCTCATCGTGAATGGACGCAATATGCGTCATCCATATTTCCACAAGGCCATACTAAGCTGTTATGATAACCTCATCGCTTCTGACACTATGCCTTGCTATTTCATAAAGTTTGAGGTGGACCCTGCAACTATCGACGTAAATATTCATCCTACCAAGAATGAGATTAAGTTTGAGTATGAGCAGCAGATATGGCCCATACTCGTGTCGGCGGTCAAGACAGCTTTGGGCAAATTCTCGGCAGTGCCGAGCATTGATTTCTCAATCGATGCTCTCCCGGTGGAACCTTATATGCCGGGAGATGCACCTCATGCCCCGCGCATGGATTATCGTAATGATTACAATCCCTTCAAGTCTGAGCGCGACAACATGACGCGTGTCGAGTCTGACTGGCAGAAACTATATGAGGGCTTCAGCAACGGGCGTGAATATACACCTCCTGTACCTGTCATGCCCTCTGATACTGTGGAATCGACCGCACCGCAGGTGCCACCATTGGTCGATGATATGGAGGCTACTGAAGGCCCGCGTGTCTGCATGCAGATTGCCGGCAAGTATATTGTCACTTCCTCGCGCGATGGCTTGCTCGTCATAGACCAGCATCGCGCCCATGTTAAGATACTCTATGAGGAGTATATGGCCCGTGCCTCGCGTCAGGAGATAATCTCTCAGCGTGTTATGTTTCCTGAGTCAATAACTCTCGATGAGTCGCAAAGCGCAGCTCTCGAAGGCATCTCCGATGAACTGCGCAATTTAGGCTTCACTCTCGAGTATGAGTCTGACATGAATTGGCTCATAACGGCCATGCCTCCTCTTCCGCCGCGCACCAATGCCAAGGATGTGATACTGCGTATCCTCGACTCTGTGGCTGAAGATTCGGTGAATTATGGCAATGAGCAGGACTTGCGCGGCTCGATAAAGAGCCGGGTGATGCTTTTGGCAGCAAGGTCGGCGGCCATTCGTGGAGGCCAAGTGCTGACCGACGCCGAAATGAAAAACATATTGGAATCGCTTTTCGCGCTTCCTGACCCTTCGTTCACCCCAAGCGGCAATCCAATCTACACACTCTTCGACGACAATCGCCTCTCCAAACTCCTGAACTGAAAAGTATCCGGAGGCTCACAATGCAACGTGTCTTGACAGCGAGGACGCGCAGAAGCGCGTCCCTGTTGTCAAGCTAAGTTGCATCGCGAACTGGGGGAGAGGAGGCGCCGCCGACGACCAAAAGCAAACACCTGTCGCGAAGCCACCGGGAGAGAGTAGCCTCCGGCGACGACCAAAAGAAATGATAATGAAGATATGTCGTAAGCACTAACTGAAGTACACCTTTTGGAGGTTGCAATTGGGTTGTAATTTT
>CAJTYC010000019.1 GCA_910584185.1 uncultured Muribaculaceae bacterium
GATATGGCGCACTTTTAAATTAGAATCCGGCTCCTTTTTAAATTAGAATTTACACCCATTGTGACGACAAGAGGTGTATTTAGCCATATGTCCTGCATGGTTGAGAACCACTGTTCGTATTCCCATTCGGAGTTGTTCGACCCGGATGTTTCCACGAGGTCTCCATTACACAGTATGAACGCTGCTTCAGGGACCAATTTGCGTGCTGCATGTACGGTTTTCTGCGACACGTTGAACATCTCGTCATTCTGTGCTTGTGTGTCGGTTATATAGATGAATGAATAACCTGCGTTCTTGTCGGCGGATGCCGTGGTGAAGGTACCGATTTCGCTCCATCCATCGGCTGAACCGACACGATAGGAATATGTGGTAGCAGGAGTGAGGCCAGCCGCTTTTGCCTTATGGCTCAGGTAATCCACCTTGATATTGCTTTCTATGCCGGAAAGTTTGTTCTTTTCGATGGAATAGTTGAGGCCGTTGACCTGCTGCACTGCGGCCGGGAATGACATGTCGGGATTATCGAAATCCGCAGGAACTGCATTCTCTTTCGCCACAATTTGAACCTCTCCGTTCTTTGTTCCGGGATTGGTGAACCATGCGAATCCCATTCCGGTGCATGGGTCGCCGTTGACAGTCATGGCTATGCTGTAAGGCATACCCGATGACTGCATTTCCGCAAGCGTTCTGCGGAGTTGCATTGCGGCTGGCGTCGAATAGTTGTCATAATCGACCGTAACAGTAGTCTGTGCCCACGCTGTGCAGTGCAAAAGAATTGCACTGACGGCAGAAATTAAAACAGTCTTTTTCATTTTCTTGAATTGTTGTTGATCCTTATGTTATCAATAGACGGTGTTCTGAGGGTCGAAATTGGTCCAGCCTTTCATCCAGTTGTCGGAAGCATCGCGGAAGGCTCCGATATAACCGCCTTTGCCGTCGCTTATTTCCGTCATGGGGCAACAGTTCTGTCCTGTCATGAATGGGTCGGAAAGATTGAGCGCGGATTCGTCCATAACGCGGTTCCCTGAGCCGCCGAGGAAGAATGTGTGTGAGAACGAGGGTTGGTTTCGGTCTTCCGTGCCGGTCAGGTAATCGAAAAGATAGTCTCTGTATTCCTTATTCTTGTCGGTGCCTATGGCATCCATTCCGGCAAACACTATGTTTTCAAGTTTGAAGCCGCCGGACTTCGCGTAAGAAACGGTCTGTCCTTTCTCGCCGTCGATTATCACACCGATAGGCCAGCCTATTGCAAGGGCGTTGGATATGTTGAGTTTGCTGCTGCGGCGAATCTGGAAGGCAGACTGGAACTGACCGAGTTTTGAACCGTTGTCGGGGAACATATTGCCCGCTGTTATATAGTCGCTGCTGTTGACAAAATCGGAGTTCTTGACTGTCTTGGGCCCGATGAGTGTGACATTGCGGAACCGAGCCGAAGTGAAGGGTGTTGTTTCAGCACCGCTGGCGTTGTTGTCACTCTCGAAGCCGTTTGACTGCGAGGTATCAGCGATACGCGGGTCGCGCACTGAGAGGCAGTAGCTCACTTCGCCGTCGAAACCGTTGTCGGTGTCGAAGTCATCATCCCACCCCTTGTAGGCGACGAGGTAGGAGCAATTTGCCGATCCTCCGAACCACTCGAAGGAGTCATCGTTGGAGTATGACACCTGTATGTGGTCAATCTGTGTGCCGCTGCCGACAGAGCCGAATGTAACGCCATTGATTTCCTTGTCGGTGTCGAAGGGATAACCTGCGAACTCCACGCGGATGTAGCTGTATATGCCTGAATTATCGGCTTTGTTGTTGCCTCCGTGAATGGTTGTCGGGCCACCTTCAATCTGCTGCGTACCCTGATTGTTCAGGCCCTTGCCACAGACTATCAGACCGCCCCAGTCGCCGGGACGACGCTGGCCGGGAGCCTGTGCCGAAGTCATGACGATAGGTTCGTCCGCTGTACCTTGCATCTTGCAGTATCCGCCCGGCTCGACGATGAGAGCCGCCATCGTGCTCTTGTCGCCCTTGATGACCGTTCCGGCAGGGATAGTGAGGCGTGCGCCTTCATCGACATACACCCAGCCTTTGAGAAGGTATGTGCCTTTTTCGAGCTTCACATCGCCTGTGAAGTGGAAGTTCTGGGTACCGTTGCCGAGTTCATCGCCGTTGAATACGATTCCGGCACTGTAAGCGACATTCCCTTTGTAGGTAACATCGGGGTTAACAGGATTGGGGGTCGGCTCATCATTATTGGATGAGCAGCTTGCGGAGAGAAGGCTCAGGGCGCAAGCCATCGCCATCATGATATGACGGCCGGTCTGTTTTTTTGTTCTTTCCATTGAAATGGGTTTTGGTTTAACTTCTGTCATGATATGACTTTCTTAGAAACTGTATGTTATTGATAGATTGAAATTCCGTCCCGGCTTGTAGCTTCGGGTTATTTCTTCGATACTCTTGTTTTTACCGAGGACTTCGACTTCCTCAATCTGTTTGAACAGGTACCGCTCGGCAAGAACATCACGCACCGAGGCTTTCAACTCCCAATGACCGAATTTCTTGCCAAACGATATGTCCAATGAATTGCGCGGCATCTCGTAGGAGTTGGGGATGTTGCGGGCGTTACCATCAACGCCTGTTCCGTATTTGTTTCCTACGCCGACGATTCGCTTGCCGATGCGGTTATAGAGTACAGCTGCCGACCATCCGTCGCGGTTATAGAACAGGCCGGTGTTGATCAGGTACGGCGACTGTCCCTGCATCGGACGGTCGATGTTGTTGCCCTTGTCAAATGTCACTTTGCTCTTGATAAGCGAGCCGTTGAACGAAAGGCTGAAATCGTCAAGACCGATAAATCCGAGGTTTTTGCGGATGTCCACTTCTATGCCGTAATTGTCAGCTCCTTTTGCATTGATATATGAGTAGATGAGGTCTGTGCCTCCGGCAACGGTATATGTCCATTCAATCGGATTGGTGAATTTCTTGTAGAACAGCGCCACCGAAACAATCTCGTTCTTCGACGGGTACCATTCATATCTCAGGTCTATGTTCTGAATATATGCGGCTTTGAGGTCATAATTGCCCATCACGCTGCTTCCGAGGTCAAAATCGTAATAAACCGTAGGCGCAAGTTCACGGAACTCAGGGCGGTTTGTGGTGCGTCCGTAGGCGGCTCTGACCTGATGTCTGTCATTGAAACGGTAGCTCACGTTTACCGACGGGAAGAAATCCTTATAGTAATAATGGGTGTCCTGAAGGCTTTCCTCCGACTGGCGGGTATTCATTCTCAACAACTGATCGACATATTCATATCTTACACCACCGTAGATTGTAAGTGAACGCCACGGAATGTTGACACCGACATATCCCGAAATCTGTCGGCTGCTTGCCTTGTAGCTGTTCAGGAAATTGACATTCTCGTACAGATAGAGCTTGTCGGGGCCATAGTTCTCGGGTATCAATACCTCACCCGTAACATCCGGATTGAACATAAACCCGTCCGGAAGGTTATTGTCGGGTTGCCAGCCGTATTGAAATTCACGGACATCGTATGTCCTGTTGCGGTACTCTCCGTATAGTCCCGTCTTCAACACCGGTTTTATTGCTCCGAAATCAAATTCGTGACGATAGTTGGTATTGAGTGATGCCGTGTGTTCCCTCAGTCTTGTAAATTCACGGCTTATGCGGTAAATACCCATCCTTTGGTCGGTGCGGTCTGTGAGTTGGATCAGCCGTCTGTCCGGCATGTCCCGGTCGGAATAGGCATAACCGGCACTCCAGTCCCAAAGGGAGGCGGAGCTGAATTCATGCCGCCCTGTAAATTGGGTGTTGAATGTGTTGCGGGTGGAGTAATAATATTCCATGTCCTGAATGTTGTCAGGCTGCGAGTTGAATCCCGTGCGGTCGGAATAACGGTTCTTGACGATTCTGTTATAGATGTTCTTCCATTCAAAACGGTGTCTGTCGTTTTGAGGGAGGAAAGAGAGATTGAGCAGTGCGCCAAGTTTGAGGTCATTGGTATATTGGTTGTCGGTCGCTTTGCGGAGATATACGGGGCTGTCGTTGGTCACATCGTATGGCCCGTAAAGGGAATTCTCCATATCAAGAAGAGTGCGGTATGCGTCCGAGAAATTTACGCTTGCCAGTAATCCGAGAGAAGACCCGGATTCAAATCTCCAGCGGTTGCTGTATGAGGCGTTGACTTTCAGATCGCCTATCGGCTTCTTAACATAGACTTTCCAGTCGTTGTTGAAGCCGTTGTTGAGCGGGTCGATACGGTTCGGGAAACCGGAATAAGTCAATAATGGAGAATCAAATCCACCTGAATAGTATTTGCCTCCGCCTTTATAGTATTTGAAATCGCGGAAATGTGTCATGTCATTGAATGAGGTGCCGACCGAGATGTCAAATCCGCTTTTCGCCGGTTGATACTTGGTCCTTACCATAACGAATCCTCCGGTAAAATCCGACGGATATTCAGGCGCGGGACTTTTCACAATCACTATGTTGTCAAGCTGTGAACTCGGTATTATGTCGAATGAGAAAGCTCTTGAATCTGCTTCTGAACTTGGCACCGCGCCTCCGTTGAGCCACACATTGTTATATCTCTGGGAGAGTCCGCGCACCATCACGAACTTGTCGTCTATGATTGAGATACCCGGTACACGGCGTATCACTTCCGAAGCGTCTTTGTCCTGAGTCTTTGCTATCTGTTGGGCCGACACTCCTGTCTGCACCACATCGCTCTGTTTCTCTTCCTCAATCATTGCGGATTCGGTGTCCTTTCGTGCGACAGCGGTAACAGTCACTTCGGCCAGAGATGTGGCGTCCGGATTCATGCGGATGTCCAATGTAATTATCTCATCACCGGCGGGTATCTGTCGTGTTATCACTGTGTCCCTGTAACCGATGTACTTAACGGAAAAATCATACTTTCCTTCCGGAAGCCGAAGGGTATAATTGCCGTCAATGTCTGTTGCCGTTCCATTGTTGCCGGGATTGGCCATGACAGACGCGCCTATCAGCGGCTCGTCAGTGCCGCCGTCATACACCGTTCCTTTTATTATGCCGGCTTCCATGTCGGCATAGCATCCGACGAGGGCGACAAGTGTAAGACTTAGCGGTAAGCTTTTCAAATTCATATAAATCTTCGTTATCATTTTCGGGGGCAAAATTACGGTCAGATTGTTTCATGAATTTTTCAGATTTGTTGAACTATCATTAAATCGGCTGATATTATTAAAGTTTCATTAAATTTTTGACAGATAGCCCTGTAATTGGAGAGTTCTCACTAATTTTGCAATATGGAAAAAGCAAAAAGAATACTTGTGGTCGATGACGAGGAAACGCTTTGCGATGCCCTTGCCTTCAATCTTGAAGCCGAAGGATATGAGGTGGCAACGGCTTACAGTGCCGAGGAAGCATTGACCCATGACCTTTCGGGTTACGACCTGATACTCCTTGATATAATGATGGGGGAGATTTCCGGCACCCAGCTTGCCCGCATAATGAAGGCGAATCCAGCCACGGCTTCGGTGCCGATAATATTCTGCACCGCAAAAGACACCGAAGATGACATGATAAAGGGGCTTGACCTCGGAGCCGACGACTATATAATGAAGCCTTACTCGCTGAAGGCGGTGCTTGCAAGAATCCGCACGGTGCTTCGCCGCACATCGGCGTATGCGGCGGTTCCACCGACGGCAAACGACGAGGTAAGTTACAAGGGGCTTGTGTTGTCAAAGCGAAACCGTACCTGTCATGTTGATGGCAGTGAGGTGAAGATGCCAAAAAAGGAATTCGAGATTCTGCTGAAACTGATGTCGAATATCGGGCAGGTTTTCTCACGTGCCGAACTGCTGAAAGAAATATGGCCTGATGAGGTGGTGGTGCTCGACCGCGTGGTGGATGTCAACATCACCCGTATCCGCCAGAAAATCGGTCAGTACGGCAAGAATATAGCCACACGTTCAGGTTACGGTTATGGATTCATCGAATAGGCTCACATATCCGCAGCGGCTTTTCCTTTGGCTGCTCGGTTATTCTCTACTTCTCGTGGGGTGCTTCATCACTTTCCAATACCACCGTGAAAAAGAGTTCAAGGCGGATGAAATGAACACCCGGCTTCAGATGATAAACACCTATATCCTTACGGAACTGGAACATGGTAAAAACATATCGGATATCAGTCTGCGCGATTTCCATCCCTTCGATGACATAAGGGTAAGCGTGATAAAGAATGACGGAACGGTAGTCTATGACAATTCAATCGACTCGCTTCCCGGCAAGAATCATCTTGACCGTGAAGAGATAAGACAGGCTCTTGCACATAAATCCGGCTACACAGTGCGCCGTCACAGCGAAAGCACAGGCGATTCTTACTTTTATTCAGCCACCAAAGGCGATAACGGATACATAGTCCGCACGGCAGTACCTTATTCAATATCGTTGAGCGGGTTACTGAATCCGGATGTCAACTTTATTTGGGTTATGGGAGCTGTCGCATTGGTCATGTGTGTGCTGGGGTATTTTGCCACCAGACGAGTCGGGCTGCATATCACCAGACTTAAAAAATTTGCAGAAGATGTTGAGAGCGGTATTAAGATTTCGGATTCGGAGCCTTTCCCAAGTGACGAATTAGGGTCAATATCAAATAATATCGTCCGTATCTATGCCCGCCTGCAACAAGCTAACATTGACCGTGACAGGGAACATAATGCCGCACTCCACGAACAGCAGGAGAAGGAACGGATAAAAAAACAGCTTACCAACAATATCAATCACGAACTGAAAACACCCGTCGCATCCATAAAGGTATGTGTGGAAACGCTTTTGGAACATAAGAACATCAGCAGCGAGAAACACGACTTATTTCTACAACGCTGCCTGATGAACGCGGAGAGGTTACAGCATCTTCTCGCGGATGTAGCCCTTATAACTCGAATGGACGACGGCAGTGCTACAATAATGAAGGAGTATGTAGATCTTTCCCGGATTATCAGTGATGTTGTCAGTGACCGTGACATCATAGCCGGATCAAAAGGGATAGTCATAGAGAATGATGTTGTCAGGACGCTCGAAATGTCAGGCAATCCATCGCTATTAGAAGCGATGTTCAATAACCTTATTGACAATGCCATAGCATACAGCGGCGGTGACACAATTAAAATCAGGCTGCTTTATGAAGATGTCAAAAAGATTGTCATTACCGTATCGGACAACGGTGTCGGGGTTAACGAAGAGCATATGCCCCGCCTTTTCGAGCGGTTCTACCGTATAGACAAGGGCCGGAGCCGCGCCGCCGGTGGCACTGGCCTCGGCTTGTCAATAGTCAAAAATGCCGTCATGCTTCACGGAGGTACAATAACAGCGGAGAATGTCAGAACCGGCGGCCTGTCTTTCAAGATAACGCTCAGTAGATAGTCGGCATTATCGCAATTAACGATACTTTAATATTTATGAAAAATCCATGAAATCATACGAAAGTACTTTTGCACTGAAAACCAATAATAACAGTAACAGTGAAAAAAGTAATTTCGTTAATCGTGGGTATGCTTGCCATAAGCTTAACCATGCAGGGAGCGGACTCCGGCGGCTCCCGCCTGCTCAAGGGACGTATTTTGGACAATGAACACAATCCTCTCCCTGGCGCTGTTGTCATTCTTGATGGCAAAGCCCATTCAGCAGTGGCTGATGCCGATGGGTTCTATTCCTTTTCCAACCTTGAGTCAGGAACTCATAGACTGAATATCTCATATCTGGGTTTTGTCCCGGTATCCCAAGCCATCGTTCTGGCAGATACGGATGTAACGCAGGATATTATAATGTCAGACTCCTCCAAAGAGCTCAACGAAGTTGTGGTGACAGGTGTATTTTCGGGTCAGCAACGTGCCATAAACGCGCAGAAGAGCAACATAAATGTCACAAACATCGTTTCGGCTGATCAGATTGGCAAGTTCCCCGATTCAAACATAGGGGATGCCCTGAAGCGTATAAGCGGTATCAACGTGCAATATGATCAGGGAGAAGCCCGTTTCGGACAAGTTCGCGGCACACCCGCTGATTTCAGCTCCGTGACCATCAATGGTTCAAGAATCCCCTCGGCAGAAGGTGACATTCGCAATGTGCAACTTGACCTTATTCCGTCCGACATGATTCAGACTATCGAAGTCAACAAGACTCTGATGCCTGATCAGGACGGGGATGCGATAGGCGGTTCGATAAATCTTGTCACCAAGAACTCTCCCCGCCGACTTACACTTAACGCCGTAGCGGGGACCGGTTACAACTGGATAAGCCGGAAAGCGCAGATGAATTTCGGTCTCACCATAGGCAACCGGTTCTTCAATGACCGTCTTGGCATTATGGTTTCGGCTTCCTATAATAACGCCCCGTCCGGTTCTTACAATACTGAATTTATCTGGGGAAAGGATGATGCCGGAAAACTCTATCTATCTGATTACCAGATACGCCAGTATTACGTCACACGTGAGCGGCAAAGCTATTCGTTGTCAGCGGATTGGAAATTCAATGATTTCAATAAAATATGGTTCAAGGGAATTTTCAACAACCGCAACGACTGGGAAAACCGTTATCGCACGACTTTGAAAGACATCACACCTGACGGAGTCGCGGATGTACGTGTCCAGACAAAGGGTGGATCGCACGATAATCGCAATGCGCGTCTCGAACGTCAGCGTACTATGGATTTTACCCTCGGTGGTGAAAACCGGCTCGGTTTCCTGAGCCTTGACTGGAGAATCGGATATGCACATGCCTCCGAAGAAAGGCCCAATGAGCGATACATAGACTTCCGGTTGAAGAAGCAGCATTTTTCATTTGATCTGTCGAATCCGCGAACACCTTTCGCAACACCCGACGAGGGTTCGACAATGCTCCTTGACGACAAATTCTCTCTTAAAGACCTCACTCAGCAACAGGAAGACATAACGGAACAGGACTTGAAAGCGTCGCTTGATTTCAAGACTCGCCTCAGCGACCGTTCAAAATTGAAATTCGGTTTCAAGTTTGTAAACAAGACAAAAGATAAGGAGATCGATTACTATGAATATACCCCTGTTGATAAAAAGGGGTTCAATAAAGACGCTTTGGCACATTCGGTTAATGAATCCACCGACCGTTTCATGCCGTCATCCCGCTATCAGACAGGTTCATTTATAAGCAAACAGTTTCTGGGGAGCCTCAACCTTGATGATGCCTCCTTGTTTGAAAAGGCGCAGGTTGCCGAAGAACTTGCTGGAAACTACAATGCCAGAGAGAACGTGACAGCAGGTTATATCCGACTTGATTCCAGAATCACAGATAATCTGAACTTCACCGGTGGATTAAGGGTCGAAAACACAGCATTGCGTTATACCGGCAGAATTTATGATGACGAATCGGGTACAGTATCAAAGACCGACCCTGAATCGTCAAGCTACATAAACTTCCTCCCCTCCATGATATTCAAATGGGATGTCAATAAGGACTTCATGATACGTGCGGGATATAATCAGTCGATTTCCCGTCCTAAGTATTCGGCATTGGTGCCAGGCATGAACATCAAGCGTGGCGACAACGAAATCGTAATCGGCAATCCGGGACTTAAAGCCACGACCTCGCACAATATAGACCTCAACGCGGAATATTATTGGAAATCCATCGGACTTGTATCAGCCGGCCTCTTCTATAAACGGATTGAAGGCTTTATAGTCGATGAAGTTTCATTCAATCATGAATATGAAGGGCACGTGTGGACCAAGTTCACGCAGCCTAAGAACGGCGGTAACGCCAATATCTTCGGCGCGGAGTTCTCTTACCAGCGCGACTTCAGCTTTATTGCTCCGGCTCTAAGATGTGTCGGACTCTACGGAACATATACCTATACCCATTCCAGAGTCACGGATTTCAATTTTGAGGGCCGCGAGAATGAGAAAGGATTGAGCCTTCCCGGTTCTCCGGAGCATACAGCCAACGTGTCGCTCTACTTTGAGAAATTCGGACTTTCCGCCAGACTATCGTTCAATTATGCTTCGGACTTTATTGATGAGATGGGTGCAAGCAAGTTTTATGACCGCTACTATGATAGCGTGAAATACATGGATTTCAACATAAGTTATACATTCGGAAAGAAGACAAAATTCACAATCTATGCCGACTGCACAAATCTACTGAATCAGCCGCTACGCTACTATCAAGGTAGCAAAGACCTCACCATGCAGCAGGAGTATTATGGAGTGAAGATCAACGGCGGCATAAAAGTTTCATTCTGACAATCACAAAACAAATAATGACAATATGATACGAAAATTATTCATCACGGCAGTAGCCGTTGCCTCGGTCATGTTTTCATCCCTGACCGCATGGGCACAAAACGAAATTCCCAAAGGGGATATAAACCTCATCGTGGCATCCGATCTTGGACGCAACGGGTATTATGACCAAAAGAAGGTAGCGGCCACAATGGGAGATGTTGCTGAACAGATAGGCCCTGATGCGGTGCTTGCCCTCGGCGACACACATCACTATGAGGGTGTGGAAAGCGTGTCCGACCCATTGTGGATGACCAACTACGAACTTATCTATTCTCATCCTGAACTGATGGTGCATTGGTATCCAATATGCGGCAACCATGAGTATCGCGGCAACACACAGGCTGTAATTGACTATTCCAAAGTGTCGCGTCGCTGGGATATGCCTGCGAAGTATTACACCAAGGCCTTCAAGGACGGTGATACATCGTTGCTGGTGGTATTTCTTGACACTCCTCCGCTGATTGACAAGTATCGCAAGAAATCCGACACTTATCCTGATGCAACAAAGCAGGATGCTGATGCTCAGCTCAAATGGCTCGATTCAGTTTTGTCTGATGCCTCTGAAGACTGGATTGTAGTAGTGGGTCATCACCCTATATTTGCTTCTACCGACAAGTCTGAGTCAGAAAGAACCGATATGCAGAAACGAGTTGACACCATATTGCGCCGTCATAACGTGGATATGTATATCTGCGGACACATACATAATTATCAGTATATAAAGAAACCCGGCTCAAAAATTGATTATGTTGTAAACACTTCCGGCTCAAAGACAAGAGTCCCCGGAGATATCGAAGGGACTGTTTTCAAAAGCGACGCACCCGGCTTTTCGGTGCTTAACGCCGACCGAGAATCTCTCCGATTGAATATGCTTGACAAGGAGGGCAATATCCTATATACAGTGAAACGAGACAAATAAATCTTCTAATTATCAATTTTCTGAGGCTGTATCACGTTGATGCAGCCTCAATTGTTTCACAATAGCTTAAAGATTTTGAAATATTCATGAAATGTTTTCCCGGTTACTTTGCACTGAAAAAAGTAATTTGAGAAAACAATGGAAATACTGTTCCTCTGTGTAGTGATTTTTCTGTTCCTGCTGGCGGTGTTCGACCTGTCGGTGGGGGTAAGCAACGATGCTGTCAATTTCTTGAACTCCGCGATAGGTTCGCGGGCGGCATCGTTCAAGAGAGTGTTGATAGTCGCCTCTATCGGAGTATTTATCGGGGCGGCGATGAGCAACGGGATGATGGATATTGCCCGGCATGGTATATTCCGACCTGAGCATTTCTCGTTCTATGACCTCATCTGCATCTTCATGGCGGTGATGGTGACCGACATCATACTGCTCGATATTTTCAATTCGCTGGGTATGCCGACCTCCACCACCGTTTCAATGGTGTTCGAGCTTCTCGGAGCTACATTTGTAGTGGCTTTGATAAAAATGGCCGGTGGTATCGACCTCGGTTTCAACGACCTGCTGAACACCGAAAAAGCCCTGTCGGTAATACTCGGAATATTCCTTTCGGTAGCGATAGCGTTTTTCTTCGGAACTGTGGTGCAATTTCTCTCCCGAATGATATTCTCCTTCAATTACCGGAGCAATCTCAAATGGAAAATCGGGATTTTCGGAGGCATCTGCGCCACAGCGATTGTTTATTTTCTTCTTATCAAAGGCGCTAAAGACCTTACATTCATGACCCCGGAAGTCAAAGGATGGATTAAGGCCCATACCGGACTGATCATTCTCTGCTGTTTCGGATTCTTCACGATATTGATGCAACTGCTGCATATATGCAAGGTGAATGTCCTGAAGATAATCGTGCTTATGGGTACTTTCTCTCTGGCAATGGCATTCGCCGGAAATGACCTTGTGAACTTCATCGGTGTTCCCTTGAGCGGTCTGGCTTCATATCAGGACTATATCGCCAACGGCGGAGGCGACGCTCACGGATTCCTGATGGATTCGCTCAACGGTCCGGCAAATACTCCAATTTATTTTCTCATTGGCGCGGGCGTGATAATGGTCGTATCCCTCGCCACATCGAAGAAGGCGAAGAATGTCACTAAGACAGAAATCGGCCTCGGTTCTCAACAGGGAGGCGACGAGATGTTCGGCTCGTCGCGTATCAGCCGCCGACTTGTGCGCTGGACGCTTTCATTTCTAAATTTGGTGCGAGGTATCACTCCGCCGCGTGTACGCCGGTGGTTCAATCGTCGTTTCAATGTCGATGAAACAATAATGGATCAGGGAGCGTCATTTGACCTTATCCGTGGTTCGGTAAACCTTGTGCTTGCCGGTGCCCTGATAGCCTTCGGCACATCGCTCAAGTTGCCGCTGTCCACAACATTCGTCACCTTCATGGTAGCAATGGGTACCTCTCTCGCCGACCGTGCTTGGGGTCGAGAAAGCGCAGTGTTCCGCATCACGGGCGTGATTTCCGTCATCGGCGGCTGGTTCCTAACCGCCGGTGCAGCCTTCATTGGAGCCGGAATCATAGTCGCCGCAATGCACTACGGAGGTCATTGGGTGATGTTCCTGCTCGCAGCTCTTACCATCTTCCTTATTATCCGCAGTAACAGGCGGTTCAGCAAGAAAAACGATGCTGAGAATGGGGGCGACGCTCTTTTTCAGGCAATCATCACCACTCAGGACAAAACGCAGACTTGGCCGTTGCTGCTTATGTATATCACTGAGCAACAACAGGGATTCTTAGCATACGCGGAGGAAAAATACCGCGACATTACAGCAGCCTTCATCGGTGACAATGCCGGAGTGTTAAACAAGGCGGAGTCAAGTCTGGCGAAACAGAAAACAGTATTGAAAAACGCGCGCCGCAAGGAAACGCTATGCCTGCGCCACCTGACACGCGAGATGGCAATAGAGAAAAGCACATGGTTCTACCTGAGCAACAACCTGTGCATGAACATTCTCTATAACCTGCGGCGCATCAACGAGGTGTGCAAGGAGCATGTGGAAAACAATTTCATGCCGCTTCCACCACGCTATGCAACAGAGTGTGAGCTGCTCCGCACCCGTATCAGCACACTGTTCAACGATACACTGGAGTTGATGAAATCGGGCGATATAGCCGCCATCAGCGTACTGCGCCGTCACTGCGACGAGATAAAGGATATTGTTTCCGACACTTACCATCGTGCCCACGACCAGTTGCGCGACGGGGATACCTCGGCTATGGCTGTGCTTTATGTCTATGTCAATATGCTTCAGGAAACGCAGGAAATGGTATCGTCCATCCGCAAATATCTCCGAGCCTTTGCAAAACTCCGCGATTCGGAGTTCCGCAGCCGCCCCGCGCTTTCATCTGCTTCTTTAGAGTAAAAAAGATTGTTTTACGTTACGCTATGGGGATATGCAAAGTATCTCCATAGCAAATTTCTCTCAATCGCATGAAACTATTTCTGATAATCCTAACAATATTCATCTTCCTTGTCATATATCTCGTGATACGCAGAAACCGTAGGGAAGCAGATGATTCAGGGATTTCCGTCAAGGGAAACCCCAATTTTGACGATATGGTTTTATGTGTTGCCGAATCATGCCGTAATGTTATCTGTCTCGCGCTGGATTCATTAGCCGATGTCGATGTCATAAATGCCTGTAAGAATCACAGGATTAGTTCAGACTCCTTATGCACACTTGATAATAAAGTCAGGCGTAGTTTCGGTGTCAATTCCGACAATAATTCAAGGCTCGTATATGTATGCTATATGATTGAATCGGCAGAAAAAATCGCAGAAACGATACGACACATAGTGTGCCGCCCGTCATTCAGCATCTCCATTTCTGATAAATGCGAGATTCAGGCATTGCGGAAGATGATGGATGATATGCTTGAACCGGCTTTTGACTTTCAGATGATTGACGGGAACAAGAATTTTGTCGAGCATCTTATTGCTGTCCGTTCCAAATCTATGGGATATGAGGATTTCAGCGATGGTGCGCAGGCTTATTCCTATCTTACATTACTGTATTATCTTCACTCTTTAATAAACTCATTCCGCCACATCATTTCCACATCATCACAATCGCTCATGCAGTAATTGTATTTTCCTCAGCTAATTATCTTTAATAATAAGTTATTGATTAAACAAAAATACTAAACAAAATGAAAGACAAACTCACTATCGCGCTTGTCGCTCACGACAACCGTAAAGCCGACATGGTCGATTGGGCGCGTTATAACACCGAATATCTTTCAAAGCAACATCTTGTCTGTACTGGCACTACGGGTGGATTGATAAAGAAAGCATTTGAAGAAATGGGGGTTACTGCCGATGTGCAGTGCATGAACTCCGGTCCAATGGGCGGCGATGCCGAAATTGCCGCAATGGTGGTGCGTCATGAAATCGACCTTGCTGTCTTCCTCATCGACGACCTTAACCCGCAGCCCCACGAAGCTGACATACAGATGCTTCTGCGTCAGTGCCGTATCCATAATGTGCCTATCGCCTGCAACCGTATAAGTGCAGACCTTATGATTTCGAGCACTTTGTGGAGCGATCCAGATTATCATCCCGCACCACAAAACTATGTCCACTTCGACCGCACTCCTGAAAAGGAGGAATAAGGGGTATTGGTTGGATTTAATGAAACTTTAATTCATGGTGAGATAACACCACCTCGAACATCTTCATCGAAGGGGTCGCGGAATGTAAAAAGTCCGCGACCCTTCGCTTATGATTACATTCTACCTTTTACCATCGCGGCCTTTATTTTCCCGGTATCCGGTCTGTTCTCCTCCAACATATGGACTGTGCCGCTTTTTCTGCTTTTCGGTTGGGGAATAGCCGCGATATTTTTACATCGGCTACTTGCTCGACCGATGGCGATAACACAAATCTATCAAAACAATTTATAGTTTTCTTACGTTATATATTGAGGTATAAAACTTCGTTCTTTTTGAAAAAATCTTCACATCTTGGATTCTGGGGGCTTACCGGCATCGTGTTCGGCATGATGGTCGGTGCCGGCATATACAACATTCCCCAGAACATGGCCGCCGGTGCTTCGGCCGGTGCCACATCAATAGCATGGGTAATTACCGCAGTAGGTATGTTGCTGCTCGTAGCCACCTTCAAGACTTTGGCCGACCGTCGCCCCGATTTGAAAGCCGGCATATATCAATATGCACGTGCCGGATGGGGCAACTATGCAGGGTTTAACGTGGCGTGGGGCTACTGGCTATGCACATCCTTTTCCAATGTGGCCTATGCCATAATGCTCAACGATGCCCTCGGTGCATTCTTCCCGATTATGATCTCAAACCCATGGTCCGAGCTCATATCAGGAAGTTTCTTCATATGGGTCATGTACTTCTCCGTTTGCCATGGCATGCAAGCTGCCAAACTCCTGAGCACAATGCTCGCACTCATCAAGGTGGCAGCAATCGCCCTGATAGTGGTGCTTCTCGCCATAAATGTAAAGATGGGACTCCTCACCGAAGGCTTCTGGCATGTGTCATCTGATATCGGTAATATCGAAAACCAGGTAAAAAGCACTATGCTCGTCACGTTGTGGTGCTTCATAGGCATAGAGGGGGCAGTCATGATGTCAGCGCGTGCACGACGGCAGACCGACGTGGGCAAAGCCGGTGTGACAGGATTCTTCATAGCATGGCTTCTCTATATACTCGTCTCACTCCTGAGCTTCGGCGTGTTGAACCGTGCCGCCCTCGCCGGCCTCGACAACCCCTCCGTGGCTTATGTGCTCCGTGAAGCCTGCGGCGATTGGGCATATTATTTCGTCATAGTGTCGGTTATAGTATCACTTATAGGTGGCTGGGTATCATGGACGCTCGTTTGCGCCGAAGTGCCTTACGGTGCCTCAAAGGCCGGCATATTCCCCCGCATGTTCTTGAAACTGAACAAACACAATATGCCCGCTTTCGGCCTCATGGTGTCGAGTGTGATAATGCAGGTATTCCTGATAATAGTCGTCGCTGCCCACGACGTATATCTCACAGCCCTGAGCATCACCGGCATGATGATTCTCCCGGCATACCTCCTGAGCGGCCTTTACCTCTGGAAATCTACCGTGGGCCAACGCACCTTAGGCTCAATGTCCAACCGCCGAAACATGCGATTCCGCCTCACCGGAGCCGCATGCACCCTGTTCTGCGCTTGGATGATATATGCCGGTGGTCTCGACCTCTTCCTGCTCACCTCCCTGTTCTACATTCCCGGCATAGCTTTCTATATGAAAGTAAGGCGCGAAAACGGCAACAGGACACCGTTCAGAAAATCCGAACGCGTCCTGCTTTCCATTATTATCTCTGCAGCCCTATTATCTATAATCTTGCTGGCTACCGGACATATTTCATTATAATTATTTGAACTCTTCAGGTAGAACGGGCATAGCACCGTTTTGCGTGCAGACATATGCTGATACCTGCACAGCCTTCTTGTGAGCCTCCTCTACCGGCATACCTTTGATAATCGAGCTGATAAAGGTGGCAGTGAATGAGTCGCCGGCGCCGACCGTGTCGGCAACCTCCACCTTAGGTGTAGGCTGAAAAGACACATTGCCCGGTGTGAACACATAGCTGCCATTGACACCACACGTCAATATAAGCATCTTCAGATTATACTTGCCCAAGAGTATCCAGCATTTGTCTTGAAGGTCAATGCCCGGATATCCTTTGAGACGGCTCACCGTCACCAATTCCTCATCATTTATCTTAAGAATATTGCAACGACGCAGCGACTCGCAGATAATCTCCTTGCTGTAGAAGCCCTGACGCAGATTGATATCAAACACCTTGAGCACATTGTCATCGTTGGGCATCGCATCGAGGAAGCTCAAAATGGTATTGCGCGACACCACGCTGCGCTGTGCCAATGAACCGAAGCATACAGCCTGCGTGTGCTTGGCTATCTTCTCCAATTCCTTGGTGAAAGGAATATTGTCCCACGCCACATTCTCTTTTATATTATACTGAGGCACTCCCACCTGGTCTATCTCCACCTGCACTGTGCCGGTAGGATACTCCACTTCAGGCAAATGATATGTAAGTTCTTTCTCATTGAAGTTCTCGATTATCTCCTCGCCCAGCTTATCTTTCCCGATTGCGCTGATTACAAGGCTGTCGAGTCCGAACTGCGACACATGATAAGCGAAATTGGCCGGTGCCCCGCCGATTTTCTTACCCTCGGGCAGTACATCCCACAATGCCTCGCCGATTCCTACTATTACAGGTTTCATGATATATCAATTTTTAAGTTTTTTAGTTTTTAGAGATCTTGAATGTGTACATCACCAGATACAACACACCGATAGTCATCACAGCCACTGCTCCGGCCTGTGCGCCCATCACATCTGATGCGTAGCCCATGGCAAGTGGGAAGATGGTGCCTCCGAAAAGACCCATAATCATAAGTCCAGACACCTCATTCTTCTCATCCGTGGTATAGTTGAGTGCCTGTGCAAACACTATCGAGAATATGTTGGAGTTGCCATATCCTATCAGTCCGATACCCACATAGAGCATTGTCAAAGTGTCGGCCACAAAGAGCAGGCACATGCCGGCGAGCATCATGGCCACACTGATAAGGAAGAATGTGCGTGCCTTCATCTTGCTCAGGATTATTGAGCCGGTGAAGCACCCTATCGTGCGGAATATGAAGTATACGCTCGTGGCGAAACCTGCTGCCTCAAGGGTTATGCCCAATCTTTCCATAAGCAGCTTCGGGGCTGTCGTGTTGGTGCCCACATCGATACCCACATGACACATGATACCGATGAAGCAGAGCAAGATGAACGGACGCCCCAAGAGCTTGAAGCAACTCACAATGCTCGATGCCTTGTCAGGACGTTCCTCCTCAATCGGGGTGGCACCCAAGATAGATATAGAGAAGAGACACACCACGGCATAAATCGGGAAGAGCACCCTCCAGCCGAAGCCGAAGGTCATCATCGACGTGGTGGCACCCCAAGCAGCCAATATCGGCGCAAGGAATGAGGCGATAGCCTTCACAAACTGTCCGAAAGTAAGCGTCGAAGCAAGGCGCGAAGGCGCGATGAGATTGCTTACCAACGGGTTGAGCGAGGTCTGCATCAGTGCGTTGCCAATGCCCAAGAGTGAGAATGCGATGAGCATCAGGGTGAAGCTGTCGCCAAACATAGGTATCACCAGCGACACCAATGTAAGCACCAGACTCACGATTACCGTGCGCTTACGCCCTATCTTATTCATCAGCAAGCCGGTAGGCACTGAAAATATAAGGAACCAGAAAAACACCAACGACGGGAATAAGTTGGCCTGTGAGTCGCTGAGTCCAAGGTCTTTCTGTACATAGTTCGATGCCGTGCCGACAAGGTCCACGAAACCCATGGCGAAGAAACAGAACATCACCGGGATTATCTGCGCCATCGAACTCTTTTGCGTTGTATTCAATGTTTTTGTTGCCATATGCTTGTTTTTCAAATTTTGTTATTGAAGTTGTCTAAACTAATTTTTTATTAACATTTGCGAGATATTTTTGAGACGGTTTTGTCACTTTTATTTGCAGCAACCTCTCGGTTGGTGCAAATAAAAGGGGCGAAAGCGGCCAAAAAGATCCGCAAAGGTTAATAAAAGAAAGGCTTTCTACTTCATTTTAACTTTCGTAAATTAGTTTAGACAACTTCATTGGCGCATGTTATTTTGTTGTCAACGTATATATCTTTATATCTTTTGCCTCTGCCTTGCCTCCGCGCGCGCTGATCTTGAGTTTGGTGTAGGGCTGGGTGGGGAATACAAGGTCAGTCATGACAAACCTTCCCTCGGAGTCGAATGCCTCCACTGAGCATTTGTCTACATATACCCGCAATGTTCCCTTGGCGCTCTCGCGGTGCATCGGAGCTTTGGTCACCGAGGCGAAGTCGGCACTGAAGTCGGTCAGGCCGCTCTTGGTCCTGTCCATCACAAACTCCTTACGCTTGCCGTCGATGCTCATCACGAATTCCTCACCGGCTGCATTGCAGAGCGTAAACTCAAGTGTGCCGCTCTCGCTCACGTTATAGTCTACTGATATCTCGCAGAGTTCAGGTATTGCAAATTCCTTCCCCTTGCTGCTGATGTTTCCTCCTTTGTATCTCTTCTTCGCACCGCGAAGTTTATCCAATTCGGGCGACGGTGTGGATGACACGTAGTAGCCTCCGTCCGGACCCTTGAAGAGTCCCATCTCGCGAGGCAATGTGTTGGCCGACCTGAATTGCATAGTGGGCACCTCGTTGGCATACTGCCAATTGCTCATCCAGCCTATCACAGTGCGGCGTCCTTCTGGTGCATTGCTCCAGCTCACTGTGGCATAATGGTCTTTGCCGTAGTCCATCCATTTCGATACTTCCGGCCCGTCATCGCAAGTGAATCTCTTGCCGTCGAAATCACCCACGAAATATTGTGTGCCGCTGCCGCCCATCGGGCTGCCGGGATTGATATTGCACACGAGCACCCACTTCTTCTCGTCGGTGCCGGCCACCGGAAGCTCAAACAGATCGGGGCATTCCCACACACCATCTTGCGAACCATATCCCTTGCCGAATGCACTCTCCAGTGTCCAGTGCTTCAAGTCGGGAGAAGTGTATATCTGCATCTCCTTTTCAAGGGAATGTGCAAGCACCAGCACCCACTTCCGAGTAGGCTCATGCCAGAACATGTTGGGGTCGCGTGCCTCAGAGGGATTAGGTATCACAGGGCTCCCATTGTAATACTTGAAGGTCTTTCCGTTGTCTTCGCTGTGTGCAAGGCTCTGCACCTGGCTCGCTCCGGCCGATGTGTACATCGCGATCACGGCATCCTTGCCGAAACCTGCGGTGTTATCCTTATCCACCACGCAATTGCCGCTGAATACCTGCCCAAGTCCGTTCGCCTCTATTGCTATCGGCTCTGATTTCCAGTTCACCAAATCGGTAGAGGTGGAGTGTCCCCACGTCATGTTCTGCCATTTCGACCCATACGGGTTATACTGATAATATAGATGCCATACGCCATCCTTATAGAACATACCGTTGGGGTCGTTCATCCAACCATACTTGGGTGTATGGTGATAGGCCGGACGATATTTCTCACGGTTGGTCACATCGAATGTATCGCTCATGGCCAGATTCTTCCAGCATGAGAAGTCGGAAGCATTGCGGCTGTGTGTGCGGTCTGACTCGCTGATTACGTTCAGAAGCACCGGCCCTTTATCTTTGTAAGCCGACAGGTCCAACGGCACTGTGTAGTCCTGCTTGCTGTCGGCAAGACGCACATGCACTCTCTTCACAACCTCTCCATTTACAAGTATGTCGATTTTAGAATCCGGCATCGACTCCTGTACAGGCAGCAACAGATATTTCTCCGGATCGATGACCTTTACCAATGTGTTCGACGCGCTCAACGGATACACCTCGAGTGTCCCCGCCATGGCCGGGAGGGCCGTGGCACAGACGCCGATTGCCATCATGTTTCTTATTATTCGGTTCATATTTTAAGGTTTTGTTTTTTGTCTTAAGGTTCAGTTTTTTGATTTGCCACAAAGTTAATACCTTTCATTATTCTTACTTTTAATTATTCGTTCAAATGATTCCATTTTTGTTACATCGAATCATTTTTTGTAGTGAATGTAACATTTTATGGCAGTGATTGTCTTTTGATTAAAAATTTTTAACTACTTTTGTGAAAGAATCCTCTTCGCCACTGACCTATAACATTTTTATCATGAAGCTCAAAAGATACCTGTTCCTCTCTTGCATATTAACGGCATTACTCTCCATGATGCTGCTTGGTGCTTGTTCGTCCGAAAAAAAGTTCAAGGTGGGCATATCGCAATGCAGTTCCGACGACTGGCGCAATAAAATGAACGAGGAGATTATGCGCGAGGTCATGCTTCACGACAATGTGGAGGTAGAGATACGCTCGGCCGACGACAGCAGCGCCAAGCAGATCACCGACCTCGACTATTTCGTAAACAATGGCTTCGACCTGATTGCAGTGGCTCCCAATGAAGCGAATGCACTGACTCCTAAAATAAAGCAGATATACGATAGCGGCATTCCGGTCATAGTATACGACCGCGACATAAACGGCCCATATTTCACAGCTTTCCAAGGAGCCGACAATTACGAGATTGGGCGAATGGCCGCTGCCTATGTAGCCAATCTGACCTCTGAAACTCCAAAAATTATAGAAATTACCGGTCTCCCCGGCTCAACCCCCACCGAAGGCCGCAGCAATGGTTTCCGCAATATGGCCGACTCTCTCGGCTATTCCATAATAGCACAAGCTTCAGGCAATTGGAATGAGACAGGTGCGGCGCATGTGGCTGATTCGATGATTACACGTTTTCCTGAGGTGAACGTCATTTATGCACACAACGACCGCATGGCTCTCGGAGCACGTGAGGTTGCCGATAGTCTCGGACGCAGTGACATCAAGATAATAGGTATAGACGCAGCCCCACGCATTGGGGTTCAGGCAGTAAGCGACGGCAAGCTCGACGCCACTTTCCTATACCCCACCCAGGGACATGCACTTATGAAGACTGCCCTCGCAATATTGCAGGGCGAACCTTTCGATAAAATGCGCATCCTCCCCTCTCCGGCTCATGTGGACCGCTCCAATGCACAGTTTATACTGCTGCAAGATAACGCTTTGCGCGAGGAAACAAACAAAATAGGGCAGCTTCAGGCTCGTGTAGCAACTTTCTCACAGCGTTACGCCACCCAAAAAATATGCTATATGCCGCTGCTGCAATTATTCTTCTTTCTGCAGTCCTCATTTTCGTGCTACTACGTTTCTATTGGAATAGCAAACGGCATCATCGCCAGATGGCGAAGCGCAACGACGAGCTCGCCCACCAACGCGACGAACTCGACAGCCTCTACCACCAACTGCAGCAAGCCACAGGCTCGAAACTAACTTTCTTCACCAACGTCAGCCACGACCTCCGCACCCCTCTCACGCTCATAGCTGCCCCGGTGAGCCAACTCTCCGATGCCGGCAATCTCACACCCGAACAACATAATTTGTTGCAGCTCGCCGACAAAAATATAAAGCGTCTGCAACGTCTTGTTAACCAGATTCTTGATATCCAAAAGTTTGACTCCGGTCATCTCAAGCTTAATCTTGTCAATATCAACCTCTCCGAATCACTGCGCGAGTGGGCCGCTCCATTTGCCAACCTTGCCGCTCACCGTCACATCAAGTTCCATACCGACATTCCCCGGAAACCGGAGATAGTCACGGCCATCGATGTGGAGAAGTGCGAGCGAATTCTGTTCAACCTCCTCTCAAACGCCTTCAAGTTCACCCCCGAAAATGGCTCAATATCAATATCCTTATCTGCCGACGACAAAAATGCCGTCATAACGGTCACCGACTCCGGTATGGGTATCCCGGCAGACGAACTCGCCAACATATTCAACCGCTTCTTCAAGACCGACCGCATTAACCCAAACGGCTCCGGCATAGGTCTTGCCCTCTCCAAGGTCTTCATTGACATGCACGGCGGTTCAATCGATGTCGCCAGTAACGAAGGTGCCGGCTCTTCTTTCTCCGTGCATCTACCTCTGCGCAGAGTCGATACTGACACTCCGGCTGCAAGCATACATTCACAGGCAGATGTATCCGAAATAGAACCCATAGATGATGAGCAATTTAAAATGCCCGATGACGCCAGGACTGTCCTTATCATTGACGACAACAAGGATATCTGCACTCTCGTAAGGACCATCCTCGGCGACACATACACCATACTCTCGGCAAACTCCGGTGCGCAAGGTATACGTCTCGCCCACAAGTTCGTACCCAACTTGATAATTTGTGACGTGATGATGCCGGGCATGGATGGCTACCAAGTCTGCAAGTCGCTCAAAAGCGACTCCCTTACATCACATATACCGGTGTTGCTACTCACGGCATGCTCGCGCGATGAACAGCGTGTGGAGGGATATGACTGCGGTGCCGATGCGTTCATGACCAAACCTTTCGAACCGTCAATGCTTGTGTCGAGATGCAACTCGCTGATAGCCAATCGCGACCGCATCTATACCAATCTCGATGCAAAAGCCATTTCATTGACACCCGCCACTAACGAAGCCAAGAAGTCATCATCCACCATAGCACAGGCTCACGCCTGCGATGACGAATTTGTGCAGCGATTCACAGGCATAATAGACACCCGCCTGTCCGATCCGGATCTCTCAGTAGAGACAATAGCCGACGAGATGGGAATAAGCCGTGTGCAGCTTTACCGCAAGATAAAGGCTCTCACCAACTACACTGCAGTAGAGCTTATCCGCAACATCCGCCTGAAGAAAGCGGCGATAATGCTGAAAACCACAACAGCCACAATCTCAGAGATAGCCTACGCGGTAGGCTTCTCCTCCCCCGGCTATTTCTCAAAATGCTACAAGGAATACCACAACGAAACTCCGGGAGAAACCCAAAAACGCACCTCAAAAGCCAACTGACCAACCCCTCTCTCCTCCCCTATCTCCTCCTATCACTTCCTACTCTCCTTTCTCTTCGAATTCTCGATTTTACTTCTGCTCTCTGCCCTATCTCCCCTGCCCTCCGTTCCCGTCGTGGTGTTGTGTGAGCGCGGAAGCGCGAATGCGCAAAGACCCCAAGTGTCAAAAGCTAAGCATTGTAGTAAAATATATTTTTGTTACATTCTTCTACAGTTTTGTTACATGGTTACTTTTATGCAACTCTTTGAAACATCATTTCAATAACTATCTATATTGCAACACTAATTTTGCAGCGTATCTGCTACCACAGAAACGACAATAACAAAAAATATCCAAAAATTTATAACCATGACAAAGTCATTATTTACTTTCCTGGCGTGTCTGCTGCTTTCCACTGCAGCTTTCGCCCAACAGTTCACCGTCATGGGAGTAGTGGTGTCTGCTACCGACAATGAGCCTCTCATCGGTGCCACTGTCCTTTGCGATCAAACCAAGAAAGGCACTGCCACCGACATCGACGGTAATTTCGCTCTCGAAGTGCCCGATGGAGCTTCCATTACTGTAAGCTATATCGGTTTCAAGCCGCTTCAGGTCAAGGCCACTCCCGAAATGACAATTACCCTGAGCGAGGATACCGGTCTGCTCGACGAGGTGGTGGTAGTAGGTTACCAGACCATGAAGAAAGCCGACCTCACCGGTTCTGTGTCCGTAGTCAACTCAAAGAATTTCGAAAACTCCGCCGACACCGACCCCATGCGTACTCTCCAAGGCAAGGTCCCCGGCATGACCGTGACTGCAGACGGTTCACCGAGCGGCACAGGCTCTGTCCGTATCCGTGGTATCGGCTCGTTCAACGCATCTCAAGACCCTCTCTTCGTCATCGACGGCGTGCCGACTACAGCTTCGCTAAATTCACTTAACATGAACGACATCGAAAGCATGCAGGTGCTAAAGGATGCCGCCTCCGCTTCTATATATGGTTCGCGCGCGGCCAACGGTGTCATCATCATCACCACAAAGAAGGGCAAAGTCAAGGACGGCAAGGTAAACGTGAGCTTCTCTGCCAACCTCACCGGCCAGTTCTACTCAGGCCAGTCAAAGATGAAACTCCTCAATTCCAAAGGTTACGCCAAGGCGATGGCCCAAGCCGCCCTAAACGACGGCATTGACCCCGCAGCCTATGCTTCAAGCTACGGTCTCGACCTCAACGCCCCCACAGGCTTCCCCATCTCCGTATATGACTACCGCACCGGTCAGTACAACAACTACACCGTCAACGGTTACTACGATGGCTTCATCAATGAGAAGAAAACAATGCTGATGTCAGATACCGATTGGCTCGACCAGATCTCGCGCACCGGCTTCTCGCAGAGCTATGACGCTTCCGTGTCTAAAGCCACCGACGCTTACTCGGCTCTCTTCTCTCTCGGTTACAAGAAAAATGAAGGTATCCTCAAATACACCAACTTCGAGAATATCTCGGCCCGTATCAACACCTCGTTCAATATCTCTCCCGTCTTGACAGTAGGTGAGAATTTCACCCTCACATATACCGACCAGGTTGACTGCCATCCTCTCGAGAACGCTCTCAAGATGCCCTCTATTGTTCCGGTTTATGAAACTGACGGCGTCACATACGCAGGTCCCGTAGGAAGTATGGCCGACAGGCAGAACCCTCTCCGCGAGCTCGCCTTCAACCGTCACAATGCTCTCAACGTATGGCGCCTCTTCGGCAACGCATACATCGACATCAAGCCCATCAAGGGCCTGCTCATCCGCTCGAACTTCGGTCTCGACTATGATGCCGCTTTCATCCATTCTTACAATTTCACTTTCCACAGCGACATCGTCAACAACGACACGAACTCCACCACACTCTCTCAGGCCAACGATACAAAGTGGACATGGTCTAACACCATCAACTACAATTTCAATATCAAGGAAGACCACGATTTCACTGTGCTAGCAGGTATGGAGATGTTCCGTCAGAGCCGCATAGATTTCTCCGGTTACAACGAAAACTACGACCTCGAGGACACAGACTTCATGTATCCCGACGCTTCATCGGGTGTGGAACGCTCCACCGGTAATAAGTCTGCATATGCCCTGATGTCTTTCTTCGGCAAGATCGACTATAACTGGCGCAATCTCCTCCTCGCATCATTCACCATCCGTCACGACGGTTCTTCCCGCTTCGGCTCAAACAACCGCTACGGTACTTTCCCCGCAGCCACGCTCGGCTATCGTATCTCGGAGCATATCAAGGCCAACTGGGTAGACGACCTCAAGCTCCGTCTCTCTTGGGGCAAGACCGGTAACCAGGCTATCTCCAACACTGCCCGCTATGCCCTCTATCTCGCTGATTACGGCAGCGATCGCGTCACTTCTACTGCTTACGACCTCCTGCTCCAGCACAGCGGCATTTTCCCCTCAGGTTACTATGCAAGCCAGACTGCCAACCCCAACCTCAAGTGGGAGACTACAATCCAGTATAACGCCGGTGTAGACTTCTCTTTCCTCCGCAACCGCCTTACCGGTACTGTAGACGCCTACATCAAGGATGTCAAGGATATGCTCATCATCCCGGCATACCTCGGCTCTATGGGTGAGGGTGGCGCTTCATGGCTCAACGGCCCCTCGCTCCGCAACTGGGGTATGGAGTTCCAGATCGGCTGGCGCGACCAGCTCGCCTGCGGATTTGGCTACAACGCTTCGCTCAACCTCGACTTCTTCCGCAACAAGGTGACCTACCTGCCGCGCAACACCACAGGCTCCTACGCTCACACCACTACCGAGAATCTCGTGCAGGCCAAGCAGCCTTACGGCTCAATCGTAGGTTACGTATACGACGGCATATTCAAGACTCAGGATGAAGTGCTCGCCTACGGTCAGGACAACGCCCGCCTCGGTGGCATGAAGTATGCCGACCACAACGGCGACGGCAAGATTACACCCGACGACCAGACTTGGATATTCAACCCCGTGCCCGACCTCTCTTTCGGTCTCAACGTAGAACTCTCTTACAAAAATTTCGACTTCCAGATGTTCTGGCAGGGTGTACTCGGTCAGGATGTTTACAACAACCAGAAATTCCAGAACGACTTCTGGAGTGTCACCGACGCCGGCAGCAACAAGGGTGTACGCGTGCTCGACGGCTGGCTACCTGAAGTCAACAGCTCTTCCAGCATCCCGATGCTGACCACCAACAATAAGGGTGACGAGGGTCGCACCTCTTCTTATTTCGTTGAGAATGGCTCTTACGCCAAGCTCCGCACTCTCCAGCTCGGTTACAGCCTACCCGATAAAGTTATCGAGAAACTCCGCATGACCAAGGCCCGCTTCTATGTCTCTGCGCAGAATCTCCTCACCATCAAGAGCAAGAGTCTCACATGCACCGACCCCGAAAACCCCAACTGGGCTTATCCTATCCCCACTTCCATTTCGTTCGGTCTGCAAGTTAATTTCTAAGAGTGTACACAAATCTTAAATTTCGATCAATCATGAAATCTTTAAATATATTGGCAATATCTTTCCTCGCTTTAGGACTGACTGCCTGCAACGATTTTATCGACGTCCCGCCCACAGGTGTGCTCGATAGCGAACATGCCTACCAGCAGCCCGACAAGCTCGTCAACGCCGCTTACGCGTCGCTCGGCGACTGCTGGTACAGCTACCCCTTCAACCTCTGGCCCTACGGCGACCTCGGCTCTGACGACTGCATGAAGGGTGGCGGTGGCACAACCGACACCGGTTACCACCCCATGGAAATCTGGTCCACCCTGACATCCACCCCGGGTGAACTCGACGAACTCTGGTATCGCCTATATTGCAACATCTCTCGTTGCAACCGTGCCCTCGTCTCGCTCGAGAAGCATGGCGTGGAAGTGCTTGGCGAGGAGACTGCCGCTCAGCGTGTGGGCGAAGTCCATTTCTTGCGTGGTCACAACTATTTCAAGCTCGTCACAATGTTCCGTCAGGTGCCTTGGATCGACGAGGAGGTGATGCAAAACAACTCGCAGGAGAAGGTCCCCAACAACGAGTATTCTTACGAAGAACTCTTCGGCAAGGTTATCCACGAGTTCGAACTTGCCTACAATGCCCTTCCCGATGTCACCGAAGATGGCGGTGGCCGTGCCAACCGCATCGCAGCTGCCGCTTATCTTGCCAAGTGCTATCTCACTCTCGCCTGGGGCGACGGCTATGAGAAGACCGACGGTGTCAATTTCATCAATCAGGAGTATATGAAGAAGGTGGATCAATACACCAAGGTCGTCAAGGATTCTCGCTTCGGCTATCTCGAGGATTTCGGTGATATATTCCTTCCCGAATACAAAAACAGCAAGGAGTCCGTATTCGCTGTCCAGACTTCGCAGTATGACCAGGACAACACCAAGTATGGCCGTGCCAATTGGTCTATCATGCTCAACGGCTGCTGGGGCATGTGGTCGTGCGGATGGGACTTCCACAAACCCTCTCAGGACCTCGTGAACGCCTTCAAGACAAAGAATGGTCTCCCCATGTTCGATGCTTACGACGACTCCGACGATTATCCTCTCAATGGTACTCCCTCTGCTCAGAAGTGGGATCCTCGCCTTTTCCACACCGTGGGTATGCCTACTTTCCCCTACAAGTATGAGGCTGAATACACCATGACCAAGAGCAATTCGCGCACCCCGGCCACCTATGGCTTCTACACTTCGCTCAAGGAGGTGCCCCAGCGCAGCGCCGGCGAGACTTTCGATGGCTCATGGCAGGCTTTCGCCACCAACGATTATGTGTTCCGCTATACCGACGTCATGCTGATGCGTGCTGAAGCCCTCATCGAACTCAATCGCCTCGAGGAGGCTCGCGATATTATCAACGATATCCGTCTCCGTGCCGCAAACTCTGTTGACAAACACATCAAATATGCCAAGGATTTCTGCGAGATTGCACAGTATCCAGCTTCCGACTTCAGCAGTAAGGATAAGGCCCGCACACGTCTCCGCTGGGAGCGCCGCCTTGAGATGGCCATGGAGTCAAGCCGCTACTTTGACCTCCGCCGCTGGGGCATAGCCTCTACCGTGCTCAACTCTTATTTCGAAAAAGCTGCCAAGTCTGAATATGAGAAGGTGAAATATGGTCAGTATTATAAGGATGCTCACTACACCCCCGGCAAGAATGAGTTCTATCCTATCCCTTACAACCAGCTCTATTACGTTCCCGGCCTCTACGTCCAGAACGAAGGTTACAATTAATCTTCATGCAATCTGAAAGGGAGGGTCCTGTGTTACACCGGACTCTCCCTCATAATTTCCTTTACGAAGTATTCACGCTCCATCTCTTGCCGCAATCGTCATCTCTTACAGCGGTAGTCCTATCCCAACCTCTCCATACTTGTTTATTTCACTATCGTCCGCTCCACTGACCACGGCAAGCACTGGCAAGATGTCTCTGACCAATGCACCTTCCCGGTCAACATAAGCCACGGCACCCCAATCCCCGTAGACAGAGACCTCCTGATTTCCCTATTCCCGGAAATAGCCCAACCAAAATAAAAAAAGGGCACCATCGGTGCCCCAAAAGTAGTGCAAAAATCCAAAAAAAGTCCCATAAGCAGCTTTTGTTCTGTGCAAGCGCAAAGCGCTTGAAGCTGCATCGCGGTTTTGGAGGTGTGCAAGCGCAAAGCGCTTACTCCTCGATATCTATCTCAAAGTCATCGCCAAAGAGGTCGGCATTATTCTCCCCACCGGCATCTGGAAGCTCGTCAAGTTCAGCACTCTCCTGCACATCCTCATCCTTGTCGCTGAGTGTGCTCTCCTTGCCAGGCAAAAATGGATTCACCTTGCCTCCCTGCTTGGATTTCTTCTCATTGAGCTTCGCCACAATCTTCTGCTCCAGCTCTTCCATAAGCTCAGGATTGTCGGCAATAACCTTTTTCACCGCATCGCGTCCCTGACCAAGCTTGCTGCCATTGTAGGAGAACCATGCACCCGCCTTCTTCACGATGCCATGCTCAACTGCCAGGTCAATCACCTCACCGGCCTTCGAGATACCTTCGCCGAAGATCATCTCAAACTCAGCCTTCATAAAAGGTGGAGCCACCTTATTCTTCACCACCTTGACCTTAGTAAGTCGGCCTACAGTCTCATCATTCTCCTTGATAAACGATGAAGGGCGTATGTCGATACGCACCGATGCGTAAAATTTCAAAGCATTACCACCGGTGGTAGTCTCAGGATTGCCAAACATCACCCCGATTTTCTCGCGGATCTGGTTGATGAAAATACAGCAGGTGCGCGTGCGCGATATTGTGCCGGTCAGCTTACGCATAGCCTGCGACATAAGGCGTGCATGCAAGCCCACATTCTTGTCGCCCATCTCACCCTCAAGCTCCGCCTTGGGTGTCAAGGCTGCCACAGAGTCTATCACAAGCACATCTATTGCACCTGAATTGATAAGCTGCTCCGCAATGTCAAGTGCCTGCTCCCCATTGTCAGGTTGGGCAAGCCAAAGATTGTTTACATCAACGCCAAGCTTCTCCGCATAAAAACGATCAAAAGCATGCTCAGCATCGATAATGGCACAGATACCGCCACGCTTCTGAGCCTCTGCTATCACATGGATTGCCAAAGTAGTCTTACCCGAAGACTCCGGACCGAAAATCTCCGTGATTCGTCCACGCGGAAGTCCACCCACGCCAAGGGCATAGTCCAGCCCGAGTGAACCGGTGGAAATCGCCTCGACATCCTGCACAGCATCATCGCCAAGACGCATCACGGTGCCGGCACCGAAATCCTTCTCCAAGTGACCCATAGTCACCTCAAGTGCCTTCAACTTAGCATCCTTATCTGATATCCGCACCGAAGACGTTGCCGGTGCCGCTTTTTTCTTTGCCATCTTATTCTTATTTTGTATTATTCCATGTCATCCAGACTTCAAGAGTCCCCAAATTCCCCAAAGTCCTTAAAGTCCTTAAAGTTTTACTTTTTGCAAAGTTAACACTTTAATCCCCTTTTTCCTAACCATTGCCCAAACAAAAATTATAAAAAATCCTAACCGACTGCAAAAGTTTTGCAGTCGGCACTCTTTCACCCCATCATTTCTCTCTCCTCTCTATTTCCACTCCAGTCCGGCCTCGGCGGTAAGTTCGCGGTCTGCCTGCACGGTGCTCCCCACTGTGGTCAGCAGGTCGCCGACGATGGCCCCGTTCATGCCGATGCGGAGTGCCTTGAGCTGAGCCGCACGGCTAAGCTTCGCCCTGCCTCCCGCAAAGCGCAAGATCGCCTTGGGGTGTGCAATCCTGAAGAGTGCGATGGTGTCAAGTATATCTTCCTCTCTAAGCGGCTCAGTCCCCTCAAGCGGTGTCCCTTCTATCGGGCAGAGTATATTGATAGGTATCGAAGCGGGTGCAGCCTTACGGAGTTCCAATGCCAACAGCACTCGCTGGCGCATGGTCTCACCCATGCCAATGATGCCGCCGGAGCATATCTCCAATCCAACCTCACGTGCCTGCCTGATGCTCTCAATCTTGTCAGCCACACTATGTGTGCTGCATAAAGTGTCGAAATACTCCGGCGCAGCCTCAAGATTGCAATGATAGCGGGTCACACCGGCCTCCTTAAGTTTCTGAAGCTCCTCTTTATTAAGCAGCCCCATCGACGCGCAGAGTCCAAGCCCGCCGGTAGCGGCCTCCCCCTTGATTATTTCGCAAGCACGGTCAAGTTCGGCACCACCCATCTTGCGTCCTGAAGTGACCAGCGAGAAACGTCCGATGCCATGCCGGCGGCTCGCATCAGCATGACGCCGGCACTCCTCAGCGCTAATCAGACCATACACATCGCAATGCGTGTTATAATGTGCCGACTGAGCGCACCATTTGCAATCCTCACCGCAACGCCCCGACCGGGCATTAACGATTGAGCATGAATCAAACCCACGCCCATGATAATGCGAAGTGATACGCGAAGCGGCCTCCCAAATCTCCCTGCGATGCAAAGGAAGCATCTCAACGAGACCCAACAAGTCATCATCATCCACGACGCCCCCACCAATCACAAAATCTCCCAAAGTATCCAATTCAATCATAACATAAATCTTTAACCCCACTCGTGGGTGTTCCGTTTGCCGCGGGTGCGCCGCGGCCACCAATCACCCCAAAGCCCCAAGCCAAAACCCCACCCAAATATAAAACGAACCAAAATCTCCATTATTTCAAAAAAATAATATAATACCCATACCCCTGACCACGTTATATTTACAACTAACCAATCAGCAAAATGATAGATTTCATAATCGAAATAGACCAAGACCTGTTATTCGCAGCCAACGGCAACCATACCCCCCTTCTCGATGACTTCATGTACATAGTCACCGGCAAGTTAGTGTGGATACCTTTCTACGCATTCCTGATTTTCTTAATGCAGCGCCGTTTCGGCTGGAAGCGAACAGGCTTAGCCCTAATAGGCATTGCCCTGATGATACTAATGGCCGACCAGATATGCAGCCACGTGATTCGCCCCGCTGTATGTCGCCTAAGACCCTCCAACCCCGACAACCCAATCAGCCAATTCATCACCCTCGTGCACGGTGTCAAGGCCGGCCGCTACGGCTTCCCCTCATGCCACGCCGCCAACTCCGCCGCACTCGCCACTTTCTTGATAATGCAGTTCCGCACAAGGGCTATGACCATACTGATGGTCATATGGATGCTCCTGTTGAGCTATTCAAGAGTATACATGGGTGTGCATTACCCCACCGACATCCTGGTGGGCTGGTTGGTAGGCTCTTTCTCAGCCATGACAATATGGATCCTCGGCTATAAGCTCGCAGGTTTCCGCTCAGCAAGAATGGAGCGGCCTCTCCCCGCTCCCGATGACCCGTTCTTCAAGAAGTTAATAAACTACTTCAACTAAGGCCGCGTTTCATAAAATTTGTACCCCCAGGGGTACAAATTTTATGAAACGCGGCC
>CAJTYC010000020.1 GCA_910584185.1 uncultured Muribaculaceae bacterium
AAATAGAGTCTAATAAATCGCACTCAAGCCGGTCTCACACAAGGGAGTACTTCAGAGATATACATGATACCACCGAATCTTTCAGGGCGCAAAGCTTCTGCTATCTCTTGAGGAGAATGATTGAATTCAGCTTTCTTCATGGTGCGGTAATCATGTTGCACCACATAGCAGTAATGGCATTTGATATTGCATATTGTAGTAGGCACGAGAACTTCAATGAAGCCATGAAGTTTGTCCTTACAATTATCGGTTTTCATAATTAATATCCAGATTAAACGGTCGTTAGATAAGGACAGTAGTAAGGGGATTGAGGGCCAATATTTTATTACAGTCATTAAGAGTATGTTTAAATTCAAACACGCTCTAAAAAATATGTAAGATATGTATAAGAATAAGATAAAAGAGTTGCGTAAGAAAATAGAAGATGCTTTGTTGCCGATGATTAGGGGCAAGAGGGTTGTTCTTCTTGATGTTCCGTATTATACCAATATTGGGGATACCTTGATTTGGGAGGGTACGCGTCAGATGTTGAAACGTAATGGAATCAAATGCTTGTTTGAATATTCGAATGAAGATTTTGATTTTCGCAATATTCCTGATGATGTAGTGATTTTGTGTTCGGGAGGTGGAAATTTTGGTGATATCTGGCCTCAGTTCAATAAGTTCAGGAACAAGGTGTTTGAAAATTATCCTGACCATCAAATCATTATGCTTCCGCAGACAGTGTTTTTCTTTGACAAAGAAAAGATGCGGGAAGATGCCGAAATTGCGGCAAAACATAAGAAGTTAACTCTGATAGCTCGCGATAAGGTGTCGTATGATTATCTCAAAGGGTGTTATAGGAATAATATCATGATGCTTCCGGACATGACGTTCTGCATAGATACTGATGAGTTAAAACGGAATATGGTATCATCTACTGGTAAGGATTTATTTTTCAAGCGAGTAGATGTGGAGATAAATAAGTCGTATGATTATAGCAAGTGTGTGCCTGCTGATTGTGATGTGCATGATTGGCCATCTTTGGAATATAATTATCCTTTTTGGGAGAATAAGTGGGTGGGACGCATATTCAATAGGCTATATGGATTCAGGCATGCTGCGCGAAACTGGTATGCTGTGCACCGATATCGACCGCATCAGGTGAGGATGGGTGTTGAGTTTCTCTCTAAATACGATAAAATATACACCACACGGCTTCATGCAGCCATATTGGCGATATTGTTGGGGAAGGAATTTATATTCTTTGACAACAATTATGGTAAGAATAGTGCGTTTTATAATACGTGGCTTGCTGATGATGAAGCGATCAAGTTTGTTAATGCTGAGTAAGAAATTAGTATTAGCCATAACTTGACCGAATATCTGATTGATTTAAAGATTCCTAGAGAAATATAATATGGCGAGATTAAAATATGTGGATATATGCCGTGGTTGGTGTATTGTGCTGATGATTATCGGTCATACTGTGGATGGTGTGCTTCGGACATTTATTTACAGTTTTCATATGCCGTTGTTTTTCATATTGAGCGGATATACTACGCGGTATTCAGAATCTTTGCAGGATTGCAAGAAGAGTGCAAAGCGATTGGCGTTGTATACGCTACGCATATTGTTGTTGGTATGGGGTGTTCAGTCTATTTATGAGTTGTTTGTCAATCTTGGTGAATATGAATCTGTATGGGAATGTGTAAAGGTACAGGTATACAGATTGCTGTTGTCTTCAAGTCAAAACACTGATATAGGTGGGCTTACTATCCCTCATATATCGCCTATATGGTTTGTGGTGTGCCTGTTTTTTGCAAGGGTTATGTATGATGCAATGCATTTGAGATTGCAAGGGGGTGTCCGATTTATAGGAGCGTTAATTATTGGCATAATCGGAATATTAATTGGCCAGTGGTTTGTATTGCCTTATTCTTTCGATATTGCCTTGGCTGTCGTTCCTTTCTTATGGTTTGGAGATTATATGAAAGGAAAGAATGTATTCAGTTTTAAAGCCTTTATTTTATCTATTGCCGTATTCTCAATCTCGTTTGTGGTTATTGCAAAAGCGACACATACAGGCATGGAGTTAGTGGCCAGACGATATAGCTTATTCCCATTGTGTTATTTTGGTGCATGTGCTGCTACTGTGGCACTGATTGCAGTGGCAAAATATGTGGAGAATAAATTTTCTGCTCGATTAGTAAGAATCATGTGTCTGGCCGGTGAATTTTCTTTGACTATATTGATTGTGCATGTCTTTGACATCTATTATAAGTTCCTATTCAAGACAGATAATATGTATCTGACTTCTGCGATGAGGGTGGGTGTTGTATTGGCAATCGCTGCGTTGTGTATATATGTAAAGAGGCAATTTGTGAAGTCGAATATTTATCCTCTTCGGATAGCTTATAAGGGTAAAAATATGTAACAATTGGCTGTTTAAATTAGGAAGCGGGTCTTGGCATTTTTACTCTCAGTATCCTTATGGAGACTATTGTTGATTGGGAACATATGAAGTTCTGCGTTTCTATTTTTTATTCCTACAAATTTCATGTCTGTTTTAACGCTCATTAAATCATGACTAAATTTCCTCTTGTTTCTTTAATTGTGCCTGTCTATAATGTCGGTGGGTATCTGACTGAGTGCTTGGAGTCTGCCATAGGGCAATCGTATCGTAATCTTGAGATTGTGGTTGTGGATGATGGCTCCACAGATGGCAGTCCGGCTATCTGTGATTCGTTTTCCGCTCGCGATACAAGAGTAAAGGTGATTCATAAGCCGAATGGTGGTCTAAGTTCGGCGCGTGTTGCAGGTATGAATGCTGCTACGGGCGAGTTCGTGTTTCATCTTGATGGGGATGATTCTTTGCCTGTAGATGCTATTAAGTCTTTGGTAGCAAAACAGCAGGAGGGAGATTATGACTTGGTGTTTGGAAATTTCAGAAGATGTTTTGAAGACCATAGTGAGGATGTGGTTCGTGAATGGGAGGAAGATAGAGGTGATTATATAGATAGGATTGTGACAGACTTGGGTTATCCGCATTTTGTGTGGGGCATCTTGATAAGGAAGTCAATTTATGATAATAACGATATTGCACCGGAAATAGGTGCTAATGTGGGTGAAGATTTGCAGGTTTTGCCTAAGTTGCTGCATTATAGTGAGCGAATTGGAAAGATTGATGACGTCGTTTACAACTATACTGTTTCAAATGCTTCCTCTTTGACATATGGTAAGTCATATGGGCGCCTGCTTCAGGATGTGCGGTCGGTTGATATTTTGCGTGAGTTTCTTAGAGAGAAGGGATACGAGGGAGAGTGTGAGAAGCTGAAACGTGCCCGGCACTTTATGTTGGCCTATGGGATTGTTGATCTTTTGGATAAGATGAGTGCTGATGAATTCAGTACTGTCAAGGGTTATTATGATGATCCTTCTGCACAGGTGCATAATGTGAAGTTGGATTTGAGGTGCAGAGTTGTTTTGAGAATGCCTAATAGGCTCATGGCTTTGGGAGTTAACAATGCTTTCAAGTGGTTGTCGAGGGTGAAGAGGGTATTGATGAGGAGATGATTGGCTATCCAGGAGGGTTAAGAGCCCGTCTCATAAAATGTGAAGAAATTTTGGTGGGGTTGTTTGCTTTGATTAATTTTGCATCTTGGATTAAATAATTACGCTTGTGGCTTATCTTAACATCATATATTTTTTGATTATCACTCTTGTCGGGTTCAAGTATCTTCGGTCTGACGGCAAGGTGGTCAAGGGTGGTTTTAACCCGGCTGTTGCTTATCATTATTCGGGTGTTGAGCTTTTCTGGTGCCTGACTTATGCTACGGGGCTTTTGGCTTTCTCGCTCGAGATGGGTCTTAACCTTATGGCTATCCGGCTTCTTGTGCTTGAGATTTTGTGTGTCATGGGATTGTCGATGGCTCGTTATAAGCCTGTGTGGTCTTTGCCTTTGAAGATTTATGTCGCTTATTTGCTTTGGATTTGTATAGGAGCATTTTATGGGCCGTCTATGTTTATTGGGATTCGTGTGATTCTTAAATACATGTATCCTATATTACTTTGTCTATTTGCTTCGGCTGCTGTCAGGGACAGTGAGGTGTTTATGAAGTCTTCATTGTTGGCTCGGGCTGTGGCTGCTGTGTCTATCCCATTTTTTCTGATTCCTTTTCTTAATATGTTTGTACCCGGTGTATTTTGGTATGGCACTGCTTCTGCAATCAATTATATATCGTTAATGATTTTTTCGGTGGGGATGTTTTTCTTTTCTAATCAGAAGAGAAAGAATCTTTTATATACGCTTTTGTTTTTGGCCCCTTGTTTTATTGCTGTTTTTAGGACTTCTATTATGGGGTCGGGAGTTGCGATTGCGGCATTTTGTTTGATTAAGTATAAGATTAAGGCTGTGCCGTATATTGCTGCTGTGCTTTTGGTAGGGGCTGTCAGCGTGTTTTATGTTGAGCCTATCAAGGAGAAGATGTTTTATGATACCAATGTTACTTTGCAGGATTATCTTGACGGTAAGATTGATGAAAATAATTTTAATACAAATATGAGAAGCACGATGTGGAAAAAACTTCAGAAAAAATTTTATGAGGAGCATGAGGTGATTGGCAGCGGCACGGGTAGTGTGCAAACTTATATGTATGCCAACCGTTCGGAGTTTGGTGGGCTTACTGTGCCGCATTCTGACTTTGTTCAGCAGAAGTGCGATAATGGGTTGATTGGGTTGATTCTCTATGGGGCTATTGTCTTTACTGCTTTCTTTGATTGTGCTGTCACTTATTGGCGTAATCGGAATGGGGTTATACGGCTTTGCGCTATTGTGGCTGGGGCTTCTATGCTTGGGGTTTATGCTACGCTTTATTCTGACAATGTTGTGAATTATTCTATGGCCACGTTGTCTATGCCTTTCGGGTTTTATGGGATGATGCTTGGCATGCGGCGGCAACAGCAGCTTGGGGGTTAGCTTTTTTGAAGACATGGGCGCTTTGCGCCACATATCCGGCTTTCGCCGGGACAGGTTTCCCCTTTTGGAATTGTTTTGCACGAGGACATAAAGGACATTAAGGACCTTTTGGGTTGGTTTGCTTCGCCGGGCTTATTTGTTGGTTTTGTCTAATTTTTTTGATTATTATGGGTAAGTGTTTGAGTGATAACTTTTTAGCTATCGGGGGGGGTAATGGTGAGGTTTCGGCCTTGGCCTTGGCTTCGGCTTCGGTTGGATCTAAGCCTCGTTATGGTAGTGTGGATGTGTTGAAGGGGTTGGCCATTCTATTGGTGGTTTGGTCTCATACTGATTGTATCGGCTCTGAGCTTTGGAAGTGCGGGACTTTCGGTAATATCGCTTTTTTCTTTCTGAGCGGGTTTTTCTTTAAGGTTAATGCCCCTTTCGGGGAGTTTATGAGCAGGAGGGTTTGGCGGTTGCTGTTGCCTTTTTTCTTGTTTTATGTATTGTCGATTCCTTTCAGGTATGTCACTGATTTGTGGGATTATCGATCTTTTACGGTGTTTGATTGGAGTCGGATTTGGGATATCTTTAAGGTGGAGGCAGAGCATGATTATCTTTCACTCAATGTGCCGTTGTGGTTTTTATTCACTATCTTTTGGATTCAATTGTTCGGGTTCTTTGTAATGAGGCTACCTAAATGGTGTGTATTGGTTGTGGGTTTGGCAGCGTTATTTTTCGGTCCGGATATTCTTGATTGGCCAACGGCGGTGATGTTTAACAATGCTTGTTATTGGTTTGGCTTTTTTGCTGTGGGCTATGTTGTTGGGCGACCTTTGCTTAAAGTCCTGAGTGATTATAGATGGCGGTTGATTACTTTAGTCTTTGGCCTGGTGGTCTGCGTGGGGTTAGTTTGTTTTTTGGAATCTAATGGGGCTAACGGGTACTTCCGGATTCTTGTGGGTATGGCATATCTGGCTGCTGATGTAGCTTTGTTGGCAGTAGGTAGTTTTATAGAGGATTTGAGGGTTTCTCGGTGGCTTCTGTTTTACGGGGAGAGTTCTTTGTTTATACTTGGGGCGCATTTGTTTGTCTTGAATCCTTTGGCCCGGATTTCTTATAAGGTAACACGGATTTATGATCCTTGGTTGGGATTGGCTTGTGTGGTGCTTACGGCCTTGATTTTGGTGCCTGTTATCGGGTATGCTAAGCGCCGGTGGCCAATGCTTACCAGCGATTGGCGGCCTTAGTTTTCGCGGGATGGACTTTTTATTCTGGCTTCCGCCCTCACACTGCTCCTTTTGTGGGGTAGTTTTGTTGTTATTATAAATCTTTTTAATTAGATGGGAAAGTTTCGGAGGTTGGTGGAGTTGATGGGGGCTTTGCCTCGGTCTGTTTGGTTTTGTTTCAGGTGGTTGCCTTTTGGGCAGGCTTTGCGGTTGCCTGTCTGGATTGCCCCTAATGTCAGGGTCAAGTCTATGTGGCGTGGTGGACTGGTGCTCTCGGATGCTCGGTTCAATTCTTGTCATATCGGGTTTCATTGTGCTGATGCTGTGGATTGTTATGGGGTTCATACCATTGTTTGTGTCAAGCCTGGGGGGAGGTGGCTTGTAGAGTCGGGGTTGCATATCGGGCGTGGGGCTATTGTGAATGTTAATGGCGACGGTGTGCTTCGCACGGGGCGTCATTTTGCTGTGTCGGGCACTACAAGTATTGTTTGCTCTAAGTCTATCTGTATAGGCGATGATGTGCAGTTCAGCTGGAATTCATTGGTTATGGATAGTGATGCCCATAAGGTGTATGATGTGGCCGGGAGGTGGATGAATTTGCCTCGTGAGGTTAGGATTGGCTCGAAGGTGTGGGTGGCTGCCAATGTTACTGTTATGAAGGGTAGTGTGATTGGTGATAATTGTGTTGTGGCCGGTAATTCTATGGTGAATAGTGCTGTCGGTGAGTCTGATTGTGTTATCGCCGGTGTCCCGGCCCGCAAGGTCAAGGAGATCGGTGGTTGGGAGATTTAGAACCCGTGGCGCTATAGATTTAGTTGGTTGGTTTGTCGTTTTTTTGTTTGGTGGTTTGGGGATTGTTGGTTATTTTTGCTTTCTTTTTCTTTGTTGTGTATGAGAGTATTGGTTTGTATTCCTTGTTTGCTTACCGGGGGGACTGAGATTCAGACTCTTAGTCTTGTTGAGGCTTTGGTCTTGGCGGGGCATCGGGTCGATGTGGCTTGCTATTTTGAGTGGGCTGACGCAATGGTGGCTCGATATGAGCGGGCCAGGGCCCGGGTGCATCTGCTTTCTTCTGAGAGTCGGCGTCCTGTTGGGGTTTGGGCTACCGTCAGGTTGCTTTGGCGAGGTTTGGGGCGTGTGGTTCGTGAAGTTAGACCTGATGTGGCTCATGTGCAATATATGGCTCCGGGAGCTTTGCCTATCTTGGTGCTCCGGGCTTTGGGGGTCAGGCGTATAGTGGCAACTGCCCATACCGCCGGTGATATTTATTCTCGCACCGGATTGCGGGTGTTGAGGTGGCTTAACCGGCGGGTGCTTCGGGGTTTCCAGTGTATCACGCTTGTGGCGGAGCGGTCGTTTTTTGGCGATGCGCAGCTGTTTGGCGATGGGGTGAGACTCCGTAAGCATGGCAATCATTTCACTATCTATAATAATATCCCGTCTTATATCTCGCTTCTTGAGGGTGGTCGGAATCGTGGTGATGTGGTGACTGTGGGTGTGGTGTCGCGTCTTGAGAGTATCAAGGGGATGGATTTGGTGGTGCCGGCTATGGCCCGTGTCTTTGCTGCTGCCGATGCTGCCGGTGTCGGTTGTAGGCTGCTTGTGGTGGGCGACGGTAACCAGCGTGGGCCTATGGAGCGTCAGGCTTCGGAGCTTGGGGTGAGTGACCGGGTGGAGTTTGCCGGGCGTCGTGGCCAGGATGAGCTCCAAAGTTTTTATGACCGGATTGATGTGCTGCTTATGCCGTCGCGGTCGGAGGGCTTCGGGCTTACGGCTGTTGAGGGAATGGCCCGCGGGTGTGTGCCTGTGGTGGCTGATGTCGGGGGATTGCCTGAGGTTGTATGCGACGAGGAGTCAGGACTTCTTCATGAGCGTGAGAGTGTCGGGTCTCTGGCCCGGCAGGTGGAGCGGGTGGTTTGTGATGCCGGGCTTTGGGCGCGGCTTTCCGCCGGGGCCCTTGAGCGGGCTGCTTGCTTTGGCCTGGAGGCTTATCGTGGGCAGATTGCTGATTGGTATAAACTTATAAACTTATAGGGTATATGCGGGTATTGGTTGTTCATAATGAGTATGGTAAGCGTAGCGGCGAGGAAGCCGTGGTGGAGCTTATGGAGGGGTTGTTTCGCGACTTGGGTTGCGAGGTGGACCGGCTCCGTATGTCTACTGCTGGGGTTCGCGATTCGCTTGGGGGTAAGGTGCGGGCTTTTGTCTCGGGGATTTATTGCCCTTCGGGTGTTCGGGCTATGCGAGAGGCATTGCGGCGGTTCCGGCCTGATGTGGTGAATGTGCATAACCTTTATCCGTTCATTTCACCGGCGGCTCTCAGGGAGTGCCGCAAGGCCGGGGTTAAGGTTATCATGACCGTGCATAATTACCGGTTGGCGTGCCCTACGGGGCTTTTCATGCGCGACGGGGGGCCTTGTGAGCTTTGCCTGGAGCGTGGCGACGAGTGGGGGTGTGTGCGTCATAATTGCGAGGGGTCGCGGCTTAAGTCGGTGGCTTATGCTGCGCGCAATATGGTGGCTCGCGTAAAGCGGCATTATCTTGATTGTGTGGACTTGTTTGCCTGTATCACTGAGTTTCAGCGGGGTAAGCTTATTGAGGCCGGGGTGTCGGCTGAGCGGACCTTGGTTATTCCTAATGGTATTTTGCTTGATTGTTGGGGTAATGGGAGTAATGGGGCTGATAAGACCAATAAGGCTAATGGGGCTGATAAGGCTAATGGGGGTGGTCCGGCTTCTTCGGGGCGGTATGTGGGTTATGTGGGGCGGCTTTCGGCTGAGAAGGGTATTGACTTGATATTGGAGGCTGCGCGGTGTAATCCGGATATACCATTCCGGCTTGCCGGGGCTGTGGCCGTCGAGGGGCTTGTGGATAATTTGCCTGAGAATGTGGAGCTTGTGGGGTTTGTGAGTGGTAAGGAATTGGATGACTTTTATGCCGGGGCACGGTTTATGGTGATGGCTTCGCGCTGGTATGAGGGCTTCCCGATGTCGATATTGGAGTCGGGGGCTCATGGGCGTGGGGTTATCGGGCCTCGGCATGGGGGCTTTGTGGAGGTGATATCGCAGGGAGATGACTCGCGGCGGATTGGGGAGCTTTTCACTCCGGGAGATGTGGGGGAGCTTTCGGCGGCAGTGCGTGGGCTTTGGGATGACCCGGGGCTTTGCGACTTGCTTGGGGCGCGTGCCTTGGCAGCTGTCAGGGAGAGGTATAGCCTTGGGGTGGTTCGGGAGATGTGGCGGAAGGCCATCAAACATTGTGATTTATTATGAAGGAGTATTTCAATATTCGTTATGAGTTTGACCGTGGTGAGGTGCATCGCTTGATTGAGGAACGGCTTGGCCATCCCGGTTCGGATTATATTTGTGTGGCCGACGGCGTGATATTGGAACATGCTAATACCGACGAGTCGTATAACCGTGTGGTGAATGGGGGGATGTTCTCGATTTGCGATTCGAGTTATGTGCCATTGTATATTTATTGCATCTACGGGAAGAAATATAAGCAGTATTGCGGGGCCCAGATATTCAAGGATATAGTGTCGGGATGCCGTCACCGCATGATATTTTTGGGTGCGCAGCAGGCCGTGCTCGACAGCTTGCAGAAGAACTTGGCTGAGATGAATCCGGAGGTCATGGGTATGCAGTTTGTGGAGTTACCCTTTTGCGATGTAGAGGAATTTGACTATCCGGGAATAGCCCGGATGATAGAGGCGGATGGTGCCGACATCGTATGGGTGGCCTTAGGGGCGCCAAAGCAGGAGATATTCATGAGCAAACTGAAGCCGCTTTTGGGTCGCGGCGTGATGATTGCCGTAGGGGCGGCGTTTAAGTTTTACAGCGACATCGCGGAGGCGCGGGCTTCGGAGTGGATGGTCAAGTATCACCTGGAGTTTGTGTATCGGATAAGTCAGGAGCCGAAGAAGCAGATAAAGCGTTGCTGGCGTATTGTGACGGTGTTGCCCCGGATTTTGCGGCAGGAGCGTAAGCGCGCGCGGAGCGGTGGCCGGTGATGAAAGACATGGTGCGTGGCAAGAAGCGCGTCAGCAGGAAGAATAATGCAGCCAGGAGCGCGAGGCGCAGCAGATTGTAGGAGAAATAGGACACGTATGGCTGCACGTCGGGGTTGGAGATGATGTGGTCGGTGATGTAGCGGAGATTTCTCAAGATCGGAATCTCGTGGGCCACGTAGACGAAAAAGGCTGCAGGAGCCAGGAATAGCAGGGCGCGGAGTATGCCGGAAGCGAGCCTATGGCCGTCATCGCTCCGCTCCACGAGCCGGCAAGCCCAGCCGAAGAATACTATGCCGCCGCAGAGCAGGCTGCTGTTGAGGAGGATGACCTGCGGGCGGGAGATGCAGAGTCCGGTGGGGTCGACCATGGGGTGGGCTATAAACCGGTCGTAGACCGACACGGCGCACAGAAGAAGCCACAAGAGAGTGACCGACGGGGCGAGGCGGCGGCACAGCGGCAAGAAGTCGGTGCGGTTGAAACCGAGCGAACAGCCCAACAGATAGGGCCAGAAATCCACGGACTGCCAGCCTCCGAACCCGATATTGATGAGCATGGCGATGATGCATATTGGCGTCATCGCTTTTTTTGTGACCTTAAGCAGGAGGAAGAAAACGGGGGTAAGGATTATAAACGCCATCAGGTCGCGGATGTACCATAACACGAAATTGCCTAAGGGATACTGGATTACGGTGAAAGAATAGCCGAGCAGCGAAGGCTGCGAATACCAGTGGGGGTGGTTGGAATAGAAGAACTTGTAAGGCTCGTCAAACGGGTCGCAGGGGAAGTCCACGCCCTGCAATAGGGAGATTACGAAAGGTATGCACATCCACACGATGTAAGGGATGAAGAGCGAGAAGAAACGCTTGCGGAGCAGTCCGAAATAAGACTTGGCCGTGAGAGAGTCGAGGCGGGCGAAAATGAGATAGCCCGATATGAAGAAGAAACAGGAGGCGGTGGTTCTGCCGAGTTCGTTGAGTGATTCGCCGATCCAGAAGAGAGGATGGTTTATTGGGGCATTTATCGGGGTGTGCAGGAGCATGACAAAAAAGAGCAGGGGTATCTGCACAGCGGCAAATACCCTGCTGATATTCTTGTCAATAGGGAGCTTGGACATTAGATTGGTATACTGATATCACTTCACGGAGAACGTGAGTGTGGGGAATCCGGACGATTGCGAATTGTCGCGGATGAAGTATAGTCCGACGGGCACACGCTTGCCGGAGTCGGAGATCAGATTCCAGTGGGTCACGCCCTTCACGGGAGTCGGGAGGGTGGCAATGGTGTTTCCGGCCTTGTCGGTCACCGACAGGTTGGCATTGGCCGGGGCATTGTAAACGGCCACAGTGCCGGTGAAATTGTAATTGACCCATGACACCGACAGGAACGGTGTGAGAGAGGCTTGGGAGCCTGAGGCGTTAGCGGCGTCGGGTCGCACCTCCGCCATGCCCTGGAGCGTGGAGATGAAGAGCGACTTGGTGTCGGGGTTCCAGCCTATGCCACGGATCTTGTTGGAGGGGAGAGGGGAGTTGTCCATGTCATAGTGGGCCACGAGACGGTGGTCGGTGGTTGTAATGCCCACCACGCCGCCATCTGCGGTGCCTATCCATAGACGGCCATATTCGTCGAGGGTGGCGCGCGTGCAGTCCATCGGCGAGTATATTTGCATCGCCATGCCCTCGGCATCGCAGATTGAGATTTCCTTGGCCGGGAAAGCGTTGCCCTTCATATGGTCGGCGGGATTGATGACGAAAGCCCCCTTGTTGGTGAAGAGGTAGACTTGGCCTGTCACCGGGTCCTCGATGGCCTGGTTGAGGTTGTTGAACATCAGCTCGGCTCCATTTTCGGGGAGGAGCAAATTGAAATGCGCGAACGAATCGTCATCTTGGTCGGCGAGTGTCTGCTTCGTGTCGTAGATGGTTATGTAGCGGGTGCTGCCGTTGTCAGACTCCGTGAACCATAGCAATTTGCCACGGTTGGAGGGATGATTCAGCACAATCGCCGTGTTGTAGAGATTGGAGTTGTGGCCCTGATTGACGTAGAAATGTTTCCATTGGAGTTTCGAGTGGTCGCCAGTCTCGAGGGCCTCGCGCCGGCCTTCGGGTGTCAGGTAAGAGAGGAGCATGTAGGTCTTGCTATTGTAAGGAGAAGTCTTATTCCAATGCTGGCCGCTTACGTACCAGAGATTGTTGTCGGCATCGAAGCCTGCGCAATAGGCTGTGGCAACGTCTGCCCAACTTTGTTGTGGGAGCTGCTTTGCCGCCCATGGGGCGAAAGTGTAGTTGGGCACGGTGGTCATGACCGGCATCTTGGAGAGGTCGGTGAAATCGATTGCCGCCATGCCGCCCCAGGTGGAGCCCATGTGCAGGTAATTGGGGAAGAGGGGGTCGAAGTGCGTGCCCGTGACCTCGCAAAGAGGCCAAGTCCAGGAATTGCTGTTGATTCGGCTCTTCAGCGTTGCATCATCGTTGCACTTGGCCGGGAGATTGTATATGGGGGAGAGATTCTGCCACTTGCCGCCTGAATATAGCGAGAGGAGCACCGGATAGCGCTTCTGGTTTCTTGCATCAGACACTGCAGAATTGCTGCTGCCTCGTTCGGAAGAGGCCATGAATCCATGGCCGGGAATGTAAGTGAAAGCGCACTCAGAGCCGGGGAGAGGAGCTTCCGGGCGCACCGGGTCGGAGAGGGCGGACCACTTGGAGTCGGCGTAAGAGGCAGACTGGAACTTGCCGCGGTCGCGGTAGAACCAGAAATTTATGCCATCGTAAGAGGCAGAATATCTGGTGGAGCCTGAGGGGAGGGCCACCGAGGTGACCGAGGGGTCGGCATCGCCTGCGGCACGCTTTATGATGTGAGCCTTGGAGGGAGTGGAGACGTAGAAGCCATCTTTAGAGGGGATTACTGTCTGCTCTATCAAGGTGCACAGCGAGCTGTTTGCGGCAATGCGGATATTGTTGTCGGCCTTTACCTTCTCCTGGAAAGTCCATACGTCCTTGTCGTCGCATGTCAGGAATGCTATCTGGCCCGAGTTGGTAACCACGCCTATGGTGTTGGCTGCGAGCTGCATGAGGCGCGTTGGAGTGCCGGAGAACTTGGAGGCTATGTCGGGAATCTGCGTGAACGCGTTCATGCGCAGCGTGTTGGCATCGGCGGGCGCAGTGCATACCTTGCCGTCGATGATTGCTGCGTAACCGTTGGGGTAAGAGATGATATCGAGCACCGGCTTAGTCCAGGAAGCTGAACGGATCAGCTTCCGGGTTTCGGTGGTGATCTCGATATAGCCCGAGTCGGCTGAGATGCGCACCGAGGAGTTGGCGCTGTCGAAGCTGATGTTGCGTATATTGGAGGCGCCGGGGAAATTGCGGCGCTTCAGGGTGTCGAAATACTTCACTTGATAGTCCGGGGTGACAATGTCCACGCCGCCGTCGAAATATGCGAACACCATAACGCCCGAAGTGGGGTCTACCTCAAAGTTGACGATATCGGTGCCCGAGAGTGGGGCGAGTTTATTGATATCGGTCATTGGGGCGGTGGGATTGTTCTTGTCGAGGGTGAAGACCGCTCCTGCCGGTGAGGTGTAGAGAATATAGTCAACTTTGAGGGCTCCGGGGAAGCGGGCCTTGTCGAAGAGGCGTTGATGCACGAAGAAATATACCTTGTTTGGGGTGTCCACTATGCGACGTGGCTGGTTGTCGAACGAGGAATGTATGGTCCAGTTGTCGAATTTTTGAGTCGGACGCGAAGATAAAGCCGAGAGTGCAGTTAGAACTGCTGCAATCAGGGGGAATATTTTTCTTAACATTTAAGTAATGAGTCATTTTAAATTTAAGTAACGAGTTTTTATTTGAATTTGCTTTGGCTTCTTTTTGCCACATTGAAAATTCCTCATCAGTTACATAGCGCGCTATGCGCCTTCTTCCGAATTTCCAATCTGACAAAAATAAGCACAAATCAAATTTAAATTTAAAATGACTCATTACTTAGGTCTTGTGATTATGGAAAAATTACGCCCTTTTGGGTCTTTATTATAACGATTTTCTTGCTTGATTATTGTGGGTTTTGGAAGTGGATGGGCACTTCGTGCCTTCACTTTTCCACTCTTCTCCTTTTGTTTTCTTTTTTATGAGATGGGCTCTTAGGCGTCGGGTGCCCATGGGAAGCGGACTATCGTTGGGGTTGGTAGTAGGGTGAAGTCGGGGTTCAGGAGGGGGTTGGGGCGGGTTTTTGTTATTGCTGCTGTCTTTATTTCTGCTTTTTTGGTTTTATTGGTTGTTTCTGTTTTAATTTCTGCTTTTGGGGGTTGGGCTTTTTCTAATGCTTTTTTTACTGTCAGCATTGTTTGGCCTGAGTCTATTGCGTCGTCGGCTATCAGGATTTTTTTTGCTCCTGCTGCTATTGCTTGCTTTATTTGTTGGGGTATCGGTATTTCTTGGATGGTTTTTGCCCTGGTGCGGTCGGTGATTGTCAGTATTTTGCTTTCTATTATCCTCAGGGCGTCGCATACCGGGCGCGGCAGGTGTCTCACTATGCGCGATAGCAGTCCGGCCTTGGCCTTGGTGGAGGGACGTTGCAGGCGGATTGAGGCGAGGGCCGGGGTGGGGTGCATGTGGTGTTGGAGCCTTTCGGCCACGTAGTCGCCTCCGGTGGCTATTCCCACTATCAAGTCGGGGTGGAAGCCTGAGGCTTCTATCAATTGGGCGAGCTTACGGCAGGCTTCGTCGAAATCGTGGTCGTTCAGCGTCTTTACTTTCATGGTGGTTATGCTTGTGCAAATGCCCTTGTGGACGATGGATGATGCATTTAAGATTATTCGAGAGAGAGTATTGTGGAGTCGGGTGTTATGGAGAGGGAGGCCTTGGCTCCTAAGGGGAGGGGTAGGTTGTCGTCGGTGTGACCTGCGGGGAAGCCGAACGCTACCGGAATCTTTATGTCGTAGCGGTCGAGCAGGGCGCGGATCATGTGCTCCATGTCGGGGTGGTTTGGGTCGGGGGTGTACTCCGTGAAATGGCCTACTATCAGTGCTTTGCACTTCTGGAGTTGGCCGGCGAGAATCAGCCTTGTCAGCATTCGCTCCACTGCGTAGATTTTCTCTGCAATGTCTTCTATGAAGAGGATCAGGCCCTCTGAGGAGTCAGCGAGATTCAGGGGGTCGAAGGGGGTGGCTGCGAGGCCGTTGATTACTGCGAGATTGCCGCCTGCCAAGATGCCTTGGGCCTCGCCCCGGGTGATCAGAGGGTGTGATGGGGTCATGTATTCGGTGGGTAGGCCGTCGCGCAGGATGTGCATCATGGCGCGGGTGCAGTAATGGTCGGCCGGGAGGGTGGAGAGGTGCTTGGCCATAGGTGCGTGCAGGGAGATTACGCCGGCCTTTTGCCAGAGGGCGTGTAGAGCGGAGATGTCGGAGAAGCCTATCAGCCACTTCGGGTTGTCGGCAATCAGTTGGGGCGGGATGGCGTGGAGGAGGTGGTTGCAGCCGTAACCACCTCTTGCGCATAGGATAGCCTTTATTTCGGGGTCGGAGATTGCCGCGAGGAGGTCGGCGAGACGGTCGGCATCGGCGGCGGCGTATGAACCCTTGGCCGGGCCCTTGGCGTGGGGCATTATTATCGGCTTTAGGCCTTCGGCTTTTAGGGCTTCTGCTGCCTGGTCTATGTAGATGGGTTTTACTATTGTGGCCGGTGAGATAATTGCTATCTTGTGACCGGATTTCAGATTGCTTGGTTTTATCATGCTTTCTTAGAAAGGTTGGACTTCTATGCCTGCTGCCTTTATTTTTTTTGCTATTGCTTCTAATTCTTGGTGGTCCACCTTTTGCAGGTTTTCTTCCGGGGTCTTGCGGTCTATGCTATAAATCATCACCTCCTTGGGTTGGATTTTCTTGTAGGCTTCTATCAGGGCTTCCACCTCGTGGGGTGTTGTGTTGTCGATGTGACGACCATCATGCTCGCCCCTTAGGAACATCGTCTGGATAATAGCCTGGCCCTTGAACTGCTTTAGCGCGTCCACTACGCGGTCTACGGTGAACTCCGGGGAGTTCGGTCGGTCTATCAACCGCATTGTCGGCTCAATGGCAGAGTCGAGCTTCAGGATATTATTGTCTACGCGGCGCAGGGCATCCGCCACCTTGGGGTCGAAGATTCTGGTGGAGTTGGATAGCACCGACACCTTGGCTTGTGGGTAATACTTGTCTCTCAGGCTCAACACAGTGTCTACCACTTCCGGGAAGTTGGGGTGCAGGGTCGGTTCGCCGTTGCCGGAGAAAGTGATTACGTCGAGCTTGTCGCCGTTGGCATGCATCTCTTGGAGCTTTGCTTCGAGTTGGTCGTGTATCTGCTGCACGGAGGGGAGCTTGGCGCTCCCGGCGCCCTGGGCGTTGAAGCCGGCCTCGCAATAAAGGCAGTCGAACGAACAGATTTTGCCGTCGGCGGGCATGAGGTTAATGCCGAGCGACACGCCGAGGCGGCGTGAATGTATCGGGCCGAAAATGGCCGAATGAAAGAGTATTGTCTGCACTTTTTCTAAGTATTAGGTGAGATTCTAAATATTAGGTGAGAGTTATTAGTTATTAAGTGGTTTGACTTGAGATGGGTTCTCTTTTTGAAGCATATTTCCATCTTTTGTCACCATGTAATATTTTGAGGAGATTTCTATCAGGGGGGAGTCGGAGAGCGAGTCAGTGTATACTACAATCGGGAGGTTGGGGTTGAAATTCGGGTTAGCTTTCAGCCGTTTCACCTTCTCCTCTGCGAGACAGTTGGGGGTCGCGAACGTTCCGGTGAGGCAGTTTTGGACATCGGTTTCGGGTATTGTGGCAATTACCTCAATGTCTCCTTGCTGGACGGCCCAGGGGGTTATCCAGTTGGTCAGGCTCGCAGAAATGATGTATACCTTGTGGCCGGCCCTGAGGTGCTCGCGCAAGGCTTTTAGCACCTTAGGGTTGATGTGATGGTCGGCAAAGAGGGCAAACTCGTTGCCCCAGCTGTTGAAAGTGGATAAGGGTAGACCCTTATACCAGGCCGCGAAGAGGCTCATCTTGGCTTCGGAAGAAGAGCAGAGTCCGGCTTTCCAGGCTATGATGCGGGGTAGGGCCTTGAGTGCGCCGGCTGTCATATGCCAGGGAGAGAGAAACAGCTTGGCGAAAGCGATGAAAGAATCGCCACGGAGCAGAGTGCCGTCGAAGTCGAAGATAGCCGTCATTTTTTAGTTTATAGTTGATGGTTTATAGTTGATGGTGTGGTTAGAGATATATCATCAGTGTAACTGATATAAACCAGCAGGCCACGCATAGCTGCAGACCACGGTCGTGAGTGAGCATAGCCACCGGCTCGTCACCCTCATCGCGGGCAAAGACCAACATCAGATAGCGCAAGATGCCGCCAATCACGAAAATAGAGGAGCAATAGAAATACCGGGAGCTGCATGCCACGCCCGAGGGAGATAGCGAATACATGATATATCCGAAAATCGACATTGCCGCGAGAATGCCTATGCCGACATTCATGAAGAGAGGAGAGTAATTTTTGACCGACTCACGCTGCGGGTTTCCGGCATGATGCTGAATCATGAAGTCAGACCTCCGCTTCGACATGGCGATTAGCAACGTGACGAGGAAAGTCATGATGATAATCCAAGAAGAGAGATATATGGCGCATGCGATGCCGCCGGCCACTACGCGGAGCACAAAGCCGAGGGCAATCACCATGATGTCAATTATAGCCATATGCTTAAGCCACAGCGAATAAGCAACATTCATGAGCATATAGAAAGCGACCACGGCCACAAGAGCGAGAGCGTAAGAGGGAGAGGGGTATATGAAAAAAGGTAAAGCCATGGCCACCACGACGAGCGCGGAGGCAAGCGATATGGCGGCAGCCGGTGACACGGCGCCTGAAGCCACCGGGCGAAGCCGCTTCTTAGGATGGTTGCGGTCGGCCTCACGGTCCATCACATCGTTGATGCAATATACAGCCGACGACACTAGGCAGAACATGGCGAACGCTACCAGGCTCAGGGCCATCAGTTCATAACTGAGTAGAGCGCCGCTGAAGAAGAGCGGCATGAACACGAAAACATTTTTGAGCCAATGCGAGGGGCGAAGCAGTTTTATGATTGGAGGCATGGTGATTATGTTTGCCGTGGCGGGTTATTGTTTGCCGGTTAGGAGAGCTTGGAGGTCGTGCAGAGTCGTCAAGGCCTGAAGGGGAGTGAGGTTGTCAACGTTGATATTCAGCAGGCGGTCGCGTATCTGCGAGAGGAGAGGGTCATCGAGCTGGAAAAGTGATAGTTGGTAACCCTCGCGTTGCTTGCCGAGGTTAGAGAGGTCAGGCTTGGAGGCGGAATCGCCATTCTTCTCGAGATTGGCGAGCACCTGGTCGGCACGGCGCACTATCGATGGGGGCATACCGGCGAGCTTGGCCACATGTATACCGAAACTGTGGGCAGAGCCGCCCGGTTCGAGCTTTCGCATGAAGACCACCTTGCCGTTAATTTCGCGCACAGAGACATTCATGTTTGTGATTCTTGCGAAAGACTTCTCCATCTCATTAAGCTCATGATAATGAGTGGCGAAGAGGGTCTTTGGGTGGGCTATATGGTTCTCATGTATATGCTCCACTATGGCCCATGCTATTGATATGCCATCGTAGGTGGAAGTGCCGCGTCCGAGTTCGTCGAAGAGAATCAGCGAGCGGGGACTCATATTGTTGAGAATGGAGGCGGCCTCATTCATCTCGATCATGAAAGTAGACTCGCCCGAAGATATATTGTCGGAAGCGCCTACGCGGGTGAAGATTTTGTCAACATAACCGATTTGCGCGGACTCAGCCGGCACGAACGAGCCAATCTGAGCCATAAGCACAATCAAGGCTGTCTGGCGCAGCAGGGCCGACTTACCGGCCATGTTGGGTCCGGTAATCATGATAATCTGCTGACGGTCAGAGTCGAGGTCGATAGAATTGGCTATGTAGGGTTGGTCAGGTGGGAGGCGGCGTTCGATCACCGGGTGGCGACCCTCTTGGATGTGGATAGCCATGGAATCATTCATCACCGGGCGCACATACTTATACGACTCTGCGGCAGAGGCGAAAGCGAGCATACAGTCAAGAAACTCATCGGCGGCGGCATGGGCCTGCATGTCAGTGATAAGACGTGCGAGACCGTCGGTGAGTTGGGCGAAAATGCGGGCCTCGATTACATTGATACGTTCCTCGGCATTCAATATCTTCTCCTCATAGTCCTTCAACTCCGGGGTTATATACCTTTCGGCACTGACGAGCGTCTGCTTTCTTATCCATTCAGCCGGCACCTTGTCCTTGTGGGTGTTGCGGACCTCTATGTAGTATCCGAACACATTGTTGAAACCTATTTTAAGCGAAGGAATGCCGGTGGCTTCCGACTCACGGTTCTGGATGTCGGTGAGAGCCTGGCGACCATTTGAGTGGAGATTGCGGAGCTCGTCGAGTTCAGCGTCGACGCCCGGGGCGATGGCCGGTGCTTTGCCGAGGGCGGAGGGGGCATCGGGGAGGAGAGTCGCCTTGATTGTGTTGATGATGGGAGAGACATCAGGCATGGAGTCGGTCAGCTTGGCGAGGTGGCTATCGGGGTCTATCTCCTTTGTGTCAAACTGCGATAGAATGCCACGGAGCTGCATGGAGGCGGCGAGAGAGTTTGCAAGAGCCACGCAATCGCGGGGAGACAAGCGTCGGGCACCCACCTTTGTCACGGCGCGGCGCAGGTCGCCGATGCGTTGCATCGCATCGATAGCTTGGCAGCGCAAATCGGGGTCGCGCAGCAGGGACTCCACGATGCTGTGGCGGCGGGTTATCTCGGTGAGGTCGAGCAGGGGGAACGAAATCCAGCTTCTGAGCAGACGCGCACCCATCGGTGTTGAGGTGAGATTAAGCACATCGAAGAGCGAGAGGCCGTCGGGCGAGAGCGAATCCTGGAGCTCGAGGTTGCGCACGGTGAATCGGTCGAGTGCCACGAATCGGTCGGAGTCGATGCGTCCGAGCGATGTGATGTGGCGCAGGTCAGAGTGGTGAGTCTGGTCGAGATAGTGCATTATGGCGCCGGCGGCGATGACGGCATCCGGCCAGTGCGACACACCGAAGCCCTTCAGTCCGTTGGTGCCGAACTGCGAGGCGAGGCGCTGCTCGGCGGCATCGGAGGTGAAAATCCAGTCGTCGAGGTCGAACATGGCGCAACGGTGCGAAATGTTCTCATCAGTCCACTGACGCATGCCCGACATGCGCAGGAGCTCCTTGGGGCGGATGTTTCCTATCAGCTTGTCAATGTCGCGGGCGGAGCCTTGGCAGCAGAGGAACTCGCCTGTAGAAATGTCGAGGAAGGCTGCGCCCACCGATGACTTGTTGACGTGCAGGGCGCAGAGAAAGTTATTTTCGGTGGCGGAGAGGGAGTTGTCGTTGAGGTTTACGCCGGGGGTAATCAGCTCCGTTATGCCACGCTTCACGAGCTTCTTGGTGAGCTTCGGGTCTTCGAGCTGCTCGCATATGGCCACGCGCTTGCCGGCCCTCACGAGGCGCGGCAGGTAAGAGTCGAGGGCATGGTGGGGGAAGCCGGCCAGCTCCACATATGCAGCCTTGCCGTTGGCCCGGCGTGTCAGGGTTATGCCGAGAATCTCAGATGCCGTCACGGCATCTTCTGAAAAGGTTTCGTAGAAGTCGCCCACGCGGAAAAGGAGGATTGCATCGGGATGCTTCTTCTTCATCTCGATGTATTGGGTCATCAACGGGGTCTCGGCTATTTTTGACATCTTTCTTTCTTTTTTACTTTGTTAATGGGGAAAAAGTTTTAGCATCCATACAGACATGCCTACGTAGATCATCAGGCCTACCACGTCGTTGGTGATCTGTATGAAGGGGCCTGTGGCTAAGGCCGGGTTTATGTGTAGCTTCTCGAGGGTCAGAGGGACTAATGAGCCGAAGACTGTGGCGAAAATCACCACTGCGAATAGCGATACCGATACTGCCATCACGAGGGCGTAGTCGCCCGGCTGGGTGAAGAAGATGTAGGCGAACACCACGAGCGATATCACCACAGCGTTGATCAGGGCCACTCGCAGGTCTCGCCATATCTGGCGCCAGAAGTCGGAGAGTTCGAGGCGGCCGTTGGCGAGGCCCTGCACGATGATTGCGGAAGCCTGCACACCGACATTACCGCCGGTGCCACCGATAAGCGGGATGAAGAATGCGAGGGCTGTGACAGCTGCTATCTGTGCTTCGAAGCCTCCGAGGATGAGCGAATTTACAAGACCTCCGATTATGCCTATCAGGAGCCATGGGAGACGGGCCTTGGTCTGTGCCCAGATGGAGTCGTCGGCATCGATGTCGGAGGAGATACCTGATGCTAATTGGTAGTCACGTTCGGACTGTTCGCGCACCTCATCCATCACGTCGTCGACGGTGATCTGGCCCACGAGCCTCCCTATCGAGTCGACTACCGGCATTGCCACGAGGTCATACTTCTCGAAGTCGATAGCCACCTCATCGAGCGGCATGTCGGCCTTGACCGAGACGGGGTCGGTCTCCATGACATGCTTGATTTTCGACACTGAGGGGTGGGTAATCATCTTCTTTAGCGGCAGCACACCCTTCAGACGGTTGTCGTCGTCGGTCACATAGACGTAATAAATGTCGTCGAGGTCCTCGGCCTGATGGCGCATCTCGCGGAGACAGTCGGGCATGGAGAGGTTCTCGTTGACCGAGATGAACTCTGTGCCCATCAGACCGCCGGCGGTGTCCTCGTCATATTGCAGCAGGTCCACGATATCGCCGGCTTGCTCCACGTCCTCGATGTTCTGGATCACCTCCTCGCGGTCTTCCTCATCGAGTTCCTGGATAAGGTCCACTGCATCGTCGGTGTCGAGCAGGTCTATGAAATGGCCGATCTGGTCGTTGTCCATACCCTCGAGGAGTTTCTTCCGGTCCTCCTCATCGAGTTCCATCAGCACGTCGGCCTTCTTCTCCTTGTCGGGTATATGCTCGAAAAACCATTCGGCCTGTTTCAGGTTGAGGTCTTGGAATAGCTCCGCTATGTCGGCCGGGTGCAGGTCGTTTATTTCTTGGATTATCGCCTCCTGATTGCCCTGGTCTATCAGGTCTTGGATCCTTTCTATATCTTCGTGAGTGAAATCTTTCATCTTCTTTTTTTGCTTGATTTTTCGCGCTTTGCGCTTACACACCTCCAAAACCGCGATGCAGCTTTATTGGCTTTGGTATCATAATTGCCTTGGCCTTGGTGCAGCTTTATTGGCTTAGTAGTGGAAAGAGGAGCCTCCCAAGAATTCTCGGAGCAGGGATGTGGGTGGTATCTGGGAGTCGGTGATTGGGGCGAAATGCTCCAGGAAGCGGAGCAGGCGGTAGGCTGTGGTGTATTCCGGCACATTGTGCGGCACGCCGCGCAGCAGCGGCTCGGCGTAGGTTTTCATCACCGCTATCTCGAATAGCAGGGATGAATTGAAAGTGGCGTCGGCGTTTTCCTGGAATGGGAATATCCATTTTTGCTCACCGCTTCTCACCGAAGGCCAGCGCTTTATGGTCTCTTCGGGCGATGTGTGGCGGTATTTGTAGTCGCGCACTATGCGGCGCAACAGGCGTGTGTCGGAGGTCGAAATCCAGTTGTGGTTGTCGATGCGCAGGGTGGTCAGCGCGGAGACATACATCTTGAAAATCTGGTTGGAGGGGACTTCCGATGTCAGCTCCGGGTTAAGGCCATGTATACCCTCCACTATCAGCACGTCGTTGGCGTCGAGCCTCAGCGGACGCTTCTTGTCGATGCGCCGACCGAATTCGAAGCTGTAGGTGGGAAGGTTTATCTCCTCGCCACGGAGCAGGGCTTTCAGGTCGTGGTTGAACAGCTCGAGGTCGAGGGCATAAAGAGACTCGTAGTCATATTCACCCTTCTCGTCGAGGGGAGTCTTCTCACGGTCCACGAAATAATCGTCGAGCGAAATCAGCTTCGGGGTCATGAGATTGGTCATAAGCTGTATGGCGAGACGCTTAGATGTGGTGGTCTTGCCCGACGAAGAGGGTCCCGCAATCAGTATTATGGAGGCGCCCCCTTGCTTCTTGCGTTCGAGAATCTCATCGGCTATGCGGCCTATCAGCTTATTGTGCATTGCCTCAGCCACATTGATAAGTTCGGTAGACTCATGGTTGAGCACGGCCCGGTTGAGCTCTCCCACCGACGATACACGAATCACACGGTTGAAGTCGAGATGCTCGGTGAAGGCACGGAACATCTTCTCCTGCACGAGCGGTTTTGCCGGCATGTCGGGGTGCTTGGAATCAGGTCCGAGCAGCAATATGCCATCTTGCCAGGGTATGAGGTTGAAAGTGCCGATGCTCGCGGTGGAGGGGGCGAGAGGGCCGTAGAATGAATCGGCGAGACCGTCGAGAGTGTAGTAGGAGGTGTAGATTTGCGAGATAGTCTCGAGCAGCAGCACCTTCTCATGGAGATGTTGCTTCTTGAAAAGCTCAATCACGTCGGAGGTCAACTTCTCGTGGCGAATGAACGGCATGTCGGCCTTGGCCATGGTGCGCATCAGCGAGCAGAGGCTCTGCACGAGCTTATCGTCAGGGAGAACCACCGACAAGTCAGGGAGAAGAAGCCGGCAGAAGAGGCCGTTGCTCACCGAATGTTCTATGCGTAACACAAAGTCGGGCAGAAGTTTATGCACTGCATAATAGAGCATCATACAGAGCGAACGGGTGTATACCTCGCGCCCCACCGGAGAGTCCGCCCTCAGAAACTCAATCTGCTTCGGGGCGAAGATTCTGAAGCCGAGATGCTCTGTCTTGTTGTTGACAAGAGAGCATATTGGGGAGAAACCGAGGTCTTGCTCCACCATAGCGGCGAGGTCGGACAGAGAGGCCCCACCCTCCACGTCAATATAAGTGCCGGTGTTGCGGCAGAAGATTTGGATTGCTGCTGTCATAGCATACTGAATTTTAAGTCTACACCAACTGCAAAAATAACGAAATTTTTGCGTAATGAGAAATTTTTTATTATGTTTGTGGGTTGGTGGGATAGAGGAATTTTGTTTTTTTATCAGGCAGGGGAACAGAATGTAGAAGAAAAAAGGATAATAGCGTGAAAATAGGAGGAAAGAGAGAGACTCGTAAAGTGCTGGTCACGAAATTGGGGGAGCTTGGAGGAGTGGCTATGACAGTGCCTACGGTGTATGATGCCTGTCTGGCCAATCCGGAGATAGAGTTTGTTTATCTCACTCGCCATCATGAGTCGCGGGTGCTGATAAATGCGCCGGCCAATCTACAGGTCGCCACGGTCAACATGGATAATTACCGGGGGCTGCGGGGTCTATATCGTCTTGCCACCGGCTTGCTGAAGCGGTATGGCATAACGCATCATATAGAGTTGCAGGGAGATATGCGAATGCGCATGTTGGGGTATATCATGCGGCTTAAAGGTGTGGAGGTCTACGATGTCGACACGGTAGGTAGCATGAAGCGTGAGCTTACGCGTCCTCACAATAAGGTGCTTGTGCAACTGAAGCCTCAGGTTGACAGGGAGAAGGATGTGTTTTACAAGGCCGGAATCGCGTTGTCAAATGATTTTGAGACAATCTGGGGTAAGGGAGAGGGTGATCCGGAGTTGTTTGCCGGTGTTAGCGCACCGAAACGTGAGGGAGAGCACTGGCTTGCCGTGGCACCGTTTGCCCGGCATAGGGGAAAGGTGTATCCCGGTGACCAACTTGAGCGTGTCATCGACTACTTCAGCAAGCGGGATAACCAGAAGATATTCATATTGGGATTTGGAGAAGAGGAACGGGCAGAGATAGCGCGATATGCACGACGTTACCGTGGGGTTGTTAATGTGGCTGAGGCTGACTTGGGTCTTGCTGCGGAGCTGTCGCTGCTGAGTCATTGCGACGTGATGCTCTCGATGGACTCAGCCAATATGCACTTGGCCTCGCTTGTGGGACTTCGTGTGGTGAGCGTATGGGGTGCGACACACCCCTATACCGGCTTCATGGGGTGGCACCAGCGCACACGCGACGTGGTGCAGCTCGACATGACATGCCGCCCCTGCTCAGTGGCGGGCGACAAACCATGCTTAAGGGGTGATTACCACTGCCTTGCGGGAATCACCCCCAAGATGGTTATCCGTAAAATATTGGAGGGTTAAAAGTCTGATATTAAAGCCTTGCCATGCAGATAAATGGCGAGGCTTATGAATTGGTTTCTGCTGCGAATTCCATCAGGTATGCCTTGATGAACTCGTCTATCTCGCCATCCATCACACCGTTGACGTCAGAGGTCTGGTAGTTGGTGCGGTGGTCCTTGACGCGGCGGTCGTCAAACACGTAGCTCCTTATCTGGCTGCCCCATTCTATTTTCTTCTTGCCGGCCTCCACCTTGGCCTGCTCCTCCATGCGGTGCTGCAGTTCCTTCTCATAGAGGATAGACTTGAGCTGGCGCATGGCATTCTCCTTATTCTTCGGCTGGTCGCGTGTCTCGGTGTTCTCAATCAAGATTTCCTCCTCCTCGCCGGTATATGGGTCCTTGAACTGGTAACGGAGGCGCACGCCCGATTCCACCTTATTGACGTTCTGGCCACCGGCACCGCCTGAGCGGAAAGTATCCCAAGATACGCGGGCCGTCTCCACATTAATCTCGATAGTGTCGTCGACGAGTGGGGTGACGAACACCGAGGCGAACGAAGTCATGCGCTTGCCCTGCGCATTGTAAGGGCTTACGCGCACGAGGCGATGCACACCGTTTTCCGACTTCAGGAAGCCGTAGGCATAATCACCCTCTATGTTGATGGTCACCGACTTGATGCCGGCCTCATCACCATCGAGAATCTGTGCGATAGAAGTCTTGTAGCCATGGCGTTCGGCATAGCGCAGATAGAGGCGCATGAGCATCGAGGCCCAGTCTTGCGACTCCGTGCCGCCGGCACCCGAATTGATTTTCAGCACCACGCCGAGCTTATCCTCCTCGCGGCGGAGCATGTTGCGCAGCTCGAGGTCCTCCACCTGCTTCGTGAGGGCATTGTAATCATCGTCGATATCCTGCTCTGTGACGAGTTCCTCCTTGAGGAAATCCATGGCGAGCTGCAGCTCCTCGAGTTGCTTTTCTACGGCAGTGTAAGAGTCTATCCAGAAATGGATGCCCTTGATTTTACGCATCTGAGCCTCCGCCTTCTCGCGGTCGTCCCAAAAATCGGCTACATGCGTGCGGAGTTCCTCCTCCTCCACCTCGATTTTCTTCGAATCGATGTCGAGATAACGCTTGAGGTCGGCCACACGGGTCTCTACATGTTTAAGTTGGTCGGAAGTTATCATTTTAAAATAAATTTTAGTAGGGATAGTTGTCGGCGTACATTGCCTCTATTCTGTCGGCATAGTTGCGGGCCACCACTGCCCGGCGCACCTTCATGGTGTTGGTCACCTCACCGTTCATTATGGAGAAATGATGCGAAAGGAGAGAGATTCGCTTTATCTTCTCGAAGTCGGCGATATCCTTCTGGAACGGCTGGATCTGGTTCATCATGAACTTCACCACACGAGGGTCTTTCATCAGAGCCCTCGTGTCTTCGATGTCGATATTGTGGTGCTTCGCCCAGGAGCGGAGTTGCGAAAGGTTGGGCACCACGAGAGCGGTGACGAACTTGCGTTGGTCGCCGATTACGGCCACCTCGTCGATATACTTGCACTCGGCCAGACGGCTCTCCATCATCTGCGGGGCGATATACTTGCCGTTAGAGGTTTTGAAGAGGTCCTTGACACGTTCGGTAAGCACGAGGGCGCCTTCGGGAGTGAAATAACCGGCGTCGCCGGTGCGGAAGAATCCGTCGTCGGTAAACGCGGCGGCGTTGGCCTCCGGGTTCTTGAAATAACCTGAAGTCACGGTGGGTCCCTTCACGAGAATCTCACCGTTATCGTCAATGCGCACCTTTATGCCCGGGAGCGGCAGACCCACGGTGCCGAAGATGTATCCCTTCTGAGGGAAGCAGGAGACAGTGGCGGTGGTCTCTGAGAGACCGTAGCCTATGATGATGTCTATGCCGAGCGAGTGGAAGAACTCGCAGATATTGTCGGAGAGTGGGGCGCCGGCAGTGGGGTAGAAATTGGGGTTGGGAATGCCGATGGCCTTCTTGAGACGTGCGAAGACACGCTTGTCCCAGAAGCGGTATTCCTTCTCCACGAGCCAGGGCACCTTGCGGCCCGTGCGCATGTAGACGAGGTTACGCTTGCGCCCCACGCTGAGAGCGCGGCTTATCATCAGCTTCTGAAGTCGAGGCATACGCTCCACCTTCTCCTTGACGCCGGCATATACCTTCTCCCAGAACCTTGGCACGCAGCACATCAGGTTGGGGTGTACTGAATGGATGGTGTCGGAGATAACTCGCGGGTCGTAATTGATCGCTATGGTAAGGCCACGGGTTATGCAGAAGAAAGACCATGCCTTCTCCAGTATATGCGACATAGGGAGAAACGACATGGATATGTCGTCATCCTTTATGGAGGTCAGAAACTCGAGGTGCTTCTCTATGGCTGCGTCATAATTGCCGTGCGAGATGCAGACGCCTTTCGGTTCGCCGGTGGTGCCGGAGGTATAAATCAGTGTGGCGAGGTCATCGGGAGAGGCATTGTCGGCACGCTGCTCCACTTGCTTGGCGAGGTCGTCGGGGGCCTCCATGCCGAGACGCACGAAATCGTCCCAGAAAATAGTCACCGTGTCATCGTCAAAAAGCTTCAGTCCGTCATTCTTGAAGACCACGATGCACTTCAGGCCGGGGTTTTTCTTCCAATGGTTGTATGCCATCGGATACTGGTGCTTGTCGCCTACGAAAAGCACCTTGGCCTCACCGTTTGTGACGATGAAGTCAAACTGCGACTGCACGCTGCTTGCATAGATCGGAATGCAGGTGATACGGTTGCGGAAGGCACCGAACTCCGTGATTAGAATCTGCGGAGTGTTAGGCGAGCAGATTGCCACCGTATCCTTTTCCATAAGGCCGAGAGCGGCGAGGGCCTTGGCGGCCACATCCACTTGAACGGCAAACTCTGCCCAGGAGGTAGACATCCATTCCCCATCTTTGCGCCAGCAGAAACGGTAGGCCTCGCGGTCTCCCAGTCTTGCGGCATTTTTGCTGATAATATCAACGAGACGATTTCTCATAACATGCATGAATAAGCGACCGTCTCATATGAATAATTCATTCGAGATGAAACGGGCATATAAGTAATGAACGGTTCAGGGTCGCGATATGTTGCGGTCGAGCATACGATGTTTGACCAACATCCTGACGGGAGTGGGTGTGATGCCCACAAAAAATATGGCGAGTCGGTTCATCCAGCCGTTGATATACTGCATTTTACCCTTCATCATCATCCGCACGGCCTTGCGTGTGAATTTCTCCGGTGTCTGAATGGCATGTATGTTTACGGCGAGCTTCATCAGGTTCTTGGGGAGTCCGAAGAGGTCGGTGGCTATGCCGCCGGGGCAAGCCACCGTGACATGCACATTGTCGTCGCGCATCTCATAATGTAGTGCGCGTGAGAACACCCGTATGAAAGCCTTGGTAGCGGCATACATCGCAATGCCGGGCATGGGTGTCCAGCACGACATCGACGACATGTTGAGTATATGGCCGCCTCCGCGCTCCTTGAATCGGATAGCGAACTTCCGGCTGAGCATCATTACCGCCCTGACATGCAGGTCGACGAAGCAGTCGAGCTTGCGCTCCGTCGTGTCGGTGACGGGGAGAAAAGAGAAAATGCCGGCATTGTTGATAAGTATATCCGGGTCGAGGCCCTTGATATCGCAGAAGTCCATTATGACCTTTGCGGCATCGGGCCGGGTGAGGTCGCAGAATATAGGGTAAGTCCTGACGCCTGACTCGCGGGCCACAGATGCCGCGCACTCATCGAGCTGAGGCTGCTGGTTGGAGACCATCACGAGATTGCAGCCCATGGAGGCGAGCGTGCGGCAGAAACACAAGCCAATGCCGCTGCTTGCACCGGTCACCACTGCGAGGTGGCCTGTGAGGTCATATCTTTTTGACATCAGTTTCTTTTTTTGATTTTTTCAATCTCCCTTACGATACCCTTCGGCAGGTTTTGGCAATGCTTGTGGCATGCCATCTCGCGCGAGTACATGCGGGCTATGCAATAATTCACATGGTCGCAGTCGCAGCGGTGGTTGGCCTCGCCGGCTTGGCGCATACGGTTCACGAAATCCGGCTGGTTGAGCAGGGCGCGTCCCATCTGCACGAAATCGAAGCCCTCATCGTCGAGCACCGTGTCGGCACCCTTGCGGTCAATCACGCCGCCAACATATATCAGCGGCAGTTTCAGCTCGCGGCGGAAGAGGCGGGCATCGTCGAGAAAATATAGAGGCTTGAAGGGTTCCGGCTTAATCATGAAGCGGCCGGCCATCCGCACACCATATTTCAGCCATAATTGCTTCATGTAATAAGTCATCGAATAGATTGGCATCTCGCCGCGCATCACATACATAGGAGCCTTGCTGACGAAACCGCCCGAAAGCACCATGCCATGCACGCCGGCCCGTTCTATCTCCTTGGCCACGGTGAGGCAATCCTCTATCTCGAGTCCACCCTTGAAGCCATCGCGCATGTTGGTCTTCACTATGAGGGCCATGTCTGAACCGGCTGCCTTGAGCGACTCCTCGAGACACATGTTCATGAACGACATGCGGTTTTGCAGCGAGCCGCCGAACTCATCGCGGCGGCGGTTGGTATAAGGGGAGAGGAACTGCGATATGAGGTATCCATGGCCGGCATGGACTTCCACGCAGTCGAATCCGGCATCGCGTGCGTTGCGGACAGCGTCACCGAAATATCGGGCTATCTGCGTCAGCTCATCCTTGCGCAGTCCACGCACGAAAGTCGGAGAATATAGATTGAAACCGGTGCAGGCACCTACGGGGGTGCTCCCGGTGGTGGAGCGGTGGGTCATGTTGCCGCAATGGCCTATCTGTATCGAGGCCTTGGCACCGGCTTGGTGTATGCCGTCGGTGATTTCGCGCAGTTGCGGCACAATCTCGGGGCGCAGCCAGAGCTGGGAGTCGAACGAGAGAGCCGAGCGGCATATGCCGGCGTATGCGAGGGTTGTCATGCCCACCCCGCCGCGTGCCACTGAGAGGTGATAGTCGCGGAGCATGTCTGTGGGGCCGTTGTCGCGCCCCATCCCCTCGAAAGCTGCTGAGCGTATGGTGCGGTTGCGGAGTTCAATAGGCCCGAGTTTTGCCGGTGTGAAAAGTTTCATTTCTTTTAAGTATTAGGTCAGAGTTATGAGTTATGAGGTGAATTGCAGGGAGAGTTGTTACTCTGATAATCTTTGTGTCAGTATATGAAAGGGATTATATACTTTCTGTTTAGCGATTTGTAATCGTCGCCGAATTCGGAGACATATCTTCGGTGCAGGGTCTTGGCCCTTGGGGCGAGGTTGGCGAAGGTCCATACGAGGAAAGCGAGTCCGCCGAGGCTCCAGGTCAGTATGGCGAAGCCTGCCCATTCGGTCAGTTCACCGAGATAGTTGGCCGATGTGACGTAGCGGTACATGCCTCCGCGCGGTATATAGTGCCGTGTGTCGCCCGGCTTGCGCAGATGCCTTATGATATAGTCGGCGCGGAGGTTTATGGCCATCCCGGCGAAGAAGATTATTGTACCCAATATGAACAGGGGGCTATAGAGCCATGAAGCTGGATACATCGAAGCCGGGGCAACATAGAAAATCCAGCCACCTATCATGTAGCAGTTCACCACATTGAATATAATTCCCATCAGAATGATAGCCCGTGGCATACGGCTGTTCCCACGGATAAGGAGCGGGAATATGAACGAACGCTGGAAATAGTGTAACAAGAATAGCGAGGCCATGACGGCAGGGGCCGGGTCGGCGGCGCGAGGGCTGAGGAGCCATAGCAGTAGCATACAGATGAACGATGGGGCCTCCATCAGCACCCAGCCGAGACGGTTATTGAGGGTAGGCCCCCACTTGTTATTGTACATCATGCCGTAGCCTGCGGAGATGCGTTGCAGTGCGCAGAAAACCACCACTGCCAATCCGAGCATCGTGCAGACCACGCCATAATAGAAGTCATGTTGGAACATTTGCAAATCAATAAAGTCAGCCCCTGTGCATAATAAACGGACAGACGATTACGGTGCAAATATATTAAAAAAACTCGAAATGGCAAAGAAATTTGCCAAAAGGTGTAAATGTTGGCCTTTGGGGGATATAATTATTGTTGTAAAGGGCATATTTAGTAACGATTAAAAAATAACTTGGGACACAATTAAGACTACAATGGAACATATGA